>JBIOIZ010000020.1:0-36167 GCA_044450385.1 Candidatus Dormibacteria bacterium
ACGAAGGGCCGTCGAACGGCTCCCGGATGACGGGGTGGCCATCGACCTCTGCACAGGATCCGGTGCAATCGCGACGGTCCTCAGCGCGTACCGCCCCGGCGCCCGTGTCGCAGCATCCGAAATCGACGAGGGCGCCGTCGCGTGCGCGCTCGCGAACGGCGTCGATGTATCTCGGGGCGATCTCTTCGCGCCGCTGCCCGCGGAGCTCGTCGGCCGCGTAGACGTGATCGTGGGCGTTGTTCCCTATGTGCCCACTCCCGAGCTGCCGCTCCTCCAGCGAGACACGTTCACGTTCGAGACGCCGCTGTCCTACGACGGAGGTCCGGACGGCACCGACGTCCTCCGGCGCGTGCTCAACGACAGCCGGCCTTTTCTTCGGCGCGGCGGCGTCGTCCTGCTCGAGCTCGGCGGCGACCAGGCGGAGCTGCTCAGGGACGACCTCGGTCGCCTCGGCTACGTCGTTCGCGACATCCTCACCGACGAGGACGGCGACGTTAGGGCTATTGAGGCGTCGCTCGACCAACCTCCTGGATCATCCATTGGTTGCCGTCCGGATCGTTGAAGGCCAGGAAGGAGTTGTAGTCGGTCCGGTTGGGATCGGTGCCCGGGAGCTGCGCACCGGTATCAAAGTCGAAATGGAAAGGGTCCCCCGTGTCGAGGCCTCGCTCCTTGAGCTCCGCGCGCGCCGCGTCGATGTCGGAGACGATCAGGTGCAGTCCTTGGACCATCCCAGCCGAGCCCACGTTTTTCATGAGTGCAATCGAGCACGCGGACCCCGACGGCGTCAACTGGACGACTCGAAAATCCTCGCCGGCGCTGTGATCCACGAGCAACCCGAAGCCGGCCTGGTTCATGTAGAAGGCTTTCGCGCGATCCACGTCCGACACGGGGACGACGATGAGTTCGAGCTTCCAGTCCACGTCGCTACCTCCTGATACTCTGTCCCTGCACGAGGCTTTCGAGGCCGCGGAAGGTCACCCGACGGGTTGCGCGGCCAGGCTCGTGACCGCTTCTTCGATGACGCCGATCGCCCGATCGAGCTCCTCTTCCGCAATCACCAGCGGAGGCTGAATCCGCACGACGTTGCCGTGCGATCCCCCGACGCCGATGAGCACGCCACGTTCTCGACAGTGCCGTTTGACCGCCGCTGCCTCGGCCACGGCCGGCTCTTTGGTCACGCGGTCTCGGACCAGTTCGATGCCGATCATCAGCCCTCTGCCGCGCACATCCCCGACCAGTTCCGACTCCACGGCAAATGCATCGAGGCGGGCCATGACCATCGAGCCGACCCGCGCCGCGCGCTCGGGAAGGCGCTCCTCGATGAGCATGTCGATGGTGGCAACGCCCGCGGCGCATGACACTGGGTTGCCCCCGAAGGTGCTCATGTGATCACCGTGCTCGAACGCATCCGCAATCTCCTCGCGGGCGATGAACGCCCCGAGCGGGAAGCCGCTCGCGATTCCCTTGGCCATGGTCATGATGTCGGGCTCGACGTCGTGTGCCTCGACCGCGAACATCCGGCCGCTTCGCCCGAACCCACTCTGCACCTCGTCCACGACGAGCAGGATCCCGCGCCCATCGAGGATCTCCTTGACTCGGCGGAGATATCCGGCTGGCAGCGGGATGATGCCACCCTCGCCGATGATCGGCTCGATGATGAACGCCGCCACGTCGTCGCTGGTGTCATAGCGAATGACGTCGTCCACCGCATCGGCGCACGCCAGCGAGCAGGAACCCGAGCACATGCGGCAGCGATATGGATTCGGGGTCGGAGCAAACGCGACCCCTGCGATCTGAGCACCGCCACGATGCTTGCGCAGCGCGTTGCCGGTCACGGCGAGCGCACCCGCGGTTCTCCCGTGGAACGAGCTCTGCAACGCGATGACCTCGCGGCGGCCGGTGAAAACCCGGGCGAGACGGAGCGCACCTTCGACGGCCTCGGCGCCACTGTTGCCGAAGAACGTCTTCTGCAGACGGCCCGGGGTGACTTCCGCTAGCCGCTCGGCGAGGTCGGCGACGATGGGGACGTGATAGACATACGAGCAGGAGTGCACGACCTTGTCGATCTGCCGCTTGGCGGCTTCCGCGACCTTCGGCGGCACGTGACCCGCGTTGACCACGCCGATGCCGGAGTAGAGGTCGGTGTACTCGGCGCCGTCGGTCGCGGTCACGGTCGCCCCGCGAGCGCTCTCGACGGTGATCGGCTCCACCCCGGCAAGCGCGCGGGTGGTGATGTAGCGGCGGTACTTCTCGACCGTGTCCATGGGTGCGCGCTCCTCTCAGAAGGTTGGCGGTGTGTTGACCCAGAACAGCCGGGTCGTCGAGCTGGACTGATTCATCCAGCGATGCTGCTGCGGGCTGCGGAAATACAGCGTGTCGCCTGCCTCGACGTGGTAGTGCTCGGCTTCGTCGAGCCAGATGTCGAGCTCTCCGCTGAGCACGTAGATCGCCTCCTCACCGTCGTGGGAATACGCACCGCCACTGCCGCCGCCGGGTGCAACACTGAAGATGTCGATCTCCAGCACGGCATTGGGAAACGTGACGAGGTCCTCGATCTCGACGCGGTCGAAGCCGCGCAGCCTGCGCCGCTCGGTGCTGCGCACGAGCTTCGGTCCCGCAGGTCCCGCCGGGGCTGCGCCGAAGAATTCGAGCAGCGTGCCGCCGTATGCGGACGCGACTCGCTGAAGAAGGGACACCGACGGTTCGGCCAGGCCGCGCTCCACCAGACTCAGGTACGACGCAGAGATGCCGGCTCGCTCCGAGGCGCTCCGCAGCGAGAGGCTTCGCTTGGTGCGTGCCGCACGCAGGCGCTTGCCGACGACGTGGTCCTCGGGCACGGTTTCACCGGCGATCAACGACCGCAACGCCGGCGGCGCGAACCCACGCGTGAGGAGAGCGTGAACATCACGGAGCCGGGCGATGTCCTCTGACGTGTACCGGCGGTGACGCCCACCCGCGCGCATCGGTCGGACCAGCCCTTTGCGTTCCCACGCTCTGAGCGTCGACGGGCTCACGCCGACTCGCCGGGCCACCTCGCCGATGCGGATGTCGTCCACGTGGACACTCCTCGACACGACACGAGGCGGGCAGCAGGTACGCTGTCCGACCCAGTCGAACTTGTCACTGTTGAGTAGATTATGAGCCTCTGGTCGCCCCCTGGTCCGCCCGCGAAGAGGACGGCGCCGCTCGCCGAGACCTATCGCGAGACTCCGCTCTGGTGGGACGACGCCGCGTTTCCCACACTCGGCGAGTCGCCGCTCCCCGTAACCGCCGATGTCGTTGTCGTCGGAGCGGGATTCACCGGGCTTGCCGCTGCTGCGCGGCTCGCTTCGCACGGCAAACAGGTGGCGGTGGTCGACTCCGGCGCGCTCGGGGAGGGAGCGAGCGGACGCAACGCGGGGATGGTCCACGCCGGCGTGCGACGCGACCTCGACTACCTCGAACGCAAGTATGGGGACGCCGGTCGCGCCCTCCACGACGCCAGCGTGGACGCCTATGCGTTTGTCGCGAAGACCGCGGCCGCGGCCTCGCCGGATGCCATGTACGCGCCGTCCGGTTGGCTGCACCTCGCGCACCGGAAGTCGCGGATGCAAGCGTTGCGGAAGGACGAGGCCGAGCGCCGGCAGCGGCTCGGAGAATCGACCGTGATGCTCGAGGAGGCCGCTCTCGAAAGTGAGGCACCCTGCCGCGGCTTCTTCGGTGGGATGCTCACCGACAACGGAGCCGGCATTCACCCCGCCCGATACCTGGCGGGACTCGCACGCCTCTCGCTCGCCAACGGCGCGGCGCTGTATGAGCACACCCGGGTGATCTCCACCGAGTCGATGCGCACCGGCTCGCGAGTCCGCACGACGCGCGGCGATATCACGGCTGGGGACGTCCTCGTCGCCACCAACGGCTACACAGATGACGCGGCGCCGTGGGCGCGACGGCGGATCATCCCGATCGGCAGCTACATCATCGCCACCGAGCCGCTCGGCGACGCACGCGCAGCCGAGGTGAGTCCGCAGCGCAGGATGATGAGCGACACCCGAAACTTTCTGCATTACTGGCGGCTGTCGCACGATGGACGGCTCCTGTTCGGTGGCCGCACCAGCTTTGTGCCCGTGAGCGTGCCGACCGCCCGCGACCGCCTGTACGCGGCGATGATCGACATCTATCCGCAGCTCGCCGGTGTTCCCGTGACCCATGCCTGGACCGGCAATGTCGGATTCACGTTCGACCAACTGCCCCACCTCACGCGGTCGAACGGCATCACCTATGCGATGGGCTACTGCGGCAGCGGGGTCGCCCTGGGCAGCTGGATGGGGACTCTCGCCGCCGAGTGGATCGCCGGAGGTGCCCAACCGGCCTTCTCGGATCTCCGCTTTCCGCGGATCCCGTTGTACCGGGGGCACCCCTGGTTTCTGCCACTCGTCGGCGCGTACTACTCGTTACTTGATCGGGTCTGAGGGGCCGGGGTCGGCGGGACCGACGCCGACGGCTGCGACCGCCAGCTCAACCGGCCGCGCACCGTCAACCGAAGCCATCAGCTGGCCCTTGATCAAGACGTACGACACCGTCTTCTCGCGGAAGAAGCCAGAGTGGTTCGACGCCATGGCGAGGAGGAGCAGCGGAACGCCGATGCCCACGGTGACCAGGATCGGCAGGCTGGCCGCCCAGCTCAGCGACTGACCGTAGGGGAGGTTATTCGGAGCAACCACCGCGTAGGCGATGAACAGCAAGAACAGGCCTCCGAGGAATGGCAGGATTCCGGCGAACACGAAACGGGTGACGCTCGTCAACAGCACCTTGCGGAACGCCCAGGTGCACGCGATGCCCGTGATCCCGTAATAGATGGCGACCAGAACGCCGATGTCGAGGATCAAGCTCGAGAAGATACCCCCGACGACGGTCGACGACAAGATCACATCAAGGGCGATGACGACGCAAGCAAGGGCCGACGAGATGAGCGTCCCGACCCAGGGAGTCCGCCACGCAGGGTGAATGGCGCTGAACCAGCGTGGAAACACACCATCGCGCGCCATTGAATACGTCAGCCGGCTCGACGGGAGCAGTGTGGTCTGGGTTGTGGCGACGGTGGAGGAGAGGACCGCCAGGACCATGAGGTATGCAAGCGGCGTCCCAGCGATCTGTTGTGCGAAGAAGTACAGGACGTCGTTCGAGTTGGCCGGATCTGTCAGCGCCGCCGATCCCAGGTAGATCTGCATCGCCATGGCGGCCAGCAGAAAGATGAACAGCAGGATGAACATGCTGTATATGCCGGCGAGGCCGGGTGACTCGTTTGCGTCCTTCGACTCCTCGTTGACGTTGGCTGCGGTGTCCCAGCCCCAGAAGAAGAACACTGCCAGCGCCGAGCCGGTCGCAATACCGCCGAGCCCACCCAGTGCGCCCGGGTTGAACCACCAACCCGCGAGGGGGGTCGCCGCGTGATGTCCACCGAGGATTTTCCCGAAAGCCCAGAGCGCAAATGCGAGAACGATCAGATACTCGATGAACACGAGGATCCACTGGAAGTTGGCAGTGATGCGGATGCCCCGTACAACCATGAACGTGACCAGGGCCAGCCAGAGGACGGCGACGATGGCGATCCACCGGTTGTCCCCGGCGATGTTCGCCGTGATCCAGCTGGGGAACAGACTGTTGAGGAGCTGCAGCGTGTACGCGCCGGCAACCAGCGGAGCGGCCGCGCAGAAGAGGACGTTCGCGGCGAGCTGAATCCAGCCCGACAGCCAGCCGATGTGCGGGCTGAGGGTGCGGCTCACCCACGAATACGATGCGCCGCAGTTCGGATCCTGACGGTTGAGGTAGTAGTAGGCGATTGCGATGCAAAGGACCGGGATGAAGCCAACCAGAATTGCAGCTGGTGACGCCAGCCCGACAGCTGCGACCAGAACCCCTGCCGTGGCGGCCAGCGTGTAGGCCGGGGCGACACTCGAGGTAGCGATGACCGTTGTATCGAACAACGTGAGTGTGTTGGTCTTGAGCTCCGATTCAACCGGTTTCCCGTGAACGATCGGCTCCACTAACGTCGCCATGTGTTCCTCCTCACCGTATCCTCCTGACTCGCGCCTGAAAGATCAGGCGTCGTTATTGCTCATGACATGTTTGATGCGCGTGTAGTCCTCGAACCCGTACATCGACAGATCCTTGCCGTATCCAGAATGCTTGAACCCCCCGTGTGGCATCTCCGAAACCAGTGGGATGTGCGTGTTGATCCAGACGCAGCCGAAGTCCAGCGCGCGCGCCATCCGCATCGCGCGGCCGTGATCATGCGTCCAGACGCTGGCTGAGAGTCCGTACTCCACGCCGTTGGCCCACTCGAGAGCCGTCGCCTCGTCGTTGAAGCGCTGCACGGTGATGACCGGCCCGAAGATCTCGCGCTGGATGAGGTCGTCATCCTGGCGAAGCCCGGCGATGACGGTCGCCTCATGGAAGTAGCCGCGGTCCCCCACACGATGCCCGCCCGCAACCACGTCCGCATGCGGTGGGGCGCCGCCGACGAGGTCGAGGACGCGATCGAGTTGCCTGGCATTGTTGAGCGGTCCGAACGCCACGTCATCGTTGTCCGGGGCACCGGTCTTGTTCACCGCAGCCTGCTCGGCAAGCGCGGCGACCAGTTCGTCGTGAATCGACGATGCCGCCAGTACTCGGGTGGCAGCCGTGCAGTCCTGTCCGGCGTTGAAGTATCCGGCCATGGCGACCATCTCGGCGGTCGAAGCGATATCCGCATCATCGAAGACGATGACCGGAGCCTTGCCACCGAGCTCCAGGTGGACTCGCTTCAGGTCGCCTGCCGCCAGGCGGGCGACCTCCATGCCGGCTCGCACGCTGCCGGTGATGGACGCCATGGCCGGAATCCGGTGCGAGACCAGCGCCGCTCCGGTGGTCGGATCTCCACAGATGACGTTGAAGACGCCCTTGGGAAGAAACTCAGCCATGATCTCGGCCATCAACAACGTCGTCACCGGCGTGGTATCCGACGGCTTGAGCACGACGGTGTTACCCGCGGCGATTGCCGGCGCCCACTTCCAGACCGCCATGAGCATCGGGTAGTTCCAGGGCGTGACCTGCGCGCAGACACCCACAGGTTCGCGGCGGATCATCGACGTGTGGCCCGCGACATACTCGCCGGCACTCGTACCCTCGAGGATCCTTGCGCAGCCCGCAAAGAATCGCACCGGGTCGATCAACTGCGGGATCTCCTCGCTCCTGGTCATCGAGATCGGCTTGCCGGTGTTCTCGCATTCGAGCGCAACGAACTCCTCAGCACGCCTCTCCAAGGCGTCAGCAATCTTCAGGAGCGCGAGGCTGCGGTCCTTCGGTGTGGTGTCGCGCCAGTCGCGGAAGGCCCGTTGTGCGGCCTGCAGCGCGGCGTCGACATCGGCGGGGCTCGAGACCGGGGCCCGGGCGAATTCCTCGCCTGTCGCCGGGTTGATCAGCGCCGTCGTGAGGTCAGAGCTCGCATCGCGATAGTCACCGTCGACGAAGTTGCGCAGGATTCGTGTCGCAACGGTGCTCATGCTGTGAGATCCCGTGCGAACTCGCGGAAGTTGGAAACGTAGCGCTTGATGTCGTCGGACGAATGTTGCACTGACAAGGTCCAGTTCTCCTCGGCGCCAGGCGCCATCAGCACACCCCGATTGGTCTGGAAGAGCCAGGACACGTAGGCGAGCGACTTGTCCATGGCCGCGTAGTCACGGTAATGACGTACCGGGTCGTTGCGATAGGTCACGCAGCCGCGCGCTCCCATCGAAACCACGTGGAACGGCAGACTGTATTCAGACATCACTTCGCGCAGGCCGCCGCTCATCTCCTCGGTGAGCGCATCGAGATGCGAGTAGGCCTGGCCGGTGAGCACTTCAAGCAGAGTCGCCCGCGAGGCCGCCGTGGTCAGCGGATTGCCGTTGAAGGTGCCCAGCTGCGCGACCTTGCCGTCAGTGATCGTGGCCATGATGTCGGCGCGCCCACCCACCGCGCCACAGGGGAGTCCGCCGCCGATCGCCTTTGCGAGGCACACGATGTCAGGCACGACGCCGAAGCGCTCGGTTGCACCGCCAGGGGCGATGGTCACCCCGGTCTTCACCTCATCGAAGATCGCCACAGCGCCGTGCCGGTGGGCGGTCTCGACCAGGCCGGCGAGGTACCCATCGTCGGGGAGCACGAAGCCGATGTTCATCATCGCGGGCTCGACGATGACTGCCGCGACCTCCCCGGGATGCGCCGCGAACGCGCGCTCAAGCGAGGCGAGGTCGTTGAAGCCCACGACCGTTGTGAGCTCGACTGTGGACTTGGGGATCCCGCCGGTCATGGGCACCGAATTCGGGAAGTCGGCGTCGCCCATCGCATCCACCGGGGGTTCGACCGACACCAGCAACGCATCGTGATGCCCGTGATAGGAGGCTTCGATCTTGATGATCCGCTCGCGATCCGTGAAGCCACGTGCCAGGCGGATCGCATCCAGGGTGGACTCGGTGCCGCTGTTGGTGAATCGCCACTGGGGCTGATGGAACCGGCGCGCAAGCTCACGCGCGACCACGATGTTCTCGGCAACCGGCTGTGCGAAATGGGTCCCTCGATGCAGTTGCGATTCGACGGCCGCGACGATCGCAGGGTGCGCATGGCCGACCACCATCACGCCAAACCCGTTGTGGAAATCGGCGTACTCATTGCCATCCACGTCCCAGACCCGGCTCCCCTTTCCGTGGTCGATGAAGACCGGCTGCGGGGGCGTGTCCTGAAAGGAGCTGGGCACCCCGCGTGGGATGTACTCCGTCGCCTCCTTCCAGAGCTCCTTCGAACGAGTACGTCGAGCCCGGAACTCGGCCTCCTCGCGAGCGGTCAGCGTTGCGACCCGGTCCGAATCGACGTTTTCCAAGGACAACCCCATCTATCAGGTCCCTCCAGCAGCCCGTTCGGATGCAAAGAATTCTACTGAACGCCTGTAGAATCAGGCTACGGTAGACGCAAACCCTGGGGAGCGTCAAGGTGCCGTCAGCGCCAGTCCACCTCGGTGACCTGACCATCCAGGATCTCGACGCTGCGGGTGGCGCACGAACCCGATCCCCAGAGCGTCCAGGTGCCCGCGTCGAGCGACGGAAAGAGGGCGATCGGGACATGGTCGCCGTTCATCGGCCGCCCATGGACCCCGGTATGCGTGCGGTCCCTGGGCCGCTGTTCGGGGCTGACCTCGATCTCGGTGTGGAGGAGCGCTGCCGGCACGATCACCAGCAGCGCTCCGGTTCCCCCACCTATGTCGAGGACCGCAGGCCCGCTCGGAGCGGGGGTGGCGGACTCGATCTCCGTCAACTCGGGGTGTCGAATCCGTTGTGCGGCGTGCCCAGGTACGGGAAGTGATCGATGTACCGACCGTTGCCGGGCACCGCACCGCCGCCGAACTGGGCGGCCGAGAAGTCACTGACCAGATTGGCGGCGCCGTCAGGCGTGTAGCTGGAGTCGACCAGTGGAATGGTGGCGCCGGCGACGGCGCGTATCTCGATCGTCGCGACGTCATCGAAGACCCTGCGCCCGTTCGGGAATCCGGCGAGGTCCCCACCCAGGATGCCGTTGACGCTCGGAGACGATGCCGGCGGGATCGCCATGTTGAGGCGGAGCAGGTCGGCCGGGGTCGATCCGGTTGAGTTCTGGAAGCCGGAAACGATGCCCGACGGGATGCCGGTGAGCAGGATTGCCTCGAGGTCGGCGCGGGCGGCCGTGAACGCCGCGAGGTGCGGGAATACGCCCGGATAGAGCACCGGAAGCAGACCAGCGAGCTCAGGATGGGCGTAGTTGGCCACGAATTGGGCGTCGAGGCTCGGCTTGGTCGAGTTCCACAAGTCCTTCTTTCCGATCGGGATGATGACCTCGTTCACCAGCGGCATCCCCAGGCGCGAGACCTGGACCCAGGGCCCGACGTCCATGGCCCGACCGCCGTGCTCGAGCACGGTGGACTTGCGCCGGCTCGCGGTGGTGTACACGCCGATCACCGAATCAGCGCTGGCTGGATCGGTGGGCATCCGACCGTTCTTGGTGAGATGAGTCTTGGGGACCTGGATGGCGATGGTGTGCACGTTGAGCGGCTTGGTCGAGTCGACGCCGCCGACGGCGGGAAGGGGGATCAGGTGCAGGTTCTGGAAGGGGCGCAGCGCACCGAGATCAAAGATCGAGCCGAGGTCGACGTAGAAGCCCTCACGGCGCTGGCCCGCGAAGACCCAGCCCCCATCGAGGGGATGCACCGCGGCGCGGGCGAGCCTGGCGTAGTCCGGGGTGGAGCGGACGCCGACGTTCACCGGCGGGCACGCGAGCCTGCCGGCGAGCACCTCGGCGTGACCATGCACGATCCGCGTCACCGAATAGAACTGGCGAACGTTCCAGGACGAGCTGGCCAGGCTGGTGATCGGCCCGGTGTTGTAGAGGAACGTGTTCGGATTGGTGTATTCGGTGGTGAACTTGAACTGGTAGGTGATGGCATCGGTCACGCTGCCGCCAGTTGTGACAACGATCTCGTAGAGAACGTCTTCGCCGAAGTTGTAGAAGTTCGGGCCGCCGTCCGGTCCCTCGAGCGGGATGTAGTTGGCGATCAGCGTGACGGTGTCCGGATGATCGGGACTGGTGAACGCGTAAAGGTCAGTGCTGTCTGCAACCGGGTCGTTCGAGATGCCCGGAGCTTCACGGTGCGAGGACATGTGTACCCCTCGTGAGGTTGTGAATGCTGTTGTGGTCGCTGCGTCAGCGCGCTGCGCGCTGCAGGCGGCGGATGAGCTGCGGGTCCTTGGTCACGACCTCGCGGTGACCGACCATCACCGAGATCTCGCCTGTCGTCGCATCCCGCACGTAAGCGGTCATCGGCTCACCGGATACCGGATCGTCACTTGCGTCAGCCACGTTCTGTGCAGCCTCCACAAGGGTGCTCGGTCCGGCGATCAGCCCCATCGCCGCCACTCCGCCCGCCGCCCCCACCGTCGTGGAGAGGAACGTCCGCCGTGTCACCTTGGCCATGTGTCCACCTCGCTGGGGCGGTCGTTGGCGATCCGAGTGGCCGTCATGTCTCCGCCCTGTCACCGCTTGGTACGGAGGGCCAAGGGCGGCGGATCACTGCCCTCGCAGTGCCGGCACACCGGGACGGACGTGCGTCAGACCCAGTCGGGGACGAGCACCTCGACGCTGCCCGCGTTGACACGCGTCTGGATCGCCGGCAGCGGGTTCAGGCGGTAGTCACCCGGATTGGCCGCGCCGGTGAGGTTGAAGCTCATGGGGTGGCACGGGCAGACGAGCTTGTTCGGCGTCTCAGGCACCAGCGTGCATCCCTGGTGCGTGCACACCGAGCTCAGCGCACGGATCTCGCCCTCGAGCGTGAACACCACACCTTGCAGGCCCCCTGCGGCGAACTGCTTGATCTTCCCGGGCGTGACCTCCGCGAGGGTCGCGACCGCCACCCACTTGCTGATGTAGGGCTGGATGGTCCCCGAACCACTGGCAGGCTCGGTCATCACCTCTCGAATCCGTTCGACCCCCACCCCGGCCGCGACTGACGCGGCAACCGTGGCAAGGCCCCCGATCAGGAAGCGGCGGCGTTGCATCCCCGCCTCGGTCCAGCCGGGTTCGTGATCCGACGCCTCACGCAGCTGGCGGGCGAGCTTGTCGACGAATGCCGGAGACGGAGTCGAGCCGCCGGGATGCGCGGCTCGAAGACGCGTGGCCACCTGCATGGCTGCAGAGTCGTCACCCGCGGGTGACCGCGGGGGCCTCCGGTTGGCGATGAGCGCCTTGACGAAGCGCGCAAGGCGACGATCAGCTTTCGACATCACGAACCCCCGTGGTCGCAGCGCGACGGAGCGCGCGCAGCTGCAGCACCTTGGCGTTGGCGACGCTCACGCCCATGGCCGCCGCGGTCTCGCGGATCGAGTACCCGCGCAGGAATCTGAACTCGAGCACGCTCCGGTAATTGGCGGGCAGCCCCTCGAGAATCGGGCTCACGTCGACGTCGTGCCCCTGGTCGACGGTCGGTGCGGCGTCACGTTGATCATCGAACTCCATGAGGATCGTTCCGTGGCGCTGACGCCAGACATCGGCGAGCACGGTCCGAGCGGTAGCGCGCAGGTATGCCCGGATCTCGGCGGTCGAAACATCGGACCGCAGCCGGGGCAGCGCTCTGAGAAAGGTGGTCGATGTGACGTCCTCAGCGTCGGGGGTGTTGCCGGTTCTCGAGTAGACGTATCTATAAAGGGGAGCGACATGCTCCTGGTAGACGCGCTCCCAGTCGTTGGAGTGTTCTGGGGCGGCAACCACGCGCAGCGGGGGCGGCGACTCTGGCACGGCCACGTTCGATCATGTTCTACGCGAGGAAGTTACGCAATCGCCGGTTCGGGGCATGACTGGCGTATTCGGGGCATCATTGGGGTAGAGGGTATCTGCCATGAGCTCCGAGACTTCGCACGACCGGCTCATCGGGACCGTTTCGTTGATCCTCGACCGGATGGTGCACGTTCGTCTGACCGCGGTCGGCATCACGCGCCCGGAGGTGATCGATCGCACCCCGGCGGATCCCGTCGAGTTCTGGGAAGCGAGCCGCGTTCACGATCCTCGCCCAATCCGCGTGAACCGCGAGTGGGAGTCGCTCGACGGCCCGCGATGGCGCGAGTTGGAGCTCGAGGGCGACAGCCAGGGGCCTGGAGGCCATTGGGGCAGCCGCCGCCTGGTCGCAACGGCACACGTCCGGCGCGAGCCGGGGCCCGCGCCGTTCGTGCTCCTCTTGCACGGGTACGCCGTGCCACAGACGACGTATGACCGGTGGCTCGCCAAGCAGATGCGCCTGCGTGGGGCGCACACCGCGCGGCTCGACCTGCCCGACCATCTGCGGCGAACGCTGCCCGGCCAGCGAAGCGGCGACGGCTACTTCAGTCTCGACCCCGCGCATATCCGAGCCGTCGTTCGTCAATCCGTGGAGGATGCGGCCGCGGTGATCGCCTGGGCTCGCGCCGAGGTCAGTCCCCAGATCAGCGTCATCGGGGTCAGCCTCGGTGGCCTGATCGCCACGCTGCTCGCCGCGCAGCTCGAGCTCGACAGGGTGATCGCCGTCGCACCGTTCTGTGACCCGGCCACGACCCTCTCGCAACGACCGCCGACACCGTCGCTCCGCCACCTCGGGATGATCGGAGAGCACAGCAGCTCGTGGGGCCCTGACCGTGCGAGCGCGGGCCGGTTTCTCCAGTCCACCCTCGCTCCACTCGTCGCTTGCAATCAGACACCCAGGACGCCGGGCGATCGAATCACGCTGGTACGTGCCATGCAGGACCTGGTTGTCGGTCCGGACCCGGTCACGGAGCTCGCCACCGCGTGGCAGACGGATCTGTGGACGTACCCCCATGGCCATATGACCGTGATGAGCGCGAGCGGGATCGCACGCCGGATCGCGGACTGCGCCACCTCGCTGCAGGACGATCCAGGCCTCTCCGTCGCAGTATGACGGCGAGCCCGCAGGTGCTTCGCCGTGAGGGAGTCACCCCGAGCGGGCGGCCTTACCTCATCCGACCCTCCCAGGATGGAGATGCAGCCGGACTCGCGACCCTCATCGACGCTGTGGCGGGGGAGGGAGAGCTGATTGCCGCGGTTCCAGGCGAACCCGACACCATCGAACAGAGCTCTCGCCTCGTGTCGATCGTGCTCGAGGGTGGGCTCACGCTGACGCTCGAGGTGGACGGGGTTCCGGAGGGCCACGTGATGGTCCAGCGGCGAGCCGGGAAACACTACCAACATGTCGGCGAAATAGCCATCATTGTCAGTAACGCGCAGCGGGGCGCCGGGCTCGGACGATCCCTCATGGAGATGGCGATTGACTGGGGGCGCGCGGTCGGGCTCGCCAAGCTCAGCCTCCGGGTGTTTCCGGACAACCGGCGCGCCATCGCCCTCTACCGATCCCTCGGTTTCGAGGACGAAGGCCTGGTCAGGGGAGAGGTGCGCATGCCGTCCGGGGACAGGGACATGCTGCTCATGGGCCTCTTCCTGTCGGGCCATGGCACGGCGGGCCCCCCTGCTATCCTGCGGATCGAATGAGCGACTCGCGCCCGATCGGCGTGTTCGACTCCGGTGTCGGCGGCCTGACCGTGCTCCGCGAGATACGCCATCAGTTGCCTGCGGAAGGCCTCATCTACGTCGCCGACCTGGAGCACTTTCCATATGGGCCGCGATCGCAGCGCCAGGTGCGCGGCCTCGCCCTGGACATCATCGCCATGCTGGTGGGCATGGACACCAAGCTCGTGGTGATCGCGTGCAATACCGCGACTGCGGCGGCGCTGCACGTCGCACGCGAGCGTTTTGACATCCCGGTGGTCGGCGTGATCGCTCCGGGAGCCCAGGCGGCCGCCGCGGCGACGCGAAATGGGCGGGTCGCCGTGCTCAGCACCGAGGGCACCCGTGCAAGCGGCGAGTACGTGCACGCCATCAAGGAGGCCAACCCCGGGATTCACGTGCTCAGCGAGGTGGCACCCGACCTCGTCGAGATCGTCGAGGACGGCGATGCCGACACACCCCGAGCAGACGCAGCGCTCCTGCCGGTGCTCGAGCGTGTCTTCGACTGGCGTGCTGACACGCTGGTCCTCGGCTGCACCCACTATCCGTTGCTGCGCCCCGCCCTGCGACGCCTGGTCGGATCGCGCCGCCTCCGAGTCGTCGACAGCGCCGACACGACAGCGTCGCGAGTGAGCCGGATCGTGGCGGTCAACAGGATCGGTGCCGGCGTGCCGGCAGGACCTGACGCTACGCCCACGACGGCGCGCACTGACTTGCTCGTCACAGCAGCTCCGGCGCGGTTCAAGGCGAGCGCCACACGCCTCTTCGCCGAGCCACTCCCCGATCCAAGCCTCGTCAGACCGGTGCCGCAGGTGATTCGGGTGGCGACGGGGTCATGAGCATCGTGGCCGAGGAGCTCCTGGAGCCGATCTCCGCAGAATTGATCGAGTTCGAGCGGCGCCTCGACGCGGAGATCGCGTCCGACCTCGGGCCGATGGCGAGCGCGATGTCGCACATCGTCAAAGCCGGCGGGAAGCGCCTGCGCCCGGCGCTCGTCATCCTGGCCGCGCGCCTCGGGGAGGCTGACCCCAACAGCGTCTTCAACCTTGCGATGGGCATCGAATTCATCCACACGGCGACGCTGGTCCACGACGACCTCATCGACAAGGCGCCCACGCGGCGCGGAATCAGAACGATCCATGAAGCGCTCGGCCCAGATCCCGCGGTGATCATCGGTGACTACTACTTCGCCAAAGGCGCCTACCTGCTTGCTGAGATCGGGATGCCGTCCATCGACTCGGCGATCAGCCACGCCGTCATGACGATCTGTATGGGCGAATTGCTGCAGATGACCAGCCGCAACGAGTACGACCAGTCCCTGGCCGATTACCACCGCAAGATCGGGCGCAAGACGGCGACCCTGGTCAGCACCAGCTGCTATGGGGGAGGCCTGATCGCCGGACTGGACGCCGAATCGGTCGAGAGGCTGCGCCGGTACGGCCACAGCCTCGGGATGGCGTTTCAGATCGCCGACGACGTCCTCGACTATGTGGCGACGAGCGCCGAGGTTGGTAAGCCGGTCGGCGCCGATCTTCGTCAGGGAACGGTGACGCTGCCCCTGATGCTCGCTCTCGCCGACGGTGAGGTCGGTCCCCGCCTCCGCCGTATTCTCGACAAGAATGACCTCAACGAGGATGACTTCGACACTGTTGTCGGCCTGGTCCGCGGGTCGGACGCGATCGCCCAGGCTGAACGAAGCGCCCAGGAATTCGCGCGCGAAGCCGCTGCGGAGCTGAGCGGCTTCCCTCGGTCGGGCGCGCGCGACACCCTGGAGCGGGTCTGCGACTACGTCGTCGAGCGCAGGATCTGAGCTGCGTGACTCGGCACGATCACAGCGCGCCGAGGCGCCGCACCTCGCCGCCAAATGCACGAGCCCACGCCGCCAGGACCGCCGCCGCCGCAACATAGCCCAACGCTTCGATCACGGTCGCCTGCATGGCTGTCGCGATCCGCTCGTCGCCGGCCTGAGCCGCCATGAGGCTGGCCACAGCGCGCGCAACATCGACAGCGGCCAGCAGGCACACGATGACCAGCGCAATTCGAACGACGCGATACTCGCGGCGCAGACCGCCGCGCAACTGGCTGAGTGTCTGGTTCTCGACGGCGCCCCGGCCAGCGGGTGGCTCCGTGGCGCCGCGGCGGAGCCGCACCAGCGCGGCGGCAAAGCACACCGCGGCTACCCAGCCGGGCCAGAGCGTGCGTGCGCTTGAGCCATCCGCGATGAGCGTCTGCACGGGGTTGAGCGTCACGTGCGAGGCCAGCTGCGCCGCGAGCGACTGGTGCAGACGCACGAGGAAAGTGCCGGCGACGCCGCACGCGGCCGCCGCGACCGCCACCGCGACACAGCGCAGCGCGAGCGGACCGCGGTCGAGGAAGACGAGCTCGGTGAGATGTGCGTCGCGCTGTGGCTGCACCGTGGCATTGTAAGTTCGGTCGATGTCGCGCACCAGAAAAACCGCGCCACGCAGGATGCGTGTCGCCACCTACAACATCCTCCTCGGTGGCGAGCGTCGCCGCGACCTGGTCCGCAACGTCCTCAGGCGAGTGGATGCGGACGTCGTCGCCCTCCAGGAGGTTCGCGAAGTCGACACCGTTCGCGACCTCGCGGATGAGCTCGGGATGGAGATGTTCCTCGGAGAGCCGAGCGACCCCGCCTCGCCGATGCACACCGCGATCCTCACACGCCTGCCGGTGCGTGCATGGCGCAACCGCCGCCACCACGGGCGAATGCTGCGCTCGCATCTTCACTGCGATATCGAGACGGGCGGCCCCGAGCTTCCCGTGGTGGGTGTTCACTGCCTGCACCTCGCCGCACGATTTGGCGACCGCAACAAGGGAGAGGCGCGGCGGATTCGCGAGATCGGCGCCGTGCTCACCGATATCGCCGACGAGCCGGCGCTGCCGCATCTGCTCATCGGCGACTTCAATGCACTGTCACCCGGCGACGACATCCTGGCAACCTCGTTCTTCCGTCGAATGAACGACCTGCGCCGAGCCGGCCTGCTCGTGGCAGGACCGAGCGGCATTCTCACTCCGCTTGCGCCCAACGACGGCGGCAGCGATAACGGGCTTGCGGACCGATGGCGCCGAGCAGGTGTCGACCCAAGACTGCTCGGCGGTATTCCGGTGCTGCCCCGGGTTGTGTCGCCGCTCACCGTCGGTCTGCCCGTGTCGCGGGCGATGGATCGGTTTCTCGGACGCCTCATCGAACGATGGACGATGGAGCGCCTGCTCAAGGAGGGATATGTCGACTGCTACCGGCACGTCCATCCGCGGGCTCGCGGACTCACGTGTGCAACCTGGCAGCTGTCAGCGCGCGTCGACTACATCCTTGCGACACCCGATCTCGCCTCGCACACCCTGGGCGCTGACGTGGTCGGCGGCAGGAGGTGGCCGGACGACGACGCCGCCGTGGCGTCGGATCACTACCCGGTGGTTGCCGACTTCAGCATCTGATTGCTCCGGGCTATCCGCCGGCGACGTTGATCGTCGTCACCAGCGCGTAGATCAGCAGCAGGACAATCGCCGCGATCGCGAAGCCCGCGATACCGCACACCAACCCCACAATCGCCATTGTCTTGCCTGCGCCGGGATCCACATTTGCGCGGTGAACGCCGAGGGCTGCGAGGACGATCGCGAGCGCGCCGAGCACAAGGCTCGTGTAGTCGACAAATGGGATCCACGAGACCGCGAGCGCGACGATCCCGCAGACTCCCGCCGCGACACCGACACCATTTCCGGAGCGCGGATAGACAAGGGTGTGCGATTCGTCGGAGGAATGCGTCAGCGCATCCGCGCCGCCCGCAGGCGTTTCCTGCTTCGCGACCGGACGACCACCGGGAGGCTGCGCCGGGGGGCCTGCAACCTCCGATGGCACGTCAAGCGTCCCTCACGACGAGGTGTGTTCTGTCTGCGGGCGACCTGCGAGACGTCAGACGCTGGGCGGGGGCGGTGGCGGGCTTCCGTAGCCGCCGGGAGGATTGCCGTACCCGCCGCTTGGTCCGGTTGGAACCAGAGGCGCATCACCGGGCCAGCGGCTGATGACCACGAGGTAGTAGACGACCACCGCGATGATCAGGCTGAAGATGAAGCTGCCGATTCCGCCGTATCCGATGATCGCGAAGATTCCGCCAACCAGGTTGACCACGAGTCCGTAGATGACAAGGTCCTTTCCCGAGCGGTTGAGCTGGTACATACGGAAGCCGCCGAACGCATACAGAACCGAGCCCACCAGCCCGATGAGCACTCCGATCAGCGCCAGTCCGAAGATGCCGGTCGTTCCGCAGTTCAGCCCGTTGACCTCGCTGCAGAGCGTGTTGACGGTGTTGTTCAAGGCGAAGACGACCGGCAGCGCGATCAGGTCGATGATGATGCCGATGATCGCGAGAATCCCGATGATCAAGCCGAGCGTCTTTGCGGGAACGTTCAACTTGATGGGTGGATCTGCTGCAAAGGGCGGGTCGGTCAGAATGTTGGCCATTGCTTCGGGTTTTCCTCCCAGCGTAAATGAGCAGCTGTGGCGGCGAACGCGGCTCGGGGCGCCACGTCCCCCAAGCGCGGATCGGGTGGATTATGGGGTAATCAGACCCTCATGGGAAAGGGGTTCGCGAACAATTCGACGGCGATCCGGATGCAGCCGTCGGAGGACCGCCGCGGTGCAAAGCCCCGCCGCCGCGACCAGCGCTAAAAAGAGCCCGATGCCGAGCGAGCGTCCGCCTGCTCTGGCGAGGATCATTTCAACGAGGACACTCCCCATCGCCACCGCCGCGGCTATGGCATGTGCCGTGGTTTCGGGGATGTAGGGGGTGACCACGTCATCGACAAATCCGCTACCGATCAGCAGCAGCAACACCACGGCAGCAACGGCGACAAAGAACACATCACCAAGGACTGACGCGCGAAAGGCGTTGACGGTCACGTGGGAATTGCCGGCGACGTAGCCGTACCAGGGAAGGAACGCGACAAGCACACCGAGAGCGGCGGATGCGGCACCGATCGCCTCGGCCCTGTTGATACGGCTGGGCATCGCAGTGTCCTCGAGATGAACCGGGATGAAGTTCCGGACGCGGCGACGCGAGCCCGGATGAGTGTGGTTGGTTCGAGTGGATGGTATGCAGCGCTGGGCGTGCTGTCAACGCCGCCGGCGGGTTCGAGGCGTCGAATCGGTGCCTTTCATCTGCGCGCCGGGGGGCGCGACACCAACGTCGGCGGCGAACGCAGGAGGTTTCCCGGCGACGAGAAGGTCACCCAGCGTTCGCCAGTTGAAGCGCTCGCTCCCGCGCCGAACCAGCTCGACGAAGCATGCGGCGGTCGCCTCCGCATCGGCAAGCGCGTGGTGCGGCTTGCGGTGCACGACTCCCAGTTCGCGGCACAGGCGCTCGAGCCCGATGGTGTCCTTGAGATCAAAGAGCTTCGCTGCGAGCCTCGTGGTGTCGACGTTGTCGGCGTCCAGGCTCGATCCGATGGCGCGGCCGATCAGCCGTGTGTCGAAGGCGTCGGCGCTGTGCTCTACGAGGACCGCGCCTTTGGCGAAGCGCTGAAACCGCTCGACGACCAGCGATACCGGGGGTGCGCCGTTCAGGGTTGCGGCGTCGATGCCGTGGATCCGGCGGGCGTACGGATTGATCCGATCATTGCTGTGCACCAGCGTCTCGAAGCTCATCAGATGGTCGCGCAACGTGAACGCAACCGCCCCCAGCTCCACGAGGTGATGAGGCGACTGCCCGGTGGTCTCACAATCGAGTGCGACGAAGTGAAGCGCATCGATGGGTGTGTCCGGAGACGGTCGTTCAGCCGTCCAGGAATCGACGGCATCGTCGAGCGTCGCGAAGGGCTCGGCTCCAGCCGGACCGAGCCGCGGCAGAAATTTGTCGCCCGTGGGGACCCTCCCTCGGCGGCGACCATATCGCCGGCGAGCTTCCATACACCCCCATCGTAGAACTCCGGCACGGGGGAACCGGCAGACGTATGCCTCCAACCTATACTCGCTCGTGATGCGACTGGTAGCCGCCGGGCTGAGCTTTCGCACCGCTCCACTGGCTGTGCGGGAGGCAGCGGCCATCCCAGCGGCGCGTGCTGCAACCACGCTGAGATACCTGGTGGGCCACGCGGGACTCCACGGCGCAGCGGTTCTGTCCACCTGCAACCGCACCGATTTCTACGTGGTGTGCCCCGACCATCTGAGCGCGGAGGTCACTCCACGCCTCGCCCGTTACCTCGATCCCGGGGGCATACGCGACCTCGAGCGGCACCTGATCACCCTCGAGGATCGCGAGGCAGCGATGCACATGTTCCGGGTTGCGAGTGGGCTCGAAAGCATGGTGATCGGCGAGGCCCAGGTGCTCGGGCAGTTCAAGGGCGCGCACCGTGTGGCGAAAGACGCGGGGACCGTCGACGCTCGGCTCGACTACGTGATGCGGCGCGCGATCTCGACCGCCAAGCGCGTGCGCACTGACACGGCCCTCGGCAGGGGGGTGGCGAGCCTCAGCGAGGTGGCCGTCGAGTGCGCTCGGGCATCGTGCGGGGACCTCGACGGCAAGGGCGTTCTGCTCGTCGGTGCCGGAAAGATGAGCCGGCTCGCCGCAAACCGGTTGCACGACCAGGGCGCGCGGATCATGGCCACCTCGCGAGGTGAGTCGAGCCGGCTCCTCGCCAAGGCCGTCGGCGCTGAACCCGTGGCACTCGCGGATGTCGCAGAGGTGGCAGAAGGAGTGGACGTGATCATCTCGTCCACCGACAGCCCGACGACCGTCTTCGACGCGGCCGTCATCGCTGAGATGCAGCGCCGGCGCGAGCGGCGGCCGTTGTGCATCGTCGACATGGCGGTCCCACGCGACATCGACGCCGCAGCCGCCAAGGTGCCCGGCGTCATGCTCATCGACATAGATGAGCTCGGGCGGAGGGCCGGCACGCGCCTCGACCAGCGTCGCGAAATCGTTCCAGCGGCGGAGAAGATCATTGAAGCTGAGCTCGACAAGACAGTCACGGTGATCGGACAGCGCGACACGGCCGGCCCCACCATCGCCGCGCTCGTCGACTGGGCCGAGACACTTCGGGCGCGGGAGGTGGCTCGAACCTTCGGGAGCAGTCCCGAGATCGATGATGAGACACGAGCGCGCGTCGACATCCTCACCCGAAGCATGGTGCGTAAGCTGCTGCACGGACCGGTCACGCGACTCCGCGAGGCCGAGGACCCGGCGACCGCGCTGGCGATCCGCGAGGCCTTCCGGCTCGATCGTTGATGCCGGCCGCGGATACCTTCACCCTTCGGTTGGCGACGCGGGGAAGCGCACTCGCGCTGCGTCAGGCGGCGCTGGCTGCGGATGCCCTGCGAGGGACCGGGCGCGACGACGTCGATACGCTGGTCGTCCGGACCGAGGGAGATCGCCGGGCCAACGCCCCGATCGATCAGCTCGAGGGCCAGGGCTGGTTCACCGCCGATCTGGAACGCAGCCTGCTCGACTGCCGAGCCGACGTCGCAGTGCACAGCGCGAAGGACCTGCCCTCGGAGCTCGCCCCGGGGCTGAGCGTCGCCGCCTATCTCCCGCGAGCGGACGCGCGCGACGGTGTCGTGTCGGCAAACGGCGATCCTCTTGACGCCCTGCCCCTTGGAGCGACGGTGGCAACAAGCAGCGCCAGGCGAGCCGGCCTCCTCTCCGCGTTATATCCCGGCCTGCGAGCAATCCCCGTGCGAGGCAATGTCGACACACGGTTGCGCAAGCTCGACTCCGGCGACTTCGATGCGCTCCTGCTCGCGTGCGCTGGCCTCGATCGCCTCTCTCTCGGCCATCGCTTGACGCAGCGCCTGGATCCAACCGAGTTCGTCCCATCTCCGGCTCAAGGAGCCATCGCCCTCGAGACGGTCAGCCACTCCGCGGTTTCCCACGCCTGCGAATCCGTCGACGACCTGGCCACAAGGATTGCTGTGACCGCCGAGCGGGCGGTCCTCGCAGGCCTCGGCGGCGGTTGCCTGCTGCCGCTGGGGGCGTGGGCGCGGATCGACGGAGGCCGCCTGATCCTGGTTGCAGCACTCGTGGTTGATGGGGATATCCGGCGAGCGGAGGCCACAGGCAGTGCCGAGGCGCCGGAAGCGCTCGGCGAGGCAGTCGCCGCGCGTTTGCGATGACCGAGCTCTCACCGCCCCTGGCAGGACGACGGGTGCTCGTGACCCGAACCCGCGAGCAGGCCGAGGGCCTGGTGGATCGTCTCCATGCCGCGGGTGCGTCGGTGGCAATCGTCCCGCTCATCACGACGGTGCCGATCGCCGATCCCGAGGCGATCATTCGGACTGCCGGCGAAACGCAGGCGGCAGCAACACCACGCTGGGTCGCCTTTACGAGCGCGACTGCTGCGCGTCTCGTTCTGGGCGCGGCAGGTCGGGCGGCCATCTCCGGCCTCCTGGTCGCCGCCGTCGGGCCCGCGACGGCCGCGGCTCTCCACGCCGCAGGGGTTGAACCCGACCTGGTGGCGGGCGAGTACGACGCGGCGGGGCTCGCCAGTTCGATGCTGGAGCGCGGGGTCTCGGGAGGCAGCGTCTGGTTGCCGGTGGCCGAAGGCGCCGGCGGAGGATTGGCTGAGGCGCTTCGAAGCGGTGGCGCGGCGGTCACCGTGCAGCGAATCTATCGAAGCGACATGCCGGAGTCCGCGCCTGACAGGCTTCGCGCGGCTCTGGCCGGTGGGATCGACGCGATCACCCTCACCAGCGGCAGCACCGCGCGACATCTCGTGCAGGCTCTCGGCGGGGAGGCACTTCCACCAGCCGCCGTGATCGTGTGCATCGGCGACCAGACGGCGCGTGCGGCGCGTACGGCCGGCCTCGACGTCCGCGCGGTGGCTGCCGTGGCCTCGGTCGACGGTGTCGTGCGGGCGCTGATCGAGTGCCTGCCCCCCCAGCCGCTACGCTGAGAGGCGAACGATGGGATTCCCTCTCGAACGACCACGCCGTCTACGCCGTACCCCGGCGCTCCGCCGCCTGGCCCGCGAGTCACGGCTCAGCGCCGGCCAGCTGGTCCACCCAGCATTTGTCCGCGAAGGCCTTGAATCCCCGCAACCCATCGCCTCGATGCCAGGGCAGCGTCACGAGACCCTCGATTCGCTGTGCACCACGGTGGAGGAGACGATCGCCCTCGGACTTGGCGGTGTGCTCCTCTTCGGGCTCCCCGCGGCCAAGGATGCGCAAGGGTCAGGCGCGTTTGCCGAGAACGGCATCGTCCAGCAGGCAACTCGCAGGCTGCGCGCACGCTTTGGGGATGCGTGCGTGGTGATCGCCGACTGCTGCCTCTGCGAGTACACCGAACACGGACACTGCGGCTTCCTCCTCGACAACGGCGACGTCGACAACGACGCGACGCTCGAGCTCTACGCGCGGACAGCTGTCAGCCAGGCGGCTGCCGGCGCGGACATCATCGCGCCGAGCGGGATGATGGATGGGCAGGTTGCCGCGATCCGCGACGCGCTGGACACATCGGGATTCACCGACACGGCGATTCTCGCCTACAGCGCGAAGTTCGCCACCGTGCTCTACGGGCCATTCCGCGACGCCGCCAACTGCGCGCCCCAAACCGGAGACCGGCGCTCGTACCAGATGGACCCGGCCAATCAACGAGAGGCTGTTCGCGAGGCCATCCTCGATGTCGAGGAAGGGGCGGACATGGTCATGGTGAAGCCGGCGTTGACGTATCTCGACGTTGTCGCGCGTGTGCGCGACGCAACCGACCTCCCCCTCGCCGCGTACTGCGTCAGTGGCGAGTTTGCGATGCTGCATCATGCAGCGGCCGCCGGCGCGTTCGACGAGCGCGCTGCCGTCCTCGAAGCGCTCGGCGGCATCCGCCGCGCGGGCGCCGACATGATCATCACGTACGACGCGCGTGCCGCAGCGAGCTGGCTCGCGGAAACCAAGGAGTGAATCGATGAGTGCATCGCCGGGCGGCAGGGGCCGCCTTCCGTTGCTGCTGGGATCCGGCGCCGTCGTGGTTGTGGCGATCGTCGCGATCGCCATCGGCGTCAACGGCGCAAGCTCGCCGCTGCCAGCGCTGGCCCGCCCGACGCCCACCGCCGCCGTACCAACACCGACACCGACCCCGACGGTCACGGCGGCTCCGACCATTCCGTTCGCCAGTTGCGCGACGAAGACGTTCGGCCCGGTGCTCAAGCCGATCAACCCGCCGGCCAGCGTGCACACCTACGGCGCGCAGCCGGCCATGACCATCAATGCCGCCAAGCTTTACCAGGCAACGATCGTGACCGCAAAAGGCAACATCGTCCTCTGCCTGCAGCCGGATCTCGCCCCGAACACCGTCAACGTGTTCGTGACACTGGCACGAAATCACTTCTTCGACGGCATCCCGTTCCACCGTGTCGTGGCTAAATTCGTGATCCAGGGTGGCGACCCGCGGTGCATCGGCAACGTGCCGGCGGCGCCCGCGACCCCATCGGCGACCTGCGGCAGCGGGGGTCCGGGGTTTCAGTTCAACGACGAGCCCGTGCATCAGCAGTACATCGAGGGGGCCGTCGCAATGGCCAACAGCGGCGCCAACACCAACGGCTCGCAATTCTTCATCTGCACAGCGAACGACACGACGCTCCCGGTGTCCTACAACCTCTTCGGCGAGGTGGAGTCCGGAATGCCCGTCGCCCTCGCAATCGCCCAGGGCGACCTCATGAAGTCGATCACCGTGCGCGAGCAGACCTAGTGCCGTGAAGGACGGCAACGCCCGGGCGCTGCGCGAACGGGCGGAGCGGGTGCTTCCGGGCGGCGTCGACAGCCCGGTTCGCGCCTATCGTGCCGTTCCCGGAGTTCCGCCTCACATCGTGGGCGGCAACGGAGCCCACGTCGTCGACGCGGACGGCAATGAGTTCATCGACTTTGTCCTCGCCTACGGCCCGCACATCCTCGGCCATCAGCCACCCCAGGTCCTCGCGGCCGTCCGTGCCCAGCTGGACCGGGGGATAGCCTACGGTCATACGGTTGAGCTCGAGGTCGAGCTCGCGGAGCGGATCATCGACGCGGTGGATTCGGTGGAGATGGTGCGCTTCGTCACGTCGGGCACCGAGGCGGCGATGTCTGCCATCCGGCTCGCCCGCGCCGCCACTGGCCGGGATCGAATCGTCAAGTTCGCAGGCGGCTACCACGGCCACGCCGATGCCCTGCTCGCCGAGGCGGGTTCGGGGATGGCGACCCTGGGAATCCCCGGCTCCCCCGGAGTCCCGGCCGCGGCCGTCGCAAGCACGATGGTCGCGCCGTACAACGATGACGAAGCCGTTGCCGCGCTCTTTGAGCGCGATGGCGAACATATCGCCGCGGTGATCGTGGAACCGGTCGCCGGAAACATGGGATGCGTGCCTCCCGAACCCGGCTTCCTGGACGGACTTCGAGATATCACATCCAAATGGGGTGCTTTGCTCGTATTCGATGAGGTGATGACCGGTTTCCGTGTGGCCTACGGTGGGGCTCAGGCGCTCTACGGGGTCCGGCCCGATCTCAGCCTCTTCGGCAAGGTGATCGGCGGCGGCCTCCCGGTCGGCGCCTACGGTGGCCGCCGCGACCTCATGAAGCAAGTTGCGCCGTCAGGCCCCGTCTACCAGGCGGGGACACTCTCCGGCAGCCCCCCGGCAATGGCGGCCGGCCGTGCCGCCCTGGACGTGCTCCACGATGATCCCGGGCTGTACCGGCGCTTGGAGCGGCTCGGAGACCGTCTGCAGACCGGCTTCGAGGCAGCAGCCGGTGCGGCCGGGGTGGCATGCACCATCGGTCGGGTCGGCAGCATGGTGACCCCGTTCATCGGGATCGAGTCCGCACGCTCCTTCAAAGACGTGCAGCAAGCCGACCGGGAGCGCTTCGGGCGGCTCCACGAGGCCTGGCTGGACGCCGGGATCCTCTGGCCACCGTCGCAATTCGAGACGGCATTTCTTTCGACAGCGCATACAGACGAGGACGTGGACAGGACGGTCGAATCGTTCGCCCGAACCCTGTCTTCGGTCTCAGTCTGATCTCAGGGGTGATCAAAAAATGGTGCTAGACTGGAGGCCGACATGTTGAGTGGTATCACGGGACATCTACCGGAAATCATCATCGTTCTGGTGGTGATCCTGATCATCTGGGGGCCTGGCAAGCTGCCCGATGTCGGCGCCGCAATGGGTAAGGGGATTCGCGAGTTTCGGAAGGCGTCGTCAGAGACTCATGACGCTGTGGTGGGCACCACGACCGCGACGACCGCGACGCCTGCGCAACCAGCACCCGTCGCACCCGTTGCCGCGCCGGTGCAGCCTGCCGAGCCCGTGGCAGTCCCGGTTGACGCGACGACACACCAGCCCTCAGTTTCCGGCTGACGCGCCGCTCAGGCGCGCGCTGATCGGAGGCACGTAAGGTGCAGGGCGTGGCCGGCGACGACGAACGGCGGATGACGATCGTCCAGCATCTGGAGGAGTTACGCCGCGTCCTCATCTGGGTGATGGCAGCATGGATCGTCGGCACCGCCGTCGCCTTCGTCTTCAACGGTTTCTTCATCGGGGTGCTGCTGCATCCGCTGCAGACGGTGCTGAAGAACGCGCACAGCATCCTGCCGAACGGCGAGGCGATCTTCACGAGCCCGACGGAGGGGCTCACGGTTCCGCTGAAGGTCGCGGCAGTCGTCGGCCTCGTGATCGCGTTGCCGATCGTGCTGTGGCAGACGTGGAACTTCGTGTCGCCCGGTTTGCGTCCGAAGGAGCGGAAATTCGTCGGACCGTTCATCGCCAGCGCCCTCCTGCTCTTTGCCGGCGGAGCGGCGTTCGCGTACTTCGTGATGCCGCTCGGCCTGAGCTTTCTCACCAACTTCCTGAGCGGACACGCCATCTACTTCCCCGACATCAACTCGTACATCGGGTTCTTTCTGATCGTTGTGTTCATCTTCGGGATCACGTTCGAGCTCCCCGTCGTTCTGGTGTTGCTCGGACTGCTCGGCTTCGTTTCCTCGAAGAAGCTCAAGGGCTGGCGCAAGGTGGCGTACATCAGCATCATCGCTGCGGCGCTGGTGATCACACCGGGTGCGGACCCGTTCACGCCGACTGCGCTGGCGATCCCACTCATCGTGCTCTACGAAGCCTCGATCATCATCCTGCAGCGGATCTTCCGGCGCTGACCGTCGGGCCGACCGATACACTCGGCCCAATGCGCCCAGATCAACGTGCCACCGATGAGCTCCGACCGACCTCGATCGAATTGCACACGCTCCCGTACGCGGAGGGGAGCGCGCTGATCACGATGGGGGAGACGCGAGTCCTCTGTGCGGCGACAGTCGAGGAGCGAGTCCCGCCATTTCGCAAGGGCAGCGGTCGTGGCTGGGTCACCGCCGAGTACGCAATGCTGCCGCGAAGCACGCAGACCCGCTCGGAGCGCGACGGCCGCAAGGGGCGCGTGGACGGCCGGGTCCAGGAGATCCAGCGGCTCATCGGCCGGAGCCTTCGGGCGGCCGTCGACTTCGAGGCGCTCGGCGAGCGCAGCATCCTGATCGACTGCGATGTCATCGTTGCCGATGGAGGCACCCGAACCGCGTCCATCACCGGCGGGTACGTCGCCCTCGCGCTGGCGGTCGGCCGGCTTCGTGAGGCGCATGTGGTCCGATCCGATCCGCTTCGCTGGCCCGTGGCCGCCGTCAGTGCGGGCATCGTGGCCGGCGAGGCGCGACTCGACCTCAGCTATCTCGAGGACTCCGCGGCAGACACCGACATGAACTGCGTTGGATCACGCGACGGCAGGTTCATCGAGCTGCAGGGATCGGCCGAGCAGGAGCCGTTCTCGCGCGAGGAGCTGGATGCGCTCCTCGGGCTCGCCGGCGCCGGTCTGGAGCGGCTCTTCGCGCTGCAGGCAGACGTGTTGAGCGGAGCCAGATGAAGGGCGACCCCATCCTGGTCCTCGGCACCCGAAACCCCGGAAAGATCCGCGAGCTGCGCCTGCTCCTCGCGTCGTGGCCGCTACGGCTGAAGACCCTCGACGAGATCGGGTTTGACGGCACCCTCGAGGAACCCGGTCCCGGGTACACGGAATCGGCGCTCGCGAAGGCGATGACCGTCACCATCGCGACCGGTCTCCCGACGGTTGCCGACGACAGCGGCATCGAGGTGGACGCGCTGCGAGGCTGGCCCGGTCCACTGTCCGCCCGCTGGATGGGCGAGAACGCGACCGACGAGGACCGGCTCCGAGGTCTCCTCGCCGAGGTGGAACGCCGTTCGCCGGACGATCGCCGCGTACGCTACGTCTGCGTGGCGGCGCTTGCCAGACCCGGTGGAGAACCGGTGACCGCCCATGGCGAGTGCCTTGGGACCCTGGTCGAGCCACGAGGCAGCAACGGTTTCGGGTATGACCCGGCGTTCCTCTCCGTGGATCTCGGGATCACCTTCGGCGAAGCCACCGAGGAGGAGAAGGCCCGGGTCTCGCATCGTGCGCGTGCCCTCGCCCGGCTGGGCGAATCCGACGTGCTGGAGCCGCACGCAATTCGCTGAGGTCAGCCGGCCGGAATTGCCGCCCCGGTCACCGCCGCGGCGGCGTCCGAAAGCAGCCACTCGATGACTTCGGCTACGGAGTCCGTGCTGACCCAGGAGGTACGGTTCGCCTTCGGCATTGACTCGCGGTTGGCGGCTGTATCCATCGTGCCGGGCAGAACGGCATTGACGGTGATCGCGTGCCCCTGCAGCTCGGCTGCCATGACCTGGGCGAGCCGCAGCACGGCCGCCTTGCTCACCTGGTAGGCAGCCTGGCCACGAGCAACGTCGACCGCGGCTCGCGATGCCACCACCACGATCCGGCCGCCCGCGCCGCCGGCGATCATCGACGCGGCCGCGGCACGGACGAGTCGCCAGGGAGCCAGCAGGTTGGCCGATAGCTGCGCCTGGATGGCGGCGTCGTCGACCTCATGGGCACGACCCCCGGCGTAGCCGCCCGATGCGCTGACCACACCGGCCCACGGCCCGATTGCCTCCACCGCAGCTCGCAGGCGCGTGATCGCCTCGGCGTCGTCGAGGTCACATTCGATCTCGGTGACCCCAGGCAGCGCGGCAGGGCCACCCGGATGACGCGTGGGAATCACCACGCGGCGACCGGCCGCCACGAGGCGGCCCACAACCGCAGTACCGAGCGCTCCGCGGCCGCCACCGACGACGGTGATGCCCTGCTGCCGAACAACCACAATGTTTCCTCGTGGATCGAGGGACTGAGCCGACGTTCCGACCGCGCGCCATGGCTCGCGCCCTTGCGGCCATCATCGCTCTCCTCGTCGCCGGCCTGGCGGGCTTCCTGGTGGCGAACAACGTCGCGAAGGTGAACCCGGCCGCCATCGCTCCCGCCCACGTTCCCCCGGCAAGCGGCCCGACGCCGTCGCCACCGCTTCTCGCGGACCTTGGCCGCGACGATCTCGCAAGCATCGTCACCATCGAGGCCGAACTCGAAAATGGTGCTGCGGAGTCGCTGGGCACCGGCTGGATCTTTGACGGCATGGGCGACGTGGTCACCAATGCCCACGTCATCAATGGCGATACCACGCTGCGGGTGACCGACCGGGCCAACCACACCCACATCGCCCGCGTGGTGCAGAGCAGCGCGCAGCTCGATCTGGCGCTGCTCCGGGTTACCGGGGCGCTCCCGGGAACACCGCTGCCGATCGACGCGAGAGTCCTGACAACGGTTCCAATCCCGGTCATCACCCTGGCGTCGAGCCGGGCCACCGCGCACGCGGACATGACCGTGGAGAACCTCGTCGGCCTCGATGCCAACGTCCCGCTCTCGGGGACCGGGATCGAGGCGGGACAGTCCTCACCCCAGGAGTACGACGACATGCTGCACCTCGCCGGGGCACGGATCTTCGAGGGCAACAGCGGTGGACCCGTTCTCGATGCCCAGGGCCAGGTCATCGGGATCGTGACCCTTGCCAGTCCGACCGCGGCGGAGGCGTATGCGATTCCGATCAGCCGCGTCCTCGTGGACCTGCGCCAGTGGCTGACACCGGGATGATTCGGCCGCGCATTGGGTATCGTCTCAGGTACGGGACGTACAGACGTACCCCGAGGAGTGCAACCACCGTGCCCACACACGACTTCGACATCGCGATCATCGGCGGCGGTCCCGCCGGGCTCACGGCTGCGCTCTACGCCGGCCGGAACCGCGAGCGGGCGGTGCTCCTGGAGGGCAAGGCTCCAGGCGGCCAGCTGCTTAATACCGAGCTTATCGAGGATTACCCGGGCTTTCTCTCGATCCTCGGCGGGGAGCTCGCAACCGTGATGGAGGAGCAGGCCGCGCACTTCGGCACCAAGCTGATTCGTACCGAGGTCAAGGCGATCAAGGTTCAGCCGGACGGTCAGAAACTCGTGGAGACCTATGACGGAGACTTCCTCGTGCCGGCGGTGATCATCACCGCAGGTGGAAATCCTCGCAAGCTCGGCGTGCCGGGCGAGGAGGCATTTGCCGGGCGTGGCGTCTCCTACTGCGCCGTGTGCGACGGTGCCTTCTTCAAGGACGTCCACCTCGCCGTGGCAGGCGGCGGTGATGCGGCGGTGGAGGAGGGCCTGTTCCTGACCCGCTATGCGAGCAAGGTCACGATCATTCACCGGCGCAAGGAGTTCCGAGCTCAGCCCATCCTGCTCGATGAGGCGCGCAGGCATCCCAGGATCGAGTTCGTGGTCGACACCATCATCGAGGGCATCGAAGGTGATGAGAGGGTCCGCCGCCTGATGCTGCGCAACCTCGACACCGAGCGTCGATCTGAGATCGATGTCGGTGGCATCTTCATCTTCATCGGTTTCATCCCCAACACCCAGCTGGTGGATCGCCACATTGATCATGACAAAGCTGGCTATTACATCACGGACCCGATGACGATGATGACCAATATCCCGGGCATCTTCGCCGCCGGAGACGTGCGCAGCCAGCTCACGCGCCAGATCACCACTGCAGTCGGCGACGCAACCACCGCGACCATCGCGGCGAGCAAGTGGATCGAGGAGTGGCGCCGCGGGCGCAACGACACCCCGCCAGAGCTCGTCGAAGCGACGCTGCACGGCGCCATCTGACACCAACCGCGTGAGCATCACCACGGGGCACGGCGATACGGGAGAGACCGGGCTGCTCTACGGCGGTCGGGTCGCCAAGGACGACGCTCATACCGAGGCGTACGGGTCACTTGACGAGGCGATATCCGCGCTGGGACTGGCCCGGTCGCTGACCGACTCAGCCGACCGCGCGTCGCGAATCCTCGAGCTCCAGCGCGAGCTGTTCGTCGTCGGCGCCGAGCTCGCCACCGGCCCGGGCCACCGTGCCGATCTCGAGAGCCACTTCAACGTCGTCACCTCGGCGATGGTCGACGCGCTCGAGGACGAAATTCACGAACTGGAGGCGCGCGTGCCCTTGCCGGGCGGCTTCATCATCCCCGGCGGGACGCCCACCGGCGCGGCCATCGACCTTGCGCGCACGCTGGTGCGCCGCGCCGAGCGCCGGACCGTCTCGCTCCTGCGCGACGGCGGGGTCGAGAATCCGGAGGTGCTCCGCTATCTCAATCGCTGCTCGGACCTGCTCTTCATGCTCGCGCGTGAGGCGGAGCAGGGTGCGACCGTCGCCTCGGGCGGACAGCGCCGCCGCGAGGCTGGCGGCAAGCAGCGGAGCGATGGAGTCTAGGCGGGAACCAGGCCCCGGCGGCGGAGCAGGCCTCGCTCCAGAGGTGCAAACACCAGGTCGTTGACAGCGATCCCCACCACCAGGATGGTGAGCACCGCGGCGAACATCTCGGGAAGGTCGCCGAGGCTGCGCCCGTTGTCGAGAATCTGCCCGAGACCGCTGTTGGCGGTCGATCCGATGATCAGCTCCGCAGCCATCAGCGAGCGCCATGAGAACGCCCAGGCCTGTTTCATCCCGGCCACGTAGCCCGGCAGCGCTGCCGAGAAGATGAAGTGACGGTAGTACCGCGGGCCGCTGGCTCCCATCGATCGCGCGAGGCTGAAGGTGAGTGGCGGGATGTTGTCGTAGGCGGACATCAATCCCATCGCGATCGATGGGAACGCACCCATGATCACCACGAAGTACACGGCATTCTCGATCTGTCCGCCGATGGCGAGGAAGAGGGTCGCGATCGGAACCCAGACGACTGACGGCAAGCTCTGGAGCCCAGCGAGCAACGATCCGACGCCCGCTCGAAGCACCGGAACACGGGCCACCGCGAGGCCGATCAGCGTGCCGAGCACCAGCGCAAGGATGTAACCGACCGCTGCGCGTTCGAGGGTCTGGACGAGTGCCGGCACGAGCACGTCGGTGTGCACCAGGTACCCGATCTCGCCGATCGCGTCGCCCGGGCCAGGGAGCGGCTCACCCCCTGGGGACTGCACGCCAACCATGACGAGGAGCTGCCAGACACCCAGCAGGATGCCGATCGCAACCACCCGCGGCCAGGCGGCACGCAGGATGCGCTGCAGCCTATTCCGCTCCATTGCTGACCGCCCCCGCGCGCAGGCGCGCTGTGATCTCGTGGGCGAGTCCCGACACCTCAAAGGAATCGAGCTCACGAGGCCGTGTGATCTCGACGTCCCACATCTGGGCCACCCGACCGGGGCGAGGGGTCATCAATACGACGCGGTCTCCCAGCCGCACCGCCTCACGAACGTTATGGGTCACGAAGACGATCGTCTTGCCGGTTTCCTGCCATATCCGGTTCAGGTCGTCGTGCAACGAGTCACGCGTCAGTGCATCGAGCGCGGCGAAGGGCTCGTCCATGAGCAGGAGCTCCGAGTCCTGAGCCAGTGCACGCGCGAGCGCGCAGCGCTGACGCATCCCGCCTGAAAGCTGATGCGGCCGGTGGTCTGCGAAGTCGATCAGCCCGACCATTGAGAGCAACCGGTTGACCGTCTGATTTCGCTGAGCCTGCTCAACGTTGTGCAGCCGCATCGGCAGTTCGACGTTACGGCGAACCGTGAGCCACGGAAGCAGTGCCGGCTCTTGGAACATGACTGCGGGGCGGCCATCCGCGATCTCGATGCTCCCGGCCGTGACCCTGTCCAGCCCGGCGATCAGCGACAGGAGGGTTGATTTGCCACATCCTGAAGCGCCGAGGACGCATACGAACTCTCCCCTGGCGACATCGAGCGACACGTTCTCAAGCGCCGTCGTGGCGCGCTTGCCGTGGCCGAACACCTTCGTGACCCCGTTCAGGGTCACGAACGCGTCGTCTGCCTCGAGCGTGAGAACAGCCGGCCGCGGAGCGAATGTGATGTTCATCGGCCGAGCGCCCCGGCACTGACGGCCGCCTGCCCCGACGCGCTCAGGATTGCGTTGAGCGGGCCCAGGTCGAGGATGCCCTTGATGTTCGCCGTCTTGTTGAAGGCGAGCTGCTGAGCGTTGTTGGCATCGGACTGCAGGTCGGAAGCGAATGGATCCAGCAGGAAGCTCAGGTGAGTCCATGCAAGCGCCAGGACGGAGCTCTTCAGCAGCTTGCCTCCGGTCGAGGACGCAAGCGCTGCATTGACTGCGGCGGGGGCGGCGGACTCGTTCGCGTTGATCCAGCTCACCGACTGCACCAGTCCCTTGAGGAGGTCCCGAACGATGTCGGGGTGGTTCTGAAGCAGGTTCTGCGTGACAACGAGCACCGTGGTGGGGAACTGACCGTTCGGCCACAGCGACGCTTCGTCAACGGCGAGCGTGCCCTTGCCCTGGAGGATGAACTCCGACTCCCAGGGCTCGGGAACCCAGCCGCCGGCGATCTTTCCGGCTTCGAAGTTCTGCAGGCTGCCCGAGTTGCCGGAGCTCGAGTCGATGGTCACCTGGCCGCCCCCGTTGAGGCTGGTGGCGAGTCCCTTGGTGCCCAGCCAGGTGCGCAGCGCGATGTCCTGCGTGTTCCCGAGCTGTGGCGACGAAAGAGTCTTCCCTGCGAGGTCCGCCGGAAAGTTCCCGTTCGCGACCGACTTGCTGACGACGAGTCCCGCACCGCCTGATGCAGTGCCGGCGACGATGAGCACCTTGCCCTTGGTCTTGATGAAGGCGTTGATCGCAGGGCCCGGTCCGACGAATGCCGCATCGAGCGTGCCGCCGAGCAGCGCCTCGCTCTCGGCAGGGCCCGCGCTGAACGTGGTCGTCTTCACCGTCGTGCCCTTGGGCATCGAACCCTGGAAAAAGCCCTGTGCAACGCCGATGAGCGCCGGCGCGTGGGTCAGGTTGACGAGATAGCCCAGGTTGACAGTTGACGGATCCGGCAGAGCGCTATTGCTGGCACCCGTACCTGTTGCAGAGCCGCAGGCTCCCACCACCACGGCGGTGACCAGCAGTGCGACCGATGTTGCCGCGCGTCGGGTGCCCCGGCGGCGCGGCGCCGAGGATCGCAGACGTAGTTCCCCAAACATGGTCATGTTCCCCCTGTACCGATTCCTCTTCCTGAGGCCCCCTCTCGATCGGCCTCTCTCTGTCGAATGGTTATCCGTGCAAATGCTTTTCCCACCGTTGCCTGGGCTGACTATCCGTTCTTACGGCTCATTAAGCAATGAGCTTGATTGGAACGGAATGATCGCCTTATGCGAACATTATGCCAGCCGGGCCACGGGGCTGCGGCGCCCATCTTTTTCCACCCGGCGAGCGAGTCACGTCGACCGGCTCGTTCAGCCACCTCCCCTGCTCGTTCTGATGCGGTTGGTGCATTTTGGAGAGGTGGCGATTCTCACGTCAATAAGGATCGTTCAATAGGAACGATCTCTTTCTACGATAGATGTCCTGGGCGAACCCGAGGGCGCCGGCGCTGTCGCCGCCAGGTGCGAGAGCTTCCGAGGCCGATTCGGCCTATGTGCTGATCGGCGTCAGCTGTCCGTCGAGGAGCCGCGCGCAACGCAGTGCGAGCCAGAGCTGGTGACGCTGATCGGGGTCGTCGGCGTCGATGCCCAGCTGGCGGAGCCGGCCGATCCGGTACACCACGGTGTGACGGTGCACGCCGAGACGTTCGGATGCCTCACCGATGCTTCGGCTGCTCAGGAGCGCCTCGAGTGTTGCGACCAGCTCGAGCCGGCGATTCGGCGTCCCAAGTGCCAGCGGGCCGAGCACCCTGTCGATGAAGGTGCGCATCGCGTCGCGATCATCGGCGAGTGCCGCGAACACACCGACCTCGGCGTCCGTGTGCACCGATCGCTCGGGGTAGAGCCGGCGACCGACCTCGAGTGCCCGGCGAGCGTGCTGCGCCGACGGGGCGACCGCGTCGAGCGTGGAGGCCACCGGGCCGACTCCGAACGTCACCGTACCCGCCGCCGCGCACAGCCGGGCGAGATCCCGACCTTCGGGGACCAGCGCGATCCAGAGGCCGGGTTCCTCGCCGATGAGATGCGCCCCCTCGGCTCGCCAGGTTTCCTCGAGCTGCCGTTCCGCCTCGATGGTGGGGGCCGAGCAGGCGACGACCCTGTACGGGGGAACCAGGGTCAATTCGGCGGATACCGCGATGCGCCTGAGCTCGGCCGACGCATCGCCCGCAAGCAGCCGCTGGAGGATGCGGTCGCGATCCCGGTCTCGCTGGCGAAGCAGCCGTTCCCGCGTCTCGAGGTATGCGCCTCCGACCGCAGCGCTGATCTCGTCGAAGTATTCGAGCACCGTGCTGGTCAGACCGATGACGGTGCTCGGGGGTACGTCGTTGAGGATCGCCGGCTGGCCGATCACCTCATCCCAGAGCACCCTCGCGGCAAGCCGGTACGCTCCGAACACCAATTCGAGCGGGACATCCAGCTCAGCCTGCTGGGCGCCCATCGACCCGAGCCGCTCCAGGTCGCCCGCGCGGAGGCCGCGGCCGTCGCGGAGCAGGCGGACGAAGGTGCGCAGCGCATCGCGGCACGCCGCGGTGACCGTGCGGAAGTATCCGAGGGTGCGAAACCGGCTGTCGGGAAGCGAGATGCCCGAGACGATGTGCCGGGTCATCCGCCGCGCGATCACGTCGACCTCCGACAGCAGCCGGATCGTCACTTCGGGCGGCAGGGTGGCCGCTACGGACAACCTGAGGTCGGGTGCCTTGGTCAATTGGGCCATATTGTCCCTCATGCACAAATCCTGGCCTGTACGCCGGATGACATTGCCCACCCTTTGTGCGGGGCGAAGAAAGTATGCTGCCTGCAATGCTCTACGACGA
>JBIOIZ010000021.1:0-36018 GCA_044450385.1 Candidatus Dormibacteria bacterium
CCAGGGTTCGATCGATCAATGGACTCTCGGCCCTCACGTCGACAGCGTATCGCGCGCTCCCTTGCAAGACGGTGAAGGTGGATTCTCGGAGTACGCTCAATGCGCGTGTACCGGTCTCGCCCGTTCTCGACACTCCTCGATGCGCGTTCTCGTCGCTGAAGACGACGCGAAGCTGCGCGACGTCCTCGAGCGCGGGTTACGCTCCGCCGGCTACACGGTCGACATCGCCGCTCGAGGAGATGAGGCACTGGAACTGATGCTGCTGCACCGCTACGTGGCGGCTGTCGTCGACTGGCGCATGCCCGGCATGGATGGCATCGACGTGGTGACCGCGATCCGCGCACGCAACCTCGCCACGCCAGTGCTCATGCTCACCGCTCGCGACACACCGTCGGACCGTATTCGTGGCCTGGACGCGGGGTGTGATGACTACCTGGTGAAGCCGTTCGACTTCCAGGAACTGCTCGCCCGGCTCCGAGCGCTGATGCGACGGCCGCCGGCCACGCTTGGCGTGCGGCTCCGCGCCGCCGGGCTGACCATCGACCCGGCAACGCGCACCGCGTCGGTGAGCGGCGCCCCGGTGGCGCTCACGCCGACGGAGTACGCGATTGTCGAGCTGCTGGTGCGCAGAAGCCCGGCGGTGGTGAGCCGCGAAGCCATCGCAAACCACGCGTGGTCGGACGCCCTCAACCCCACCGCCTCCAACAACATTGATGTGCATGTCACGCGGTTGCGGGCCAAACTGGCCGGCGCGGGTGTCAGGTTGGAAGCAGTGCGAAGCGTCGGCTACCGGCTCGTGGAGCGATCCTCGTGACAACGCTGCTGTCCGGCCGTGCACTGCGTATCGCGCTCATCACGACTGCGGTCGTCGCCGGACTGACCCTGGTGCTCTGTGTGGCGATCGACGTGATCGTGGCCCAGACATTGCGATCATCCGCCACGTCTCGCCTCACCGCCGAACTCGCGCGTCTTGCGCAGGAACGCGTCCCAAATCTGGATGAGCCGGATGTCGACGACCCCGTGCTCGTCTGGCGGCTCAGCACGTCGGGCGATGTTCTTGCGGCCTCGGCCGGTGCCCCGCCGCTCCCGAAGAGCGCGTTCAGCGCATCGTCGCCGGCGGAGACGAACATTGCAGGCGCTGACGTCCTGGTCGCAGGTGCGGGGATTCCGAACGGCAGGCTCATCGGCGCCGTCAGTCTCGGCAACGAATCTCACGCGCTCACAGCACTCCTCATCACCGAGGGGGTTGTGGCTCCGGTGCTGCTCGTCCTCGTGTTCGCGGGCGCGCTCGTGGTCGGGCGGCAGAGCGCGGGACCGATCGAACGGGCGCGCCGGCGGCAGCTCGAATTCACCGCCGACGCTTCGCACGAACTTCGCACGCCCCTTGCGGTGATCGAGGCGGAGACAACGCTCGCGCTCGCGAATCTGGAGAGCCATGGCGGTGACGACGCGACGCTCCGCCGGGTTGCGGATGAGACGCATCGGATGCGGACGATCGTCGACGATCTCCTCTGGCTTGCGCGCTTCGACGCCTTTCCCCCCGAGCCGATCACCGAACCCGTGGACCTCACCACCGCTGCCGAGGTGGGCGTGCAACGTTTCGCACCCATCGCGGCGCACGCCCGGCTCCGCCTTGAGAATCGCAGCGACGGAGTCAGGCTCGCCCTCGTGGATGCACCTGCGGACTGGATCGATCGCCTGATCGGTGTGCTCCTCGACAACGCGTGCAGATACACGCGTGCCGGGGGCACGGTGACCATCTCAGCGGCGACCGAGCGTGACCACGTGCGCCTGACGGTGAGCGACACGGGTCCAGGCATTCCAGCAGAGCGCCGGGCACGTATCTTCGAGCGGTTTCGCCGCGGCACCAGCGAGGGTGACGGCGCCGGGCTCGGTCTCGCAATCGGCAATGCCGTCGTGGAAGCGACCAAGGGCCGTTGGCACGTCGGCGACGTACCCGGCGGCGGAACCTCAGTCGGGATCGTCTGGCCGCTCTCGCGCACCCGGCTCGTCGAGAGGTTCGAGCCGTAGGGCGGTGCGAGGGCAATCGGCGACGGCACGACGAGCAAGGTCGAGCAGGTCATCGGGGAGAGCGCGCTGGTCGATCACCGGGTAGCCCCAGTCATCCATACGGATTCGCTCGGGAAACAGCTCGCCGCACATGCCGTGTGCCTTGCACTTGATCGGATCAACGCGCAGGCGAACTCTCACCACCACCCGGCCTCGGTCGCAGGCACGGGCAGCAGGGAGGGCTGACCCGAGAACCGGCAGGCTCCGTGCCTGAGGTGATGGCGGAGATCGGCGCCGAACACGTCCATGGCGCTGGCGAGAAAGAGCATCGCTCCATCAGGATGCCTGCAGGCGCCGCGGCCCCGAATGTCGTGCGACCATCGAACGAGCAGGTCGAGCGCTGCCGGCCGTGCCCGGCCGGTGGCCACCTTGTGGAAGGTGTCGGCGATTGCGGGCAGGCCGACGTGACACGGGCCGCACTGCCCAGCGCTCTGGCCGGCGAGAAAGGTCAGCACACGATCGGTCTCGCTGATCCCGCATGTTGTGGCAGGTGCGACGACGAGCACCCCTGTGCCGAGCGTGGCCCCAACCGATCGCAGCGAATCGGCGTCGATCGTCTGATTCCAGAGACGCTCTGCCGCGACCCACCGACCGAAGTACCCACCGAGCAATACCGCTGCCGGTTCGCCGTCGGCGCCGCCTGCGCGATCAACGATCGCTCCAACGGTTGCATCGCACGCCACCTCGACCACGCCCGGCGTTCGCACCGCGCCGCTGACGGTGAGGAGCGCCGTCCCGGGCGACCGCCGCGTGCCCGCAGATCGAAACCACGAAGCACCGAATCGGGCGACGAGCGCCGCATGAGCGAGGGTCTCGACGTTCTGCACGAGCGTGGGCAGGCGGTCGATCCCGCTCTGAAACGGCCGCGGAGGAACTACTTTCGGTTTGGCGAGATGCCCGGAGACACGCGAGATCAATGCAGTCTCCTCTCCGGCGACGTATCGGTTCGGCCCGACCTGCACCTCGATGAACGTCTCGATCCCATCGAGACGTCTCCGCTCCGTGATTGCGGCGCGGAGGCCGGACTCGACGTCGCTGTGCGCGCGCGTCGTGAAGATGACCACCCTTCGAGCGCCCACGGTTTCGGCGGCGTGCTCGAGGCCGTCCAGGACGAGGTGAGGCCGGTGTGTCAGCAGGTACCGGTCCTTGAAGCTCGCGGGTTCGCACTCGGCGGCGTTTGCCACCACGACCGCGTCGCCGCCCCGGGTGGCGTGGTGCTCGCGCACCGCACGCCACTTCACCCCCGTCGGAAAGTCGGCGCCGCCGCGTCCGCGCAGTCCGCTCTGCTCGAGCGCGTCGACCATGGCGATCGAGTCGACACGTGGGCGGGGGCCGAAGGCGTCCAGGTGGGCATCGAGGTCTTCCGGCACGGGACGAGGAGGCAGGAGGCGCTGCGCGGTGTCAGCGGCGTCCATGGAAGCGCTCACGCGGTCGCCTTCTGGGTGGTGAGCGTCCCCGAGATTGCACCGTTGCCCTGGTCGACGACCTGGACGGTGGCGATCATCGAGCCACATGGTGCCGTGACAGCGGTGTTGCCGATGGTCGCCGCGGCCCGGCACACCTCCGCCCCGGATCTGGTCACGGTGAGCGTTCCGGTGCCATCAGCATTCGCGACGATGAGGACCACAAGCGTGCGGTCGCGGGTATCGGTCAGCGTTGCGGTTGCACTGGTTGCCGAGCGTACGAGGGTGCCCGTGAGCGGGTCGTCCAATCCTGCGGTGAGCCCAGCGGCGGGGGGCGGCGTCGCAGCGGTGCCTCCCGGCCCCGCCAGCAGATCCGCCGGCGTGCCCGCTGCCTTGGCCCACCCATGCTGAAGCGGACCCACGGCCATCCACGCGACGAGCAGGCCGGTCGTGGTCACGCTTCCGGCGATACCAATGACGCGGAGCGCGATGTAACGCCGACCTGCGTGGGCGAGCCGCCACATGACCGCCGCCAGCACGGCAACGACGCACGCGGCGACCAGCAGCAACGCCCACAGCGACTTGGTGTCAGTCCCGGTCCCGAGTCCGTGCACGACGGCCACCGGCCAGCTGGCGTACGCGAAAAGATGCACGAGTCGCCATGACCGCCATCCGAGGCGATGGCGCATCAGGCTCGTCGCCGTGATCGCGATCAGCAACTCGAACCCGACCACGCCCAGGCCGAGCCAGAGTGGCCGGTAGGTGGCCACGAAGGGAACGAACGCGTCGATGAAATTGAGCTTCGCGAACGGGTCGATCACCGACGTCAGAATGTGGATGATCAGGAACACCCCGACCAGCAGCGAGATGTTGCGGTGCAACGACTGGACGACGAATCGAGGCCAGTCGCGGCGGGTCTCACGCGAGGATGTGAGCACTCCCAGCACGACACTCGCGCTGAGCAGCAGCAGCGCGGTGTACCCGCTGGCACGCGTCGCGTACCACATCGGGGTGGGTCCGGCAAGGGCCGCTAGCAACGGGCGTGTCCGGTCAGGATCCGCCGGATACCGCTACCGGTGCCCCGCCATATGCGTACTGAGGTTGCTGAACCGGCGCGCTGAGACCAGGTTGCGTGGTGCCGCCGTTGTCGGTGGAACCGGGCTGTGCCGCCGGCGACGTGGTCACCGAATGCCCCGGGAGGCTGGTGGCCGCCACCAGACCGAAAACGCCGGTGAACGCGGTGGCTCCTACCGCGGAGTAGACGGTCAGCCGTCGCGCGCGAGCAAGGCCGTGGTCTCTTCGAAGGCGGGCGTAATCCAGCTGGGATGGTCGCGCCATGCAGAGCAGACTACGCGGGGCACCCTTGCGGAATGGTGAAGATCTCGGAAACGATCATCTCGCCGGGGCTTGGAGCGCGCCCCCGGCTATGAATGCAGTCTGGACGCTGGGAGCGGCGGTCGATGCCGCGTTCCGTCGCAACCTCCCTGTCAACGCCACGAAGAGTGCTGTTGCCGTCAGTGCGGGTAGGGAGGCCACCTGCGTGAGGAGCCACCACCAGGACGTGTGACTCAGCATGGTCAGCTGCGCCGACGACGTCACGTTGGCGATCAACACGGGAGCGAGGACGGCAACTGCCACAGCGAACGCGATGGTCGACCACACGAGTGCGCGAGGACGCCAGTCCCTACCCAACACAAGAAGCGCGACAACCGCGAACACGACGATGATCGCGTTGACGTAGTGCGCGTACCAGGTGATGGTGCTGGCGAGGAGCATCAGCAGCGTCGCCGCGGCGAACTCCGCACCGCTGACCTGCTGGTTGCGAACCTCGGGCGCTGCAGAGAGCATGAGCAGGCCCAGCATCGCCGCCAGCACACCGTAGGTGATGAGGCTGATCAGGAGCGATCCCGCCTGCGGGACAAGCACGGCATGCCCGAAGAGACGGCTCACGACGCCGCTGATCGACTGGTTGTACAGCCACCCGTCCTGGGCTGACAGCACGGGAAGAACGTGGGTGACGTACTCGCGCAGCGTTCCGATTCCAAGCGTCACGACGCCAAGCGCCAAGCCAACGGCAACGGTGACGGCACAAGCGGCTGCCGCACGCCACCACCGGCGCCGGATCACCAGGACGATCAGGAGAATAGGGGCGAGCTTGATCGACGCGGCGATACCGATCAGCACACCAAAGCGCGTTTGGTGTCCGTTCACCCACGCGTGGACCGCGAGTGCAAGGAGCAGAAAGATCACGGGGTTCATCTGACCGTGCCAGTAGTTGTAGGTTGCCGCCGAGAAGAGACAGGTGACGAGCGCCGCGACCTCGATGCGTGGCCAGCCTCGCGGCAGGAGCGTGAACGCTGCGATGCATGCGGCGGCGGCGGTGCACGCGATAGTCAGCCACAGCCAGAGTGTGGCCGCGGCATTCGCTGGAATCCACGCGAGCGGCTGCACGAGGAATCCGACAACCGGTGGGTAGTCAAACCCCGTCAGGGCGACGTTCGGCGGTTGGTGAATGAACTGTGAGTACAGGTCTGCATGGTGCGCGACAGAACGTGCCGCGGCCAGATATGCCGCGAAGTCCTCGAACTCACCTGCGAATGTGCCCCGAATGGGTGCGATCACAAAGGTGATCACGGCTCCGATCACTGCGGCCGCCGCGCCGGCACGCAGGACGAGCAATCCGAGCACCCGGGCATGGGCACCCGGACGGTGCCCACCCTGACGTTCCGATGAGGCGGGCGCGGGCAGGCTGAGCTGGCTCCGCTCGATAACTTCCGCCATTGAAGGACGAGTTTGAGGTGGGCGGGGCCTGCCGGAGGCGCCGGGTTGCTGAACCGTTACCTCGGTCTGCCACCTGAGGCCTTGAGAACTACCATGTTTGCCATGCGGGCGATGGTTCTCGATGCACCTGGCCACGCGTTGCGAGAGAGCATCGTTGCGGATCCGGCGCCGGCTGCAGGACAGGTCCTGGTGAAGATCGGCGCCTGCGCCTTGTGCCGGACCGATCTGCACGTCGTCGACGGGGAACTGACCCATCCCAAGCTCCCACTCATTCCGGGTCATCAGATCATCGGCGACGTCGTGCGATGTGGCACCGACGTGGAGAGCCTGAGCGCCGGTGATCGTGTCGGCATCCCGTGGCTGGGCTGGACATGCGGGGTGTGCGAGTACTGCACCGCTGGACGCGAGAATCTGTGCGACCGCGCGCGATTCACCGGCTACGACATTGACGGTGGCTACGCCGAATACACAGTTGCGGACGCGCGGTTCTGCTTTCGAGTCGACCGCTCGTACAGCGATGTCGACGCGGCGCCGCTTCTGTGCGCGGGACTGATCGGCTACCGGTCACTGAATGCCGCCGGAGACGGTGTGCGCCTTGGCCTGTATGGCTTTGGCGCGTCGGCGCACATCGTCGCCCAGGTGGCTCGCTACCAGGGACGGCGTGTCTTTGCCATCACGAGGCCGGGCGATACGGCCGCGCAGCAATTCGCAATGACCCTCGGTGTCGAATGGGCGGGCGGTACGGACCAGGCGTTGCCCGAGGAGCTTGACGCGGCGATCATCTTCGCGCCGGTCGGTGCGCTCGTCCCGCTCGCACTTGGTGTTGTTCGCAAGGGTGGAACCGTCGTGTGCGCCGGCATTCACATGAGCGACATTCCGTCGTTCTCGTACGATCTCCTGTGGGGGGAGCGCGTGGTGAGGTCTGTCGCCAATCTCACCCGTCAGGATGGCCACGAATTCCTCGCCCTTGCCCATCGGATTCCGGTGATCGCCAAGGTCGAGACGCTGCCGCTCGACCAGGCGAACACTGCCCTCTCGCGACTGCGAGAGGGCAAGGTCCAGGGTGCCCTCGTCCTGACCATCCCCTGAGGTGTCCCCGGAGGCGAACGGTCCGGCGTCATGGGCCGGGCGGCTGACAGGGCCGCACGCCGCTGCGCAACCATTTCGGGGTGAACGAGACGAGCTTTCCCCGACAGCAGGCACGCACACATCGCTTCGCCCTCGGCGTCCCACGAGACTTCGTCATCGCACCAGACGGGCGGCGTGTGCTGTTCCTTCGCACGCGGAGCGGCACCGATCCCTCCACCTGTCTCTGGCACTTCGACCTGGACAGCGGCACGGAACGCCTCATCGTGGACCCGGCCGCGCTGGCACAGGACGACGGTGACGCGGTTCCCGCCGAGGAGCGGATGCGTAGAGAGCGCGCGCGCGAATCCTCCGGTGGGATCGTGCGGTTTTCCGCCAACCGCGCTGTGACCCGAGCTGTCTTCGACCTCGCGGGGCGGATCTACGTGGTGGACCTGGCCTCCGGCGGCACGACGGAGCTTGCGGCGAGCGGTCGGGCGATCGATCCGCGCGTCGACCCGACCGGCGAACGCATCGCATACGTCGAAGCGGGCGCGCTCCACGTGTCGCGAGCCGATGGCGGCGGCGACCGCGTGCTGAAGAGCCCGGAGAATGACGACGTCACCTATGGGCTCGCCGAGTTTGTGGCCGCGGAGGAGATGTCGCGTCAGAGCGGGTACTGGTGGTCCCCCGACGGGTCTCGGTTGCTCGTGGCCCGCGTCGACGTCGCACGGGTGCGCCGCTGGTACATCGCGGATCCCGCGAATCCCGATCGCCCGCCGGTCGCAGTCGCCTATCCGGTCGCGGGGACCGACAATGCGGATGTCACCCTCCACATCGTCGCCGACGACGGCTCGGGATCGGTTGAGGTGGGCTGGGATCGCGTCGCCTTCGAGTACGTCACCACGGTGGACTGGTCGGAGCACGGGCTTCTGGTTGTGGTGCAGAGCCGCGATCAGCGCACGATGCGGATTCTCGAGGTGGATACGTCGACGGGCACGACGTCGGTCGTTCGCGAGGATGTCGACGATGCGTGGATCGACATCGTCGCCGGGGTGCCCGCGAGGCTGCCCGATGGGTCGCTCGTCTGGACCGCCGATCGGGACGGCGCGAAGCGGCTGGTCATCGGGGACGAGACGGTCAGCAGCCCGGAACTCGAGGTGCGTGACGTTCTCGATGTCGACGGCGACGTGGTCCTCTTCAGCGCCTCGCGCACACCGACCGAGGTGGGCGTGTACATGTGGTCACGCTCGGACGGCGTCGCGGGGTTTCGACCCGAGGGCATCACCCCAGGTGTGTGGCGAGCTCGCAGGTCGGGAGGCACCACCGTGCTGTCATCTCGCGACCTCGACCACCCCGGCGTTCGCGTGACCGTGCATCGCGACGGTGCCAATGTGGGGGAGATCGCATCCGTCGCGGAGACCCCGGTGATCCGAGTCAATGTCCGCCTCGCGACCCTCGGCGATCGCGGGCTTCGCGCCGCGATTGTCCTGCCGAACGGGCATGAGCCCGGCAGCCGGAAGCTCCCGGTGCTGCTCGATCCGTACGGCGGCCCCGGTGCTCAGAAGGTGATCGCATCTGCGAGCGGCTATCTGGAATCGCAGTGGTTCGCCGACCAGGGGTTTGCGGTGCTGGTGATCGACGGCCGGGGCACGCCAGGCGGTGGGCCGGCATGGGCTCGGTCGATCCGCGGCGACTACGCGGCGCCGGTGCTCCAGGACCAGGTGGACGGCCTCGTTGCCGCCGCGGCGCAATGGCCGGATTTGGACCTGTCTCGGGTCGCGATCCGAGGCTGGTCGTTCGGCGGCTTTCTCGCTGCGCTGGCGGTGCTGCGACGGCCCGATGTCTTCCATGTGGCGATCGCCGGTGCTCCCGTCACTGACGATCACCTCTACGACACGCATTACACGGAGCGCTATCTGGGGCATCCAGATGTCGAGCCGGCGAACTACGAGGCGGTCTCGGTGGTTGCAGATGCGGCCCGGCTGACCCGCCCGCTCATGCTCATTCACGGGTTCAGTGATGACAACGTCGTGGTTGCTCACACACTGCGGTTCTCTGCCGCGCTGCTTGCTGCCGGTCGCGAGCACACGGTGCTTCCTCTGAGCGGTGCGACGCACATGGCGGGCGACGAGACGATTGCTGAGAATCTCCTGCTGCTCGAGCTCGAGTTCATACGTCGCGCTCTCGGGTGAGCTGATCGCCCGCTAGGGTATGGCAATCATCGCAATCGCGATGACCGCCAGCGCCGCACCGAGCGCCTGCAGCGGCGTCATGCGTTCGTGGGTGAAGAGGCGCGCGCAGAGCACGGTGAACGCGGGATAGAACGAGGTGAGCAACGCGGTCACCGACAGGAGCCCTGAGTGCGTGGCGTAGAGATAGAGCACCACGCCGGTCCCGTCGAAGACGCCGCCAATCGTGATGATGCGAAGCACGCTGCGCCGAACCACGAGCGCAGTTCTGGTTACCGCTGCGGTGCCGACGGCGGCGGCGGCCGAACCGAACCGGCCGCTCACGAATGCGGTCACGCCCGCGTGGCTCGCAGCGTGGAACAGGATGAAGAAGAGACCGAAGGCGATTCCCGCGAAGAGTGCGAGGGTGACGCCCATCCGTGCGCTGCCTGCGACGTCGCGGCTGGGACCGTTGACGAGCACGAGTGCTGCCAGCCCGACGGCAACGCCGCCGACTTGCCAGATCGCGAGGTGATCGCCGCCGATCAGTCCCACAGCGACCGGCAGCGCTGCAGCGATGAACCCCGTGATTGGGGCGACAACGCCGATGAGGTTCAACGACATGGCGCGATAGAACGCCACTAGGCCCAGTCCACCGACAGCCCCGCCGGCCAACGCCTGGAGCGCGGCCTGCGCATCCCAGCCATGCGGGAGGAGGACGAACGCGAGTGGCACTGCGAGAAGGCCGACCGATTCGACAGCCAAGGCGACGCTCGGTGCGCTGCTCCTCCTGCCCGCGAACCCTCCCGTGAAGTCGGCGATGCCCAGGGTCACGGCGGAAGCCATGGCCGTCAGCGGCGAGAGTGGGAGGGTCATGGCCGCGGTCACGGTAGCGGAGCGGCTATCTGCCCCGGCGCATCGGTGGCGCCGAGTGGCGTCAGTGATCGAAGCGCCTGACGAACCTTGCGGATGCCATAGCCGCTGATCGATACTTCCGGCCGCGTGCCGCCTGCTGGGGCGGTCAGGCACCGAGGAGGCCGACATGAGTGGCGAAACCTTAGTCTCCACCCCGGATGCGGCTGACGCAGATGCCGCCCAACTTGCCAGGTTTGGGTACCGGCAGGAGTTGCGCCGTGTCCTCAATCTCTTCGAGAACTTCGCTGTCGCCTTCTGCTACATCTCCCCGGTCGTCGGCATTTACTCGCTGTTCGTGCTGGGAGTCGGAGCCGGCGGTCCGCGATACATCTGGTTGCTGCCGATCGTGGTCCTGGGTCAGCTCTTCGTGGCGCTCGTCTTCGCCGAGCTTGGCAGTCACTACCCGATCGCGGGTGCGTTGTTCCAGTGGGGCAAGAATCTGATTGGACCGGGCTACGGCTGGTGGGTTGGATGGATCTACGGCTGGGCGCTGATCATGACCGTGGCGTCCGTGGACACGGGCTTGGTGATCTATGCCGCCCCGCTCCTCAACAACATCTTCCACACCAACTTCAACTCGACCGACCCGAATCAGATCCTCATCTTCACTGTCGTTCTGATAGTGATTCAGCTCGCATTCAACGTCGGCGGCGTCAACTTTCTCGGACGCATCTCACAGATCGGTGTCTACTTCGAGATCATCGGCACGTTCGGCATCGCCATCCTGCTCGCGATTACCGGTTTTCACCACGGGTTCGACTATCTCTTCACAACTCAGGGCACCGAGACTGCAGCAACGAATCCACTCGGCGTTGACTTCGGTGGGCACTGGTGGCTCGGTGCTGCGTTCGTCGCCATCCTGGCCCACGTGTACATCTTCTACGGCTTCGAGTCGGCGGGGGACGTCGCCGAGGAAGTCGTCCATGCATCGAAGCGCGTCCCGCGGGCGATCATCTCGTCGCTGCTCACGGCGGGCGTGACCAGTTTCGTGCTCGTCGGGGCATTGCTGCTCGCGATCCCCGCAGGTGCACACGGGCTCGGTCAGACGGTGGCGGGCGGGGTGCCCTTCCTGATCGGTTCGAACGTCTCGAGCCAGCTCATCCAGGACGTCGCGCTGTTCGTGGTGTGCTTTGCATTCTTCAGCTGCGGCCTCGCGATTCAAGCGGCCGCTGCCCGGCTCATCTACTCGTACAGCCGCGACCGCGCGCTCCCCGCGAGCCGGGGTCTCGCGCACGTGTCACCACGCTTCAGGACCCCGGTGAATGCACTGCTGGTCGCGGCGGTCATCCCTGCGCTCTTCGCGGTGCTCGCACGCTTCACACCCTCATCGAATATCACGATCGCGTTCATCACCATCCCGGCGAAGGTGAACGCGCTCTTTCTCCTGGTTTCGTTCGCCGTGTCCGGCATCTACCTGTCTTTCCTGCTCGTGGTGGTTGCGGCGCTGATCGCCCGGCTGCGCGGCTGGCAGGCGCAGGGAGCATTCCGGCTCGGCGCCTGGGCAATTCCCGTCATGGTGGCGGGATGCGTGTGGCTCGTGGTGATGCTGGTGGACATCCTGCTCCCCTCGGGGATCACCAGCCCCAGAGGCGCGCTGTTCAACTACGACTGGATCACGCTGGTCATCGTCGTGATCATCGTCGCCATCGGTGCCCTGTACACCCTGGTTGCGCACCCGGCGCGCCGAATCGCGCGACCCGTGCAGCAGGGGGATACGCACTAACACCGGACCTGCGCGCGTCGCACATGTGCGTCAGGCGATCGCGTCCTGCGGTACCGACTCCGTGACCGCGGCCACGAGCGAGAGCCTCACCTGGTCGCGGCCCTCGCGCTTGGCCTGATACATGGCGATATCGGCGGCACGGATCAGATCCTCGAGCCGCTGCCCCTGGTCCGGGAAACTGGCGATCCCGATCGACGCCGTGACATGGTCGATCCCAGAGCAAGCAGCCGGGATCGGGACGTTGCGCAGCGCCCGACGCAGATCGGCAGCGACGCGTGCCGCGCCCGAGCCATCCGCGTCCCTGAGCACGAGGATGAACTCCTCGCCACCAAGCCGGACGGCGGCGTCGCCCGCACGGGTGATGCGCCGCAGCTCGGCGGCGACTCGCTGCAACACCGCGTCGCCGGCAGCGTGACCGCCGCTGTCGTTGACCGTCTTGAAGTGATCGAGGTCGACCAGCACAACGCTCAGTGGCATCCCGCGTCGCCGGCAGTCCGCGATTTCGAGCTCGCCGGCCTCACGCAACCAGCGGCTGTTGTACAGACCCGTGAGACCGTCGGTGGTCGCGCGCCGCGCGAGCTCCTGGTAGAGCTGGGCGTTGTGCCACGCCATCGCCGCGGTGTGTCCGAACAGCGTCGCGGTCTCGAGGTCTTCGTCGGTGAATCGGTTGAGCCCCATGCGCCTGCAGTTGAGCATGCCGAGCTTGTGGTCGCCGGCCATGAGCGGGATCAACAGCAGTGATTCGTGCTCGAACGGCGTGTTCGGCACGGCGGCCGCTGCCGGATGTGCCCCTGCGTTGCCAAGGTTCTGCGGGGTGCCGAGCGCAAACGCCCAACCGTTGACGCCGACGGACAGGGAGAAGACGTCGGCCATGATCTCGGCGGCCTGACGGCCGGTTGCAAAGGCGGCGACGAAGCGATGGTGATTGTGATCCGCCTCGTAGATCGACAGGTCGTCGACCGGAACCACGCGCTGCAATTGCTCGGCAATCGCCGCGAGGATGCGCTGCGGATCATGCTCAGCCTGCAGCGCCAGCGCGGCGCGGCTCAGCGCGTGAGGAAGGCTCTCCGGTGTCGGCAGCGCGGGGTGGGGTCGGCGGCGGGGCGGCTCGTGGTTCGGGGCGGCGGGCTCAACTGTCGCCGGGAAGCACTCAACCCGCCGCGTCGCGAACCATGACGGCTGCACGAGGGTCGCGCCTTCGACCGCCGGCTCGCCGAGAATCACCGGCTCGCTGAGGACGTTGCCCTGGCCGAATTGCACGCCGAGATCCATCAGGCTCTTGAGGTCGGCCTCGGTCTCGATACCCTCGGCGATGATCCTCGCGTTGATGTGCGTGCCAAACGAGAGCATCGACACGACAAGCGCGCGACGTGAATCGCTCGAGTGCACGCCGCGAATGAGGTCGCGGTCGATCTTGATGAAGTCGGGGCGAACCTCGGCGATCACCAGCATGCTTGCGTGGCCGGCGCCGGCATCATCGATCGCGATACGGAACCCGCGCGAGCGAAGGTCGGCCACGACGCGACGGAGACGAGCGACGTTGGGGACGGGGACGCGCTCGCTCACCTCGAGGACGACGTGCTCGGGCCGGACGCCGGCATCCTCCGCGAACTTGGCCAACCGCACCGCCGCGTTGGGCTGTGCCAGCGTCGGCAGCATCACGTTCAGGAACAGGGTCGCGGGGAGCGTATGGATGCTTCCCGCCAGGCCGGCGCGGATGCACGCCTCGTCCAGGTCCTTCTCCATCGAGTCACCAGCGGCGTCGAAGAGAGCGCTCGGGACCTGCGGCCCCGCCCCGGGGTTGATGCGGCAGAGCGACTCGTACCCGAGCGTGACGCCGTCGAGCAGCCGGACGATCGGCTGCATTGCCGGGCGAATGCCGCCCGAGTCGATCAGCCGGCGGATCAGGTCCGGTGTCGTTCCAGGCTCGTCGTCGTGCGCCGGTGGGGGAAGGATCGTCCCACCGAGGCGCCGCCAGGCGGGTCCGAGCTGCGCTGCCACCACCTGGAGGAATGGCAGCGCGTCGAGCGCCTCGCGTCCCGTGCACCAGGTGATCAGGACGCCGAGCAGATCGTCGCCACGCTCGACCGGGACGGCCGTGAACGGACCTGAACCGATCTCGCGCTGCAGCGCGGAGCGCTCGCTGCCCGAGAGGTGCGGCACCAGGCTCATGAACGCCGAGGCGAGGTCGGAGCTGCTCGCCGGTGAGCGTCTCGAAGCGGCTGCGTGCACGCAGGGGAGAGCGCTGGTTCGGAGGTGGAGGCTGCTCAGCGGCTGACCGAGGATCGTCTCGACCCGGGCGAGCGACTCGGTTTCGATCGGATCGGCGAGCAATCTGATGTGATCGCCCTCGAGCTCGGCCAGGTAGCTGCGGAATCCGAGGTCGCGGAGGCATCCGCCGGTGAGCTCGAGCAGCTCGTCCCGCGACTCCGCCCGCGCAACGCTGCGGCTGAGCTGCGAGAGCGTGCGCAGCGCGCGCCGCGACGAGTAGGCGTGGCCCTTCTCCTGCTGCATTTCGTCGCAGGATCGGACGCGCCGTCCGCGGACCCGGTGACGAGCATGTCGCAGGGCGACATCAATAGCGGACCGAGATGTGGGACCTCGGGGCCCTCCGAACTCGGGCAGACGTTGCGATGTCCTGTGTAACCACCCCGTCACCGCTTGGGATGGCGGCGCGTCGCAGAGGTCTTAAGACAATGGCCCTACCGTCAAAAGGGGCACCGTCCTGAGGAGGATTGTCATGGGTAGGCTGAACCGCTGGGTCAGGCTGGGAATTGTGATCGCAGTCGCAAGTCTCACGTTGGGGACAGCGACGATTGCGGCGTCGGCGTCGACCTTCAACGACGCGCCGCAAGCACTGGTGCACGTGCACTAGCTGGAATTCGAACCGGACGGGGTGTGCCGCTGAACCGCGAGCGCCCCAGGTGAGATCGGAGTGAGTGGTGGACGCCGTCGACACGCCGGGCGGCGGCGTCCCGCTCCTCCGCAGCGTGAAGGCGAGTCGTGAGTTGGGGGCTGTCCAGCCGGCAGCCGCGAGAAGCTGCGTGATGCCTGCTGGCGAGCGAGACAGATTTGTCTGACGCTCGGTGCGAAGGCGTGACGGGACTACGGGAGAACAGTGCTGACTGGAGAACCAATGTGGGGGACAGCGTGAAATCTGCAGTGATGGGCAGCGTCTCGTCCGACCGTGCCGTCAAACCGGCAGGAACCGGAGTCGCGCTGCAGCCGGTCATCGACCTCATCGACCGCGTCGACCTGGGGTATGAGGCGCTCCCGCGTCCAGCCGCGCTCCCCTCGCCCTCGCTCATCCCCTCCGCCCTGGCGTTCGCTCAGCACACCGGCCCGGCCGTCCTGCTGGTTCCGCTTCACCGCGATGTGCTGGCCTCGAACGATCTGAATCTTGCGGCAATGGCTCAGCACCACCATGTGAATCCCGGTGAGATCGGCTGGATCATCCACAGCGAGATCGACACCGATCTCGATGACGCCGGGCTGCGACGCCTCCTCGCACTTCGTGATCTCGGCTTCCTGCTCGCGGTCGACGGAGTCCTGTCACCGGCGCTCGATAGGCGGCTGATCGCGGATCTCCGACCCGACTTCGTCTTTCTCGACCCGTCGGTGCCCGCCCGGCTCCATGAAAACGAGGTGGCCAGGGCCCACCTCGCAGCTGCCGTCGTGTATGTCGCCCGGCTCGGCGGCCGCATCGTCGCGCGAGGGATCGACAGCAAGGACACAGCCTCGGCGATGGCCGATCTGGGCGTCCAGTACGGCGTCGGCCCCCACCTGGCGCATCCGCTCGTGCTCGAACCCGAGCTCGCCGAACTCATGGACGAGGTGGTGCCGGTCGCCTGGTTCCAGCGGCGCGAAGTCCGAGTCCTTCGCGAGCGCGGCGACACGCTCCGGGCGCCGATCGAGATGACCCCGTTGCCGGTCGCCGGAGTCGCCGCGCTCGACGACCGAAGCTTCGCCCGTTTCCTGGTCGACGCCGCCCGCACCCTCCAGGCGGAGCACGACCCCAAGCGCATCCTCGAGATCGCCGCTGATCGCCTTGGCCGAGTCATGGCATTTGACCGGCTCGCGTTCTTCGAGGCGGATTGGGAGCGCCACCGCTTCCGGCCGCGCGTCCTCGCCGGTGCTGGGACCGAAGGGCTCATGGATATGGAGGTCTCGCTGAACGACGGGATCACGGGCTGGGCGTTTGGGCGTGGCCAGCCATACCGCTGCGCCGACACCGACTCGCATCCGGCAGCATCGACCATCCCGGGAACGCTGCGCGAGCCCGAGTCGCTGCTCGCGATCCCGCTGGTCGCGGGTGACCAGCGCCTCGGCATGCTCGACATCTGGCGCGACGGTCTCGACGCCTTCACCGAGGAGGACCTGGAGCGCTGCACGCTGCTCGGTTTCATCACCGCTGCGGCGTGGAGCAACGCGCAGATGTACGGCGAACTGGAACGCAGAGCCCTGACGGATGCCCTGACAGGATTGTTCAACATCCGCTGGTGGCGAGACATGGGACCTCGGGTCATGTCCCAGAGCCTGCGGACCGGTGCGGGCGTCGGCATCCTGCTCATGGACCTCGACCACTTCAAGCAGGTCAACGACAGCGCCGGACACGCTGCGGGGGATTCGGTGCTGCGCGCGGTGGCGCGCGCCATCCGTCGCGTGGTTCGCGACAGTGATTACGCCGTCCGGTACGGCGGCGAGGAGTTCCTGATCGTCCTGACCAACTCGACGGTCGAAGGAGCCATGCGGGTCGCCCAGGCGCTGCAGTCGGCGATCGCGGAACTGCGCGCACCGACGTCAGAGATCGCGCGCGTCACCGCATCCATCGGCGTCGCCGTATTCCCCGACCACGGGCCGGAACTCGACGACGTCGTCGCCGCGGCGGACCTTGCCATGTATCAGGCGAAACGCGACGGCCGGGACCGGATTGCCGTTGCTCCCATATCGCTGCGCGAACTGTCGGGCGACGATCCGTCAGACGACCGGCTTTCCTGAGGGAGCAAGGCCGAGGGCGTCACTCAGCTTGACGCGGCCACCCATACGCATCACCGAGTTGCGATAGATGCGCCCCGCGAGCGCGGCGAGGATGTAGATGGTGGCGATCACGAGAACCACGCTGATCGCGACCTGCCAGAGCGGTGCCACTCCCGTCGCGATGCGCACCGGCATGATCACCGGGGAGAACAGCGGGATGAACGAGAAGACGGTGGTCGCCGTGCTCCCGGGATCGGGTGCGGCGACGGTGAGCGTGAGGATCCACCCGGCGACCAGCACGAGGATCACCGGCAGCGCCACGATGGTCATGTCCTCCTGGCGTGACACCATCGAGCCGGCGGCCGCGAAGAGCAGCGCGTACATCAGATAGCCCAGCACGAACCACACCACGCCGCTGATGACCACATCGACACTGAGCGTCGGGATCGACACCAGCTTGGTGGCGCTGGCGAGCACCAGCGCGACACCGGCGACGATCACGACCTGCACCAGCGCAACCAGCCCGATGCCCGTGATCTTGCCCAGCATGAGCTGCCATGGTCGCACCGTCGCGAGCAGGATCTCGACGATGCGGTTCGACTTCTCTTCGATCACTCCTTGCGCGACGAACTGACCGTACATGATCAAGGTGATGTAGAGCGTTCCCGCAACGAAGAGGCCGATGACGATCTGCTCCTCCTGCGCTGCATTGACGAGCGACACCTTGTTGACGCTCACCGAGAAGGCGAGCTGGCCCAAGACGTCACTCGGGGGAAGATCGTGCTGTGTCAGATATTCGGTCAGTACCTGCTGGCGCGCCTGGTCGTTGAGCGCCGTCTGCAGTGTCGGATCGACCGCCGACTGAACAGTCACGGTCGTACCGGCTCCGGATCCGCTGACCAGGGCGTCAAGCGTGCCACTCTCAACATCCGCGTTTCCGGCCGCAAGCGACGCGTACGGGTGGACGGTGATGGTCTCGCCGAGTGCGGCCGCCTCGGCGCGCACCGGCGCCGAGATCGACTGCGCCGATCCAACGAAGCCAACTTCGAGTGACGTCGTCGGCGATTTGTTGAACACATACGCCTGCAGCAGGATGTAGCCGCCAATCGCGATGACCGTCAGCACGGTCGCGATCGCGAAGACCCGCGTTCGAATGCGGGCCATGAACTCGCGTGCAGCGATCACCCGGATCAGCGTCTGACTATTCATCGATCGCCTTCCCACTCATGACGTCCCGGAACAACTGCGTCAACGCCGGTCGATCACGCCGGAACTCGTGCACCGGACCGGTGGCGAGCGCTGCGCGCAGCACCGCCTGGTCGTCTCCGCCGTCTTCGAATTGGAGCAACCAACGCGAGCGGTCCTGCTCGACAAGAGTCGTCCCGGGGACGCTGTCGTACCAGCCGGCACCAGCGCCGGGGGCGTCCACCCAGAAGCGCAACGGCCCGCGCTCGATCAGTTCGTCGACGCTCCCCATGGCGACCATCTGTCCGTGGTTGATGATCCCCACGCGGTCACAGACGCGTTCGACGATGTCGAGCTGGTGGCTCGAGAGCACGACCGGTTTCCCGGCATCAGCTTGCGATCGCAGGACGTCGGTCATCGCGTCGACGGCGACTGGATCGAGACCGGCGAACGGCTCGTCGAGGACGAGCAGGTCGGGCGAGAATACCAGCGCCGCAGCGAGCTGCACGCGTTGCTGGTTGCCGTGGCTGAGGCTCTGGAGCTGGCTCTTTGCCCGGTCGGCGAGACCGAGCCGTTCGAGCAGTGCGGTCGACGCCTCGCGCGCGGCTGTTCGGTTGAGTCCGTGCAGCTGCCCGAAGTATTGGAGTTGTGCGATCACGGTCATCTTCGGATAGAGCCCGCGATCCTCCGGAATGTACCCGATGCGCCGTCTGGTCGCGAAGGTGATCGGGGAGCCATCCCAGATCACACCTCCTGAATCAGCCTCGAGGACACCGAGAACCACCCGCATCGTGGTCGTTTTGCCCGCACCATTTGCTCCGACGAACCCGAAGATCTCACCTTCACGGACCGTGAAGCTGACATCGCGGAGGGCCTCGAGCGATCCGAATCGCTTGCTGAGGTGACTAAGCTCCAGCATCGTGATGGATCTTCGCCGATTTCCGGCCGTTCAGCGTCGCCTGCTGCGCAAGGTGCCCGAGGTCACGGTTGGCTTCTGGATCACCAAGGTGCTGACCACCGGCATGGGCGAGGCGACGTCGGACACGCTGGTGCACCAGATTCCCCCGGTCGTCGCCGTCATGCTCGGCTTCGTTGGACTGGTGGTCGCCCTGGCGCTGCAATTCGCGGCGCCGCGGTATCGAGCATGGATCTACTGGCTCGCGGTGGTCATGGTCGCGATCTTCGGCACCATGGCCGCCGACGTCCTTCACATCCAGCTCGGGATTCCCTATTTCGTCTCGACGATCTTCTTTGCGGCAGTGCTCGCCGCAATCTTCGTGGTGTGGTACCGCACCGAGCACACGCTCTCGATTCACACCATCAACACGCAACGTCGCGAGGCGTTCTACTGGCTCACGGTCATGGCCACGTTCGCGCTCGGCACGGCGGCAGGGGACATGACTGCGACGACCTTTCACCTCGGGTATTTCGTCTCGGGCATCCTGTTCACCGTCCTGATCGCGATACCGGCGGTGGGCCACAGAGGGTTCCGTCTCAATCCAATCTTCGCGTTCTGGTTCGCGTACATCCTGACCCGGCCACTCGGCGCGTCGTATGCGGATTGGCTCGGGGTGTCGCATGCTCGCGGCGGCCTGAACTGGGGTTCGGGCAACGTTGCTCTGGGCATGACGGTGCTGATCATCATCGCTGTGGCGCTGCTCGCACGCAGTCATCGCAGCAACCCGCAGGACGATCTGCCCTAGCGTCGGACGGGCTCAGAAGCCGGGAAAAACGCCTCGGAGCGTGTCGAGGTCGACGCCATCCGCCGTGATCGTGGCAGGCGCGTGTTCGGCGTCCAGCCTGCCGTAGACAAGCCGAACCAATGCCTCCGCGGGCATTCCCACCCTCGCAGCGGGGCGATCGCCGTCGGGTGCTGCCGCGCCGGCAGGAGCGAGCTTCACCGTCCCGGACACCGAGAGCCGGAACGTGCGCCTCGGCTCGGTGGTCGTGATCTCGACTTCGAGCGGAGCGCCCCCTGCACGTCCGGAGCGACCGGCGACCTGGTCAAGACGGTCGATCATCGACGCCACCGCGTCCGGCGCCACCTCGGCCGAAGGGTCACGCATCACGACGACGTCCCACGTGTGAATGGCATGTTCGGACAGGCGCATCCCCAGCAGCCGATTGGCGTCGCCGCGTCCCCCGAAGAGGGCCATCTCCAGCGAATCGAGCTGATCGCCGGGCACGGAGTCGACGTGCTCCAGGAACGCGGAGTCGGCCACCAGGCTGTTGCGGACCTGCTCAGATGGGCTCATCGCGTTCCAGACGTCCCAGATCTTTTCGAACTGCTCGCGGCCCGGCATGTCGGCGCCCGCGAGCCCCGCGTCGAGCAGGAGTCCGAAGATCTGCGCACCGCTGCCGATGTGGGACAGCACCTGTGCCGTCGACCAGTCCGTGCAGTACGACGGGCCTGCGATCTGCTCGTCCGTCAGTGCGCGCGTGGCGTCATCAAGGCGTCGGTGCGACGCCCACAACGCCGCCTGCAATTCCCTGTTGACGCTCATACCGTACCTCTCAACGTGGCGATGTTGTCTGCAGTGGTGGTGCGGGGGTCACCGGGATCGCAGCGGGGGCCCGAGCCGGAGCCGGCTCTCCCTGACGCCAGAGTGCAGACGGCCACCAGTTCCTGCGCCCCAGCAGCACCACGACTGCGGGAACCAGGATGGTGCGCACCACAAACGTGTCCATCACCACACCGAAGGCGACCCCGTAGCCGATCTGCTGGATTTGCGAGCCGCCCGACGCGCCGCCGCCGGCGAAGGCGAGCACTGCGAACGTTCCGCCGAGGATGAGGCCGGCTGTGGTCACTGTGGTGCCGGTGGCGCCGATTGCCTTCTGCACGGCGACGCGCGTCGTCAGATGATGGGACTCCTCGCGAATACGTGTCATCACGAGCACGTTGTAGTCGGATCCCAGCGCCATCAGGAACACGAACATCAGGAACGGCAGCACAAAGTTGATCCCGCTCTGGCCGCCGAAGTGGACGAAGATCAGCGCGGTCAGTCCCAGCGCCGCGAGGTAGGACAGCAGGACGCTCGCGACCAGGTACAGCGGAGCGAGCAGGCTGCGCATGACGATCGCCAGCAGGATCGCGATGAGCACCGCGACCACGGGAATGATGTGCCAGAGGTCGGACGACGACAGCTGGTTGACGTCGTACGCGAACGGCTGAATGCCGAACACGCCTTGCGCTGCAGCGTTGACCTCCCGGCCGGTCTGTGTGGCGAGCGTGCGGAGCGCGGGCACCTGACTGACCGGCATCGCCGCGCCGCCCTGCTCGACGCCGATGTACTGCACCGTTCGTCCGTCGGCGCTCACGAAGCGACCGAGTGCCTCCGCCGCGAGTGTGCTGCCACCGCCGTGCACCGCGATCAACTGCGCCGGCGTCAGCGTCTGACCGGAGAAGTTGAGCGGTCCCTCGACAGTCGCGAAACCGCCTCTCGACTCCAGGCCCGTCTGGATCGTCTGGAGGTCGGCAGCATGTGTCCAGATCGGCGTCGGGAATTTGAAGAGAAATTCGGTGGCATTCAGGTTCGCGCTTCCGTAGTGCTCGGAGATGAGCGTGTCGCCGGCTGCGGAGTCGGTGCCGGTCGGTGCCGACTGGTCAGCGAAACCGGCGGTGGTGGTACCGACCTGCCCCAGCGCGATCGCGCCGAAGATGATCGCGCCGCAGACGGCGACGGGCAGCGGACGCCGCACCACTGCTGCGGCGATGCGACCGTAGATGTTGGCACGCGGGTTGTCGTCGAGTCGGGCACGTGATGGCCAGAACACCGCGCGACCGAAGATCGCAAGCAGAGCCGGCAGCAGCGTGAGGCCGGCGATCAGCATCAGCGCGATACCGATGGCCAGCGCTGGACCGAGCGCTTGATAGAAGTTGAACTGCGCAATGATGAGCGACATCAGCGCGGCCATCACGATGAGCGCGCTGAACGTGATCGATTCTCCGACGGTCGCCACCGCGCGCCGAACAGCATCCTTTGGTTCGAGGCCGCGTCGTAATTCCTCGCGCATGCGAAACACGAGAAACAGGCCGTAGTCGGTGCCGGCGCCGAGCACCAGCACGATGAGAATGAACTGCGTGATCGCCGACACCTGGACACCGAGGTGCGTGGCCCCGGCGATCACCGGGCTCGCGAGCGCCAGCACGACCGCCGCCGGAAGCAGCGTCACCAGGGGAGCAAGCAACGCTCGGAAGGCGATCAGCAGCAGGACGATGATGAAGAGGAATGAGAACCGCTGCACGTCTCCCTGCGAGCTCTTCGATTGACTCTGCTGATCGACGAACCCGGGGATGGTTCCGGTGAGGTGGACCTGGAGACCCGATGCGCCACTGGGAAAGGTCGCGCGGATGGCCTTGACGAGCGAGATCGCAGTGCTTCCGGCGGTGAATGGCGGAAGGTCCGTGACGATCTGCGCCTGCTCGGCGTGTTTGTCCGGCGATATCCCGAAGCTCTGGATGCGAATGACGCCTGAGATGCCGCGGATGGTCGTCTCGATCGCGCTGACCTGCTGAAGGTCCGACGGGGTGAGGACACCGTTCTCGCGTGCCGCGATCAGCGTCGCGATCCCGTGCTTGGAGTCCTGGAAGGGCTGCGCGAGATTCTCAGCCTGCACCGACGGTGAGCTGGCCGGCAGAAAGCTGCTCTGCGAATTCTGGGCGACGTCGGACAACCCGGGAAAGGCTTTCACCGAGACGATCGTGATCAGCACCCATCCGACGACGATCGGCCAGCGGAAGCGGACCGAGAAGCTCCCGATGGACGCGAAGATCCGGCTGGTCACGCAGTCGTCCCGGGCGCACGGTGGGGCGTCCGATCACATCGAGGGCGAGACTTCAGGGGTCGGATCGAGCATGCGTCGCGTTCCTTCATGCCCCGGATAGTACACGCCATGAAGTTTTTTGCGACTTCTCTCCCGGGTCTCAATCAGGAGTCGAAGCCGAGTCCCACGCGGTCGAGCGCCCGGAGCCAGGGGTTGCGATGCCCCTGATGGCGGTCGGCCTGGTCCAGCGACCAACGTGTCAGCTGCACGACGCCATAGCGAAGGGGCTCCGGTGGGAAGGGAAGCGGACGAGTCCGAACCATGTGCAGCGCGGTCCGTTCCGTGCGTCTGCCCTCGAGCAGGTCGAGCATCACCTGTGCGCCGAAACGGGACGCGCCGACGCCGAGCCCCGTGTAGCCCAGCGAATAGGCGACGCGGCCGCCGTGGCTCGTTCCCCAGAAGGCGCAGAAGCGACTGCAGGTGTCGATCGCGCCGCCCCAGCGGTGCGTGAAGCGCACGCCGGAGAGTTGCGGGAATGTGGTGAAGAAATGTCCGGCGAGCTTGTCGAACGTTGCTGCACGCTGCTCGAGTTCGACGTTCACCCGATTGCCGAAGTGATAGATGGCATCGTAACCGCCCCAGAGAATTCGCGAGTCGGCCGTCAGACGGTAGTAGTGGAACTGATTCCCGCCGTCGGCAACCCCCTGGCGATTCGTCCATCCGATTGCAGCAACCTGCGCGGGCGTCAGCGGTTCGGTGACGAGCACGTAGTCGTACACGGGCAGGACGAACGGGCGCAGGCGCGCAAGCAGCGGACGATCGGCATTGGTGGCGAGCGCCACGCGCCGGGCGGAAACGTTGCCCTGATCGGTGGTCAGCTGGATCCGCTCCGTGGCGGCACGGAGTCGCACCGCCGGCGTGTCCTCGTGGAGCCGGACGCCGGCGTCAAGACAGAGACGGCGCAGGCCCCAGGCGAGCCGTGCGGGGTTGACGATCGCGGTGCGCTCGTGGATCCACAATCCGCCGTGGTACGACGGGGATGCGACCTGGGCGCGCATCGCTTCAGGTCCGAGGACGTCGACGCGATATCCATGTGCGCGCATCACTTCCGCAAGCGCCACGAGCTCGTCGTACTGCCACGACGCGGTCGCCACGTCAATCATGCCGGTTCGCTCGAAATCGCAGTCGATGTCATGTTCGCGCACTGTCGACTCGATGGCGTCGAGGTTCTCGAGGCCGAGCCGCTCCAGCCTGTCGAGCTCGTCGGGAAACCTGCTGAGGCCGTTGGCAAAACCGTGCGTGAGACTTGCGTCGCAGAATCCGCCGTTGCGGCCGGACGCGGCGGCCGCCGTCTGCCGTGCTTCGAGGACGACAACCTCGAGTGCCGGGTTCCGCTGTTTTGCGATCAGCGCCGACCACAGGCCCGTGAACCCCGCACCGACAATCGCGAGGTCGCACTCGATGTGGCTGTCGAGTGGCGGTTGCGGCTTGGGCGCGCGTGGGTCGTCAAGCCAGAACACGGCCGGCGCCGTGTCACGGATGGCAGGGTGCTGAGGGAGGTCGGTCACGCGTCGCGCATCTTCCCAGAGCGCAGCGCATCTCAGGAGGCCTATCCGCTTCCGGGCGCAGCCAGCGCTGAGTTCTTCACCATGATCACGGCCAGCCCGTCGTCGTAGACCTTGGTCCACTGCGAGTCGAGCTCCAGCGCCAGCACCGCCGGGGCCCCCGGGACGTCGATGACGTAATCGATGTTCCACTCCGCGAAGATCTGCTGCCAATCCGGGTTGCCGGTTTCCACATCAGCCACCTGCTGCATCACGTTGGTGCCGAGCAACGTCGCCTCGCCGAAGGAGAACACGCGCCGGTTGGTCTGCGGATAGAAGCGGTCGATGAGATATCCGCCCCACCCGTATTGATTGAACATGCGTGTCCCCACCGTTGGGTGCGCAGCCAGCCAATCGGACGCCCCGACAGGGAAGTTCGCCGCCGTGGCGCGCGCCTGGTTGGACAGCGTTCCATGCACGAAATACGCAGTCCCGAGGACGGCGACGACCAGGACCACGACCGCTCCGGCGGCCAGGTCTCCGCCCAGCCGCGCCGTCCACGTCCGCACCCGGCCGGCGATTGCCATTCGCTCCCATCCCGCCGAGAACGACCATATGAGCAAAGGCGTTTCCACGGCGACGAACAGCGCGGAGTGACGCACCGCCGAGAGCGCCAGGTACGAGACCGCGAGCGTCAGGCACGCCTCCCACAGGGACGGGCGGCGGAAGATGAACGCGATCGGAACCAGAAGGAGCATCAGTTCGAAGCCACGCTCCTGGAGCACGTGGAAGTTCGGTGATTGCCACTCGGCGATGAAGCTCTGCTGCACGCCGGAGAACTGCGGCTGGATGACGTAACCGTAGAGGTGGATGCCGCTCGGATTCACCGCAGCGGCGACCACGCACGCGACGAACACGAGGATGAGGTTCCGGGTTCGGCGTTTGTGCAGGTCGCCGTCCACCCCACGCACCCAGTGCACGGCTTCGGCGAACGCCGCGACGCCAACCGGCACCAGGCCAAAGAGGAATCCGCCATGCAGGTTGGCCCACGCGATCATCACGAGTGGCAGCCAGTAGATCGCCTGCGACTTGCCGCGGAGATACCTGTCGAGCCACAGCAACTCGAGGCAGGTGAAGGTGAAGGTGATCATCTGGGGACGCGGTCCCCACACGGCAGCGCCGGCCAGGCCCGCGATGCCGATGACGACTGCGGCGATGACCGTGTTGGCCCCCTCGAGCCGGATACGCCGCCAGATCAGGAAGAACCCGATGAAGGTCACTGCGCCGAATGCGAGCGATACGAGGGTGAGGCCGCCAACCTTGAAGACCAGGTAGGCGATGATCTCCGTCGTGTACTCGGGATCGACCCACTGCTTGCCGGCAACGGTGAACGTGAAGAGATCGTGCGAGACGATCTGGTGGTGATCGACCATCCACTGGCCGGTGACGAGGTGCCAGAAGATATCCGGGTCACCGCCCCTGCGCACGATGACGCAGAGGATCACGACGAACGCAGCGGCCACCAGCATCTGCCCGGGCGTGATGCGTCGCAGGCGATGCGTCAAGGCTTCGGACATGAGGCGGAAGGGTACTCACCGCCGCGTCCGGCGCGAATGTCGGGGCGTCGTGTCACAAACCCGGGACCCGCGGTGCTTCACATGATGTGGTCGAGTTCTCCGCCATCCCCGCCTTCGGACGTCAGCTGGTGACGGGCATCTCCCGCCCGACGTCTGAGGTGGGCGTGAGACCGACGAGCTTCGATCGTCTGTTCGACGAGGAGTACGCGAAGGTCGCGGCGATCGCCCGCCGGGTGCTGGGTGACCCGGATGCTGCTGAAGATGTCGCCCAGGAGGTCTTCCTCGACCTCCACCGTCGATTCGGTGACAGCCCCGGCGCCCAGGCGGCCGCATGGGCGCGGACCGCCGCGGCGCACACGGCACTGAACGTGATCCGCGGCAACCGGCGGCGAGCCGTGCGCGAGGAGCGCTACGCCACCGATCCACCGCCGGCACACGATCCACAGGCCGCCGTCGAGGCGGCGGAGACCACCCGTGCCGTGCGCGCCGCACTCGCCCGGATCCCGGAGCGCCACGCGTCCATCCTTGCCCTGCGGTACAGCGGCTTGAGCTACGCCGAGATGGCGTCCGCTCTGGGCATCGGAGTGAACGCGGTGGGAACACGACTGCGGCGCGCGGAGGCGCGCTTTCGCAAGGAGGTTGGTGATGCATCCGTCTGACGGCACGCTGCGCCGGTCACTCGACGAACCGGTCGCTGTCGATGCGGCGAGCCGTGCGCATGTTGCGTCGTGCGCTCGCTGTGCGGCGCGGCTACAGCGGATGAGCACTGACGCCGCAACGGTCCAGGCGATGATCGCGTCGAGCGATCCCGTCGTCGACGTGGCTGCGGCCCGATCGCGGCTGTCGCGCAGCGAGGCTGCCGGCGACGGCGCGACCATGCAGCGACCGGCGAAACCGCCGGGGACCCGGAACGCGCGCACGAGCCGCGTCCTGGCGGGCGTCGCCATCGCCGGTCTCGCCAGCATCCTGCTGGTGGCGACCGGGGCAGCCCAGGACTTCCTCAGCCTGTTCTCGCCGACCCAGCTTGCTGCCGTCCCCGTGACTGTGGCCGACGTCCGCTCGCTCGCGGGCCTCGCGAGCTATGGCACGGTCAGCGGCGGATCGACGATCGCCTACCAGGCCGAGCCCGATGCCGCGGCCGCCGCAGCCGCTGCCGGTATCAGCGCGCCAGTGGTCGCGGATCTTCCGGCCGGGACTTCTCCGGCGTCGAAGTTCGCCATCATCTCGGGTGGTGTCGTCGCGTTCACGTTCAACGCGGACCTTGCGAGGGCGGCGGCCGCCCGAGCCGGGGGACAGTTGCCGGCCATGCCAGCCGGGCTGGACGGCAGCACCCTCTCCGTCTCGATCTCGCCCGCCGTGGTCGTCTCGTACGGGGTCGACCCCACCGCACTCCTTCAGGGTGGCACCGTGCCGAGCGGTGAAGCATTGGTCGTGGTCGCCTCACGGGTGCCGATGGTGACCTCGACCGGGGTGACCGCCAGGCAACTCGAGGACTACCTGCTGAGCGTCCCAGGGATTCCCGCGGGGGTCGCCTCCGAGATCCGCGCGATCGGCGATCCCACGCAGACCATCCCCGTGCCCATCCCCGTCGACCTTGCCACGGGCTCGACGGTGAGCATCAACGGCGCCCGCGGGCTGCTCATCGGTGACTCGACAGGGCTGGGCAGCGCCGTCGTCTGGCAACACAATGGCGTCGTGTATGCGGTCGCCGGAACGCTGACCTCCAGCCAGGTGCTCGGCATCGCCCGTACGACTCATTGATCCCCGACGGCGCCGCCCCGCCAATGCCACCGGTGAATGGCGAGGCGGTGCGCACTCTCGAACTCACCAAGCACTACGGTGCTTCGGTCGCTCTCGCCGGGCTGACCATGGCCGTGCCTCGAGGAGAGGTGTTCGGATTCCTCGGACCGAACGGCAGTGGCAAGACGACCGCCGTGAAGTTGCTGCTCGGCCTCAGCCGGCCCACCGGCGGCGAGGCGTGGGTGCTCGGGCGGCCCGCAGGGGATCGCGCAACGCGAAGGCGGGTGGGGTATCTCCCGGAGCTCTTCCGCTACCAGGGGTGGCTGAGCGCTGCCGAGGTCCTCGGCCTCCACTGCCGGCTCGCGGGCGTCCCACGTGCTGACTGGCCGGCACAGATCTCGGGGGCGCTCATGACCGTCGGCCTCACCGGGCACGCCGATGCCCGGGTGGAGACGTTTTCGAAGGGCATGCAGCAGCGCCTCGGCCTCGGTGTGGCGCTGCTCGGTCACCCGGAGCTGGTGATCCTCGATGAGCCCACATCGGCGCTCGACCCGGTGGGCCGGGCCGACACACGAACGATCATCCGGCACCTTCGCGACCGGGGCTGCGCGGTCTTTCTGAACTCACATCTGCTCGGGGAGGTGGAGCAAATCTGCGATCGGGCCGCCGTCGTCTCCGACGGTCGGGTCCTGGCCATCGGACGTCTTGACGAGCTGCTCGGGAGTGGCGGGGTTCGGATGCGTCTCACCGGGTTGAACGAGACTGGGAAGGCCGCACTCGCGCGCCGCGGCGCACTCGCCGAGCACGAAGGGTGGTTCGTCGTCGACGGCGTCGAGGCTGATGTGGTCCCCGAGCTGGTGGCCGAGGTCGTCGCGAGCGGGGCGAGGGTGTACGCGGTGGAACCTGTGCGTCAGACGCTCGAGGAGCGGTTCCTGGCCCTCCTCGATGCCGAGCACGCGAGATGGCAGCGCTGACCATCGCGCGGCTCACGATTCGTGAGGCCGCGCGCCGGAAGCTGCTGCTGGCGCTCGCCATCCTCACGGTGATCGTCATCGGACTCACGGGCTGGGGATTTCAACATCTGACCACCGTCACCAACCCCGACGGGACCCCGATCCCGAGCACCGAACTGCGCCTGGCGACCTCGCAGGTCCTCGTCCTGGTCGAGTTCATGTTCAGCGGCGTGCTCGCCCTGAGCGCGGTCGTCGTCGCCTCGCCGGCGATCTCGAGCGAGCTGGAGTCAGGGGTGGCTCTGTCCATGCTGGCGCGGCCGTTGAGCAGATACCAGGTGGTCCTCGGAAAGTGGCTCGGTCTTGCCGCGCTCATCCTCGTCTATGTCGCGGGCACCACGGCGCTCGAGCTCACCGTGGTGGGGCTCACCACGGGCTACGTCCCGCCGGGTCCGGTCGGCCTGGCGCTGTATCTCAGCGGTGAGGGAATCGTGGTCATGTCCCTGGCGCTGCTGATCAGCACGCGGCTGTCCGGGATGACCGCGGGAGTGATCAGCCTGGTGCTGTTCTTCCTCGCATGGATCGGCGGGATCGCCGGCGCGATCGGTGATGTCTTCGGGAGCCATGCGATCAAGAACGCCGGAACCATCAGCCAGCTGCTCCTGCCCACCGACGCGCTCTGGCGTGGCTCCGTCTACGAGCTCGAGCCGGTGCTCTACAGGACCGTGCTCGGGGCGACGACCGAGCGTGCCGGCAATCCGTTCTTCGTCCAGTCGCCGCCATCCCCGGCGTTCCTCGGGTGGACGCTGTGCTGGGTGGTGGCGATGGTGGCCTTTACCACGTGGAGCCTCCACCGCCGCGAGGTCTGACTCACAGACGCAAGGCCGGCGAACGCCGCGTGAGGCTTGCCGGTTGGCTCGACGGTGCGGTCGAGACGGGCGAGCGTGCCGCGAAGGAGGTCGTCGCCGAGCTGTAGCGCCGCTCAGCTCGGCTGCTGCAGCCCTGTCCCCGCGCGCTGCCGCGCCCGGTAGGTCTTCGCCTTCTCCCGAGAGCCGCAGACCTGCATCGAGCACCAGCAGCCGCGGCCGTTCTTGGAGTGGTCATAGAAGGCCCAACGGCACGTGTCGGCGCGGCAGACCTTGAAGCGCTCCCACGTGCCCATCAGCGTCGCCTCGACGATCGCGGTCGAGACCATCCCGAGGAAGCTGTCGATCCCGCGGCAGTCGACCGCAAGGGTGGCTCCCCGCGCGCTGACGATCGGCCGCAGCGGCGCGTGACCGAGCAGCTTCTCGAGCCTCACAGCCACCCCCGGATCGACGTTCTCACCTGTGTGTGCCTCGAGCAGATCCCGAAGCGCCTCGCGCGTGGCGACCAGCCGGTCGAGATCGCGGTCCGACACCGTCAGATCAGCGCCGGCCACGTCGCGCAACCAACGCTCAGCCAGCGGGGCGCTGCGCAGCTCGTCCTCGCCGTCCGGCATGTCCGTGCTGTTGATGAATTTCTGGACGAGGGCGAGCGATCCGGGGGCCGGGTCGCGCACGTTAGCGGCGGTCATGTCGGGCGGTACCCTCGGTCATCATCGTTACCAGTATAAGCATTTGACAAGTGATGCACGACGCGATAAACTGTCACCAGTAAACCACTTTGGGTGGTTACTCAAACGGAGGACACGACAATGAATGGACCCCAGCTTCTCGAGATGGCCCAGGTTGCTGAGCAGGAGCACATGATGAGCGCGATGATGGCTCAGGCTCGCGCCCAGCAGCGTCGCGAGCGCCGCCGGCTGCTCGGCCCAGGACGCATTGCGCGCGCCTGGACAGCCTTCTGGGCTCCCCGGGATGTGGTGCTCGTCTATCGCCGCGCCGGCGACGGCGGGCCGGCAGATTTGACCCCCTGCGCCGACTGCTAGTCCGTCCGCGCGCAGGAGGCCGGTCCCGTCGGTTGTGATCAGGCCCAGAGCACGTGCGCCAAGCGCGACGGCAGCTCGTCAACGTCGACGTTGGGCCAGGTCCCCGGTGGAAACAGTCCGCGTTCCAGGTACTGCCAGGCTGTCGTGTGATTCGCACACGGAGGAACGTTTGGTCCAAAGTGCGGCCGGGCCGCGCGGTGCGGATCGCTGCCGGTGTGCTCGGGCTCACTTGAGTAGAGGAGGACACCCTTTACGGCTGCTGGATCGCTGGCGACCAGCGAGCAGTACGCGCCTGAGAACGCGCCGTTAATGGGATTCTCGTAGAAGCCGGTGACGTATCCCGAGCCGGCGAACGCGGCCGTGTATGCGGCGATATATGTCGCCGAGATGGGATCGCTCGTTTCCACGTCGCGAAAGATCGCGACACCCCGCGCGACGCCGAGGGCGCGGGCCTGCCCGATTGCCTGTTGCGCGTCGGCGGACCCAGAGGTGAAAGCGCGATTCGGATCGTCGATGAGCAATATCGAGAGACCCTGCTGATGGATGTAGGCGGCTTCGGCACTCGAAAGCTCGCTGCTGTAGATGAGATATCGCCCAACGAACTGCGGCGCGCCGAGGTCGGTCATGGTCTGCGCAATGATGTTGCCCGTCTGCACGTTGCTGACGGTGTCGATTCCCCACCAGGCACCGCTGCCTGATGTCGCCGACCTCGGCTGATCCTGGTGCAGCACGACGTATGCCGCACTCGCCGGATGCGCGTTGAAGGTCACCGCGAGCGCGCTGGTCACGAGCGCGCTACACGCCATCCGTACAGCACCGCGGATCATCGATCACCCCCGTCAAACATCGGTCCGCGCCACCGGTGGGGCAGCGCCGGCGGCCATGCTAGCAGCGCTGCGCCGGACGCCGGCCGCGCGCCGGCGTCGGTACCATCGACAGGTGGTGACCAGGAGCACGGATATCGCGATCCGGGATGCGACGCCGTCCGACGCCGAGGCAATCGCAGCGTTGCACCTCGCCAGCTGGTTGGCTGCCTACCGAGGCATCGTGCCCGACGAATGCCTGAACACCGTCACCATCCAGAGCCGCGTCACGAGGTGGCGCCGCGCGCTCTCCGCTGCGGAGTCGCCGCTGATCGAAACCGTCGTGGCAGTTGACCGCGCAACCATCCTCGGTGTGTGCAGTTCGGGCCTTCGTCGCCAGCCGGCGTCATCTGACGTGGGCGAGGTCTATGCGCTGCATGTGCGACCCGACTGCCGACGGCACGGTTTCGGCAAGCTGCTCCTCGACGGTGCGGTGCGACGTCTCGCGACACGCGGATTGACGGGCGCCGTGCTCTGGGTGCTCCGCGAGAACGCAAGCGCACGCCGCTTTTACGAAGCGCAGGGCTGGTCATTCACCGGTGAGGAGCGGACGGACGACCGCGAGGGCTACGACATTCCTGAAGCGCGGTACGCGATCACGTTCGAGCGCCAAGCCACCCAGCCGGGTCAGGCGATCTTGGTGTTGTAGTACGGGGTGCTGCTCACGGGCGCAATGTCGATCCAGAGCTTTGCGCGGAAACCGCCACACAGCGAGACTGGTGTGCCAGTCAGGGAAACGGCGCGACCTCCCTGCGGTGGGGTGATCAGCAACGTCTGCGTCGACGAGCAGGGTGTTGGCCCGTTGGGGACATCGGAGTCCTCAAATGCGACATACGCCGACTGGCCAGGGTGGAGTGTCACCATTCGCACGGTCGGGAGGGTGCCATTGTTGTTGTTGAGCAGCGGACCGCCTGCGCTGTGTGTGACGCCGAGTTGCACCAATCGCCCGCTGATCACTCCCTGGAGATTCACGTAGCCCTTGAGCGTGCAGTCAACCTTGCCCGTGTTGCGGAGCGCGATGTCGCCGCCGAGGGTCCCCGCGGCACCATCCTGGTCATAGAGACGGGCGGTGAGCGCGTCGCCGGCGCACGGCTGGACCCCCGCGAGCGACGAAGATGGGGACGGCGGTGATGAAACGAACGGTGTTGTGGTCGGAGACGGCGACGGCAGGACTCCCGGCGGCACGGTGGCAGCGGGCGCCGGGTGGCCGTTCACGTTGCCGTTGCGCAGCGCGAGGCTGATGCCCAGCGCACCTCCGACGACGACAACGGCCATCGCGGCAGCGATCACCGCCCCAAGGCGCGGTCCCAGCCGGAATCCGAACCGGCCTGCGGGCACACGACCCGCCCCGGTCACGGCGGCGAGGATCCGCTGCTCCGCAGGGGCGCCCGGAACTCGCGGGTCGATGGTTTCGTGCAGTCGCGCCCGCAGCGCATCCTCGAGGTGTTCGTCGCTCATGGGCGTGTCTCCGATGTCGTCATGGTTAGGGCGAGCGCGGCCAAACCGCGCCTCACCCGTGATCGAGCTGCCTCGACGCTGCAGCCACTTGTCGTCGCGACGTCGTCAAACGACAGGTCCAGGTAGTAGCGAAGCACCACAGCGAGCCGGATGTCGTGGGGAAGCCGCCGCAGCGCGGCGGCCATGTCGAGGCTTCCGGTGGCGTCGGTGGCAACGACGGTTGCTGCCTCGGGCGGGTCGGCGAAACGGAGAACGGAGGCCCACCTAGCCCGCCGAGTCTCGCGACACTGATTGGCGACGATGGCGAGAAACCAGGGACGGAGGTCCGTACCCGGGCGCCGGTTCCGGCGTGACCTCCATGCCCGCAGCGCTGCCTCCTGCACGGCGTCCTCGGCATCATTCCGCTCGAGGCGCAGCGCGGTGGCGAGGCGCATCGCAACTCCGAGCAGGGCCGTATTTCAGCCTCGAAGCTCACGCTGCGATCGTCGAGATGTTGATCGATCATTGCCGTTGACCACGGCTGGTCAGACTGCGCTGTGGCCGGTATCACGCTCTTTATACGGGTGGGGCGCCGGAAACCGGTCGAATTCCGTCAGCGGGTTTCCCGACCCGGCGATGGTCCCCACGACGATCTGAACGCCTGCCCCCCGTCAGCCGGCGCAGAGGTGCACGTTCTTCGCAACGAGGATGTTAGCGACCGCACCCGCCAGGCGAGCGCGGGTGAGCGTGCCTGCGTCGACCGCCGCCACCAGAGCCGTCGCTGTTGCGCTGGTGAGTGAGGCCACCCGCGCGGCTGCGGCGGTGTACAGCACCATGTCGGCACCCGCGGAGATCGCGGCCACAACCGCTTTCGGAACCGAGTAGCCGATGTTGGCGAGCGCACCGGCGGAAAGTGAGTCGGTCATCACCAGGCCGTGAAACCCAAGCTGGTCTCGCAGCACGGTGGTCATGACCACTGGCGAGATGCTCGCAGGAAGCGTCGAGAGACCGGGGACGGTTGCGTTGGCGATCATCACCACCGGAGCGCCGGACGCGAATGCGCTCTTGAATGGGAGCAGACCGGCGCGTTGCAGCGAGCTCCACGATTGCGTGCTCGCAGGCGCGATGTCGGTGTTGCCTGATGCCTGACCGAGCCCCGGGAAGTGCTTGACGACCGGCACGATGCCGCCGGCCTGCAGCCCCTGCATGAACGCGATGCCGTCTGCCGCAGTCGCGGCGGGATTGAGGCTGAACGATCGGGTGCCGTCTGGATCGCGGTTGCTCGGTCCCTGACCGTTGTCGAGATCGAGCACCGGTGCCAGGTCCATGGTCACGCCTGCGGCGTGCATGCGCAGCGCGACAGTGGTGACGAGCTGACGGATCTGCGCCGGCGACATCGTGGCGGCCATCTGTCGTGGCGATGGCAGCGCGCCGACCAGGTTCGCCATGCGCTGCACCACCCCTCCTTCCTCATCGGTCATCACAAAGGGGGCGATGCCGCCGGGTGCCGCGGCGGCGAGGGTACGGAGACTCGTGGCCAGGGTCGATGGGGAGGACGACCCGAAGAGAATCACGCCACCGGCGCCGGCAGCGACCTCCGAGGTCACCGCCGCGACGTCGGTTTCAGCGACGGGGACCACCAGGGTCTGCTCCGCAAGCCGATCGAGGCTCCAGGTGGCGAGCACGCTCTGGTTGGTGCAGACGACCGGCGTCGCGGTCGGCGACGTCGAGGGCGACGGGGTGGGGGATGCGGCCGTCGGGCTCGTCGCGACGCCGGGAAGCGAGCAAGAAGCCAGAATCGACGTCGCCGCCGCGACGGCGAGCAGTCCGGGCGCTGTCCTCCGCATATCGGTTATACGGTCGGCAGCGCGAAAAGGGGCCGAAGGACCGCTTGAGGGCGCGGCGGCCGGCCAGAAAGACTCACGGAGCAAGAGCATGAAGTTCGGAGTGGTGCTCCCGGGTGGGACGGCGACACAGCAACTTGAACAGGCTGTCGTGGCCGAGGAGTCCGGGTGGGACGGTGTCTTCGTCTGGGAGGCCGCGTACGGGGTCGAAGCATGGACGCTGCTGGCGGCGATGGCGGCACGCACCACCCGGGTCATGCTCGGAACGTTGCTGACCCCGCTGCCGTGGCGGCGTCCGTGGAAGGTGGCCAGCCAGGTCGCCACGCTCGATCAGCTCTCAGCTGGACGCGCGATCCTCACGGTCGGGCTCGGCGCGATCGCGACAGACCTGCCGCTCACCGGCGAGGTCATCGACCTGCCGATGCGCGCCGAGCACCTTGATGAGGGCATCGACCTGATCCGGACACTGTGGAACGGTGGGACCAGGTACCACGGCAGGCATTACCACTACGAGTGCGATCGCAGCGATCTCACCGAGGTCGGCCGTCCGGTGCAGGCGCGCATCCCGATCTGGGTTGTCGGCGTCTGGCCAAGGCCGAAGTCGATGCAGCGCGTGCTCCGCTGCGACGGCGTGGTCCCACAGATCGAGATCGCCGGACGCGACGGGTCGCCGGACGACGTTCGCGACATGCGTGCATGGCTCGCCGAGCGCGGGCGTGTCGATATCGACGTGGCGATCGACGGCGAGACCCCGACCGGCGATCCCGCTGCCGCGGCGGCGCAGGTCCGTGCGTGGGCAGCCGCCGGCGCGACCTGGTGGCTCGAGACCCGCTGGGCCATGCCACACCACACCGACGAGCGGATGCTCGAGATTCGGGATCGCCTCAGGAGCGGACCGCCCTCCATCTGAGCGCGGGTCTGAGCGGTCGGCTACGCCTCTGAGAGCGAGCCGGCCGGCTGCATCGACGGCTCCTCGGAGAACTCGCGCGCCGTGAGCCGGTGCTGATTGCTCTCGCCGGAGATCTCGCGGAGGGTCCGGCCACTCGCCCGGACGTAGAGCCAGGAGGCGCCGAGCACCAGCACGGAGACGAGCAGCACCA
>JBIOIZ010000022.1:0-35777 GCA_044450385.1 Candidatus Dormibacteria bacterium
CTCGCGATCGAAAGGTGATGCGGGAACATCGCAGCGGACCCTTGAGCAATTCCCTCGTGTGGATTGCGGCGGCTCTGATGACCGCAGCCGCGGTGCTGCTCCTCGTGACGAACCTCTGACCCGGGATTCCGCCCGCTATGCCACCCCACACGCTGGAAGGGCATAGAGCGCGGCGGTCGTGGAATCGACGATCTCCAATGTCCCGCCGGCGGTGACTGCCAGACCTTGAGGCGCCGGAAGGTTGACCGCGAGGACAACGGACGCCCCTGACGTCGGGTCGACGGCGACCACGTCGTGGCGGTTCAACTCGGTGACATACAGCAGGCCGCGATACCCGACGACTTCGTCGAGATCCGTGAAGCCACCGATCTTGCGCACATTCCCGGCCGGGGTGACCACGACGAGCCCGGGGGACGATTCGCTTGCCACGAAGATGTCTCCGCCCGGCCCGACAACGGCCGACACCGGTCGTCCGAGGCGAGTGGCGATCACCCGCGTCGTCGGAGGCGAGCTGAGCGAGAGTCCGAGGAGCGTTCCGTTGGGACTGTCAGGGACGAGCAGCGTCTGGCTCGTGGCGCCGGCAGCGATGCCGTCGATACCGGCGTTGGCGGTGTGGTTCGGAAACGTGATCACCGCGCGCCGCTGCGGCGTGACCTCCGCGATGGCATTGACATTCTGCTGTGCGACGTAGACACCCGAGCCTGCCACGGCGACTCCCTCCGGTCCTCCGGTCACCATCACGGTGGCGACGCCAGTCCCGTCGGGATTCATGCTGATCAGTTGATTCGCCTCGCGTGCGCTGATCCAGAGCCGGCCGGCAGCATCGACGGCGATGTCGTCCGGCGAGACGCTGAAGTGGTGCACCAGGTGGAGCGCCGCTCGTGTCACCGCGCCGGCGCAGCTGGCGAGCGTCGTGGTCACGGCAGGGGTGGGTGTCGGTGTCACAACGGCGGTCGGCGGCCGACTTGGGGTCGACGGCGGTGACGAGTGCTTTGCGACGGTGCTCGTGCAGCCGGTGAGCGCGGCGATGATCACCATGATGCAGGCGACTTCAACGCATCGCGGTTGCGATCCCCGCCTGAGACCGGTCAGCGTCACCCGGTACCCGTTGCGCCAGGATCTCGCCGCGGCACCGTTACTGGGGAGGCTCGTAGGCGATGCCGTCGGGATAGAAGAGGCGAGACGAGCCGGTCCCGGTGAATGTCCAGATGACCTGATTGGTTGCGGGATCCACGATCGTGATCCGGCTGTGGAAGTCATCACAGATCGCGATGCGATTGCTCGCGATCGGTATGGCGATTGACGTGTGGTTGAGCTCCGCGGCGCCGGACGGTCGGTAATACCAGAGTGTCCTGCCGGTGCTGCTGAGGCGCACCACCGCGCCCGGGAGCGAATAGTCGGTCAGGAGCACCGATCCGTCGGAAATCTGCATCGCGTCGGACGGGTAGCGCACCGGTGCTCGGACCGACCACGCCACCGCACCCCCGGGTACGAGTGAGGTGACCCAGCTTCCGCCGATCTCAGTGACGATCAGGGTTCCGCTCGCGGTCGGAAAGGCACCATTGGGTTCGGCGAAACTCACCGGCGGTCGGTGCCGACACACACGGTTCCCCAGGGTTCCCATCCACGCTCCCGTGGCGCCGAGGTGAACCAGGCGGCAGTTGCGGATATCGGCCACCCAGATCGTTCCATCGGGCTGCGGCACGGCGTCGTCGGGTTCGTTGAAATATCCGACCGCGCTGCTGCGGACGTTGTAGTGGCCAACCTGCCAGAGGATCGTCCCGGTTGCCCTGTCGATCGCCGTCACGGTCTGACGGCCCTCGGCGTTGGCAATGATCGTCGTGCCGTCGGCCGTGTAGAACGCATCGTCGGGTGCTCCGAATGGCACCGGCAGCTTCTGTCCGGGCCGGGGAAACACCCAATCCACCGCGCCATTCGTGGTGATCTCGATGATCCGGCCATTGCCGCGATCCGCGATGAGCAGCTTGCCGGTGAACGGCACGCCCGGGGGAAGTGGGGGGAGCGCGAACGATGCGCCCGCCAAGCGACTCGGCGGTGGCGGCAACGCCGCCGTCGGCGCTGCCGACGGAGTGGCGCTTGAGGACGGGTTCGCCGTTGCTCGCACCTTCGACGTGGCGACGGAGGCTGGCGGCGCGGAGCACGCGGTCAGGGTGGCGACGCACAGTGCCACGACCAAGCCTGGGCGGGCAATCATCCTCGTGGAACCGCGGAGGCCCCGATCAGGGTGCCTGGACGTGGTTGTTGACGCGCTCAACTCGGCGCCGTTTAGGCGGTGGCGAAGAGGGACCACGCCAGCATTCTGCTAAATCCGTCCTCGCGGCCGCCGTCAAGGCGGCATCCCACAGAGTGGCCACCGACGGTTCTCGGCGGTCGCGCGATACCGAGTGCCCGACGGGAACGCTGCCTACCGCGGGAATCGCTCGCCGGCCATGAAGCCATGTCGCTCGGGTCCGCGCCGCATATCGACCACACCGGATCCGAAGACCTGCCAGGCATCGCCGTCTGACGCGATTGCAGTGTGCTCGGCGATTCCGACAAAGCGCACCTGAGGCGGCAGGCGCCGCGGCGCCAGGTCGCGCAGCCAGCGGATCCACCACCCCGACAGGGCGTCCCAATGGACTCCGACAGCTGTGCCTGGAAGCAGATCGAGCCCGCTCGCGAACGGAGAGCGCATGTGCGCGGTGGCGGCGATCATCGCGCCCGCGCTGCATCCTGCAAAGACACCGCCGCGTTCGATGAGCCGCAGCACCCCATCCCACAACGGAGTTCGCGCGATTGTCTGGGCGAGGTACCTCGGGCTGCCACCGCTGAAGAAGACCATGCTCACTTCGTCGAGCCGGCTCGCCATGGTCGCATCGAGTGCGTCGACCCGAGCGCGTACCCGGAGCGCGCGCGCCCGGATATCCAGCGACTCGTAATGGGCCAGCCCGAGGCTCGTCCATCGCTCGAAGACGTCCTCGCCCTCGCGTCCGCTCGCGGTTGCGAGGACGGCGACCGAACCATCTCCCACGGAGCCGGCGAGCGCGAATCGCTCGGCTTCCGCCGCCCACGGCTCGAACTCCCCGGAGCCGAGCAGCAGAACGCGACCGCGCTGGGGCGGCACCTACCGCGCCTCCTGGACGGCCGCATGCGTTTGAGGGCTGCGCATCCGGTGAACCGCCTGGTCGCCCGCATGCTCAGGAGAGCGGAGCAGATCGAAGGTCACGAGTGCCACCGCAAGGGCCACCGTTGTCGATGAGGTGATTCCAGCAAGGATGCCCCATGCGCTGAACGGTGATATCGACGCCGCCTTCACGATGAAGACATCGACGGTGAGCAACGCCGGGACGACTGCTCGCCACGTGCGTGCGCTGCCCGGGCGTCCCAGCCACCACAGCGTGGCGAAAACGTATGGCTCGAGGAGGTAATAGGGAAAAACCGTCTTGGCGAAGAGCGGGAAGCAGCACGACGCGACCGTGACCAGGCCCGCGAGCCCGGCGTGGCTTGTCGCGACAGCCGGCTTCCGCCGCAGCGTCAGACCCGTCAGAACAAGCGCGACCGCCAGGGCGATGTACACGTCACCTCCCCGCACAAGGCCGGCCCACGCGGCCTCGCGCGCAATGACCACGAAGGACCCACCGCCGATGGGGAGACTTCCCCGGTATGTGATCAGCGAATGCGTGACGGCGTTGGCATCGGCGAGGAAGAATGGGATGAGGCCGACGCCGATGGTGGCGGCCGCGGAGAGGACGATGGTCGCCGCTGGTCGAATCCGCCGCGTCGCGAGCGTGGCGAACATCAGTGGGATCAGGCAGAATCCCGCGATGGTGCGGGCAAGCACCGCAGCTCCAAGCGCGATCCCTGAGAGCACATTCCTGTCGCTCAGCAAGCAGCTGATTGCGAAGAGGACAAGGCACAGCTCGATCGGCTGCTCGACATGACCGTAGTCGAGGACGGCGATCCACAGTGCCGGTGCAAGGAGCACGGTGGACGCTACGCCGAGCGGGTGCCGAACTCCGCCGCGTGCACTCGCGGTGAAACCGACCACCTGGTATGCGAGCAGCAGGACGGCAAGTGACACAACCGCCCCGGCCATCGCGGCGCGACCGGCAAGGGTACTCGCCCACCCAAGCGCATCCGCAAGTGCCACGACCGGGATCAGGGGAACCAGGCCAAGCGGGCCGTTGGCGTTGGGATACACGTCGCGGAGGTGAGCCGAGTAGATGAGCAGCGGATGGCCGTTGACGATGGTTTCGGCCGATGGCCAGAAATACAGATCGAGGTCCGATGGTGTCGTCTTCAGCACCAGCGGGCTGACGATCGATGCGGCCACAAATGCCACACCGACCCCAGCGGTCATGGCCCGGCTGGTCACTGGACCATTCTGAACTTCGGATGGACTCGTGGATTCCTCACCATGGACGCCGATGCGTCGAGTCGTGCTCCCTGCTCCCAACGGTGCTCCGAGGGCGAGGCCGGTCGCGGTGTGCGCGCCGAATGCCTTCAAGGGGACGATCGATGCCGCCGCGGCTGCACTGGCGATCGCCCGGGGTGTCCGCGATGCGGGCTGGGATGCGATCGAGGTACCGGTCGCCGACGGGGGTGACGGGACGTTGGATGTGCTGCTCGCGTGGTGTGGATCCGGCGCACGGGTCACGCAGCATCGGGTCACCGGTCCCATCGGCAAGCCGGTCACCGCACGGCTGGGATGGATCGGACCCCGTCGGGTGGTCGTGGAGCTCGCCGAGGCATCGGGACTCCGGCGTCTCGCTCCGCGTCAACTCGACGCGCTCCATGCAACGTCGCGTGGCACCGGCGAGCTGATCCGGATCGCGCTCGACGCCGGCGCGACAGAGATCATCGTTGGTGTGGGTGGCAGCGCCTGCACCGACGGTGGTGCCGGGCTGCTCCAGGCGCTCGGCGGCTGCCTTCTGGAATCGCGCGGCCAGGAGATCGGCCCGGGAGGTGCGGGCCTCGAAGACGTCGCCACGATCGACCTCACGGCTGTGCGCGAGGCGTTCGCTCGATGCTCGATCGCGGTCGCGTGCGACATCCGGAGCCCGCTCCTTGGAGCCGAGGGCCCAGCCCGAATGTTTGCGCCACAGAAGGGCGCGAGCTCCGATGACGTGCTTCGCCTCGAGCGAGCGCTCACGCACTTTGCGGTGGTGGCTTCAGGGGTGGGCCGCGGCGACGACCTGTCACGGATACCAGGTGCGGGCGCCGCGGGTGGATGCGGATTCGGTCTCGCCGTCGCAGGGGCCCGGCTGGAGGCTGGGGCCCGCCTGGTCTGCGACATGGTCGGCCTCGATGCCACGCTGGGAGCTGCGACCGTCGCCATCACCGGCGAGGGCCGTCTGGACAGCCAGACTCCGACCGGCAAGGCTCCGGCCGAGGTCGCCGAGCGGTCCCATCGACTCGGGATCCCATGCATCGCTATTTCAGGCAGCATTGATGATCCGCTGCCGCACCTTTTCGACATGGCGATCTCTCTCGAGGCGTTCGATAACGATCTCGACCCGAGGCGTCACACCAGGGCACTCCTGCGCCGTGCCGCACGACGCGCCGTCGAACAGGTTTCCTGGGGCAGCGGCGCGTCCGCCTCCTGCTAGTCCCGCCGCAGGCCCATGGTGTGCATCCAACCGAAGCTTGATGCCGTATCGACGAGCGGACGGTACTCGAGGCCCACGAACCCTCTGTAGCCGGCGCCGTCCAGCTCTTTGAGGAAATCGCCGATGGGCTGCGTCCCGGTACCGGGTTCGTGCCGTCCCGGCACGTCAGCGATCTGGACGTGCGCGATCAGCGGAAGATACGTGTGCAAACAGTCGATGGCGTCATCGCCCGCCATGGCGGCGTGATACTGGTCGAGTTGCAGCCGCAGGCTCGGATGGTTGACGGTCTCCACCAAACTCGCGGCCATCGAGACGGTGCTCGCCCAGTATCCGGGCATGTCGACGTTGTTGATGGCCTCGACGAGCAACGTGATGCCCGCCTCCTGCGCCATCGGCGCGACACGCGTGAGGTTCGCAACCGCGATATCCCGAGCCTGATCGCTGCTCACGCCACCCGGAGGTATTCCTGCCAACGCGTTGAGTCTCGAGGTCCCGAGCCGCTTCGCCAGACGGATCGCCTCACGCACCGTGTCGACGAACTCCTCCTCGCGTCCTGGGAGTGTCAGCAGTCCGCGCTCCCCACTTGCCCAATCCCCCGGTGCGGGATCGAACACGACCATGTCGAGGCCGAGGGCACCGAGCGTTGATTCGAGACGATCAGCGTCGAGCTCATGCGGGAACAGCATCTCCACGCGGGTGAATCCGGCCGACGCCGCGGCCTCGAATCGTTGAAAGGGATCCAGCTCCTGCCAGAGCATCGTCAAGTTGGCCGCGAAGCGAGGCACCTCAGCCGGCCTGGGCGGTACCGCCCGGCTCTGTCCCGCGGTCCCAGAACTTCACGAGCGCGGTCATGTCCTCGCCTGCCCATCCCCGGGCCTTGGCTTCGAGGTACAGCTGCTCAACGAGTCCACCCAGGAGGAGCGGAACGCCCGATGCAACCGCCTCAGCGTGGATGATCGACAGGTCTTTCGCGATCAATCCGACGGGGGTCGCCGGACTGAAGTCGCGAGCGATGTAGCGCGGCAGGTTGCGCAGCAGCATCGCGGAGCTCCCGAAGGATGTTCCGATGACATCCTGAACCGTGGTGAGGTCGGCGCCGAGCTGCAGCCCAAACGCCGCGGCTTCAGAGGCCGCCATGGTGTGCACGGCGACCAGGTACTGGTTGACGAGCTTGATCACCTGGCCGGAGCCAACCGGCCCGCAGAGACGGATCTTGCTCCCGAACGCCTCGAACACCGGAAGCGCTCGGTTGAAGGTGGACTGGTCACCGCCGGCCATCACCGTCAGCGTGCCGGCCTCGGCTCCGGCAGGTCCGCCGGACACCGGGGCGTCGAGGAATGCGGCTTCACGCGTTGCCAGGCTCTCGGCGCACTGCCGGTTCAGCGCCGGGCTCACCGTCGAGTGGTCGACGTAGACCTGACCGGCATGGGCGGCGCCCGACATGTCCGCAAAGACCTGTCGCACCGCGTCCTCCGTCGGCAGTGCGGTCAGTACGAAGTCCGAGACGGCCGCCAGCTCCGCGGGGGTCGCGATAACCGTCGCGCCCTTGTCGCGCAGGGATTGCACGCCATCGTTCTGCGAGCGGTTGCAGACGGCGACCTCGTGGCCGGCGACGACCAGGCGCTCGGCCATCGGACGGCCCATCTTCCCGATCCCGACGAATCCGACCCTCATCGGAGAGCGGCCTGCAGGTCGTCTACCACGACCGGATTATCGGCGTACGTCGCGCCGCTCGGGGTTGGGCGACGCTCAGGGGCCACCGGCGTCACCCCGTGTTCTGCAACCCGGCGGCGATCCCGTTGACCGTGAGCAGCAGGAGCTGCTCCAGCCGTCTGCGGTCGGCATCGGCGGCATCGCCACCGCGCAAAGCGCGCAGCGCGCGAAGCTGGAGATGGCAGAGCGCGTCGATGTACGGATTGCGCAGCTCCACCGCCCAGGACAGTACGCGGCGCTTCTCGAGCAGGCGGGCCTGATCGGTGACGGCGAGGATCTGCTCCTTGGTGCCGTCATACTCCGCCAGGATCAGTGCAGAGATGCGCGGCTGGCTCCCGAGCCGCAGGTATTCGGCCGCCATGAAGCGATCGGTCTTGGCGAGGCTCATCTCCGCGTTGTCGATGAGCGAGCTCAGCAGCGGCCACTCCTGATACGCAACCCGGAGCTCCTCCACCGGCTGTCCGGCGAGCGCGCGTCCCAGGCCATACCAGCCAGGCAGGTTGAGCCGGATCTGTGACCAGGCGAAGACCCATGGGATTGCCCGCAGCGACGCCAGCGTGCCGTCACCCCCGCGGCTCGCCGGGCGTGATCCCAGGTGCAGTCGAGCCAGCTCGCGGACGGGCGTCACCTCAGCGAAGTACGAGGCGAACCCGTCGATATCGATGAGCTGGCGATACGCGGCGCGCGCGGCGGCGTCGATGGCTCTGGCGAGCTTGTCGTAGCGAACTGCCGCCCGCTCGGTCCGCTCCCGTGCCCCCGGCGTGGACGTGAGGAGCACGGCCGACGTCACCTGCTCGAGATGCCGCTGGGCCAGCGTGGCGTTGCCGTAGCGGGCGAGGATCACCTCTCCCTGTTCGGTGACCTTGAAGCGTCCCGCCACCGATCCCGGCGCCTGCGCCATCACAGCGCGGTTTGCCGGACCGCCTCCTCGTCCAAGGGCACCGCCCCGACCGTGGAAGAGCGTGAGCTGGACACCTCGTTCTCCTGCCCAGGCAGCGAGGTTCGCCTGCGCCGAGTACAGCGCGAGCGTTGCGGTGACCGGACCGCTCTCCTTCGCCGAATCGGAGTACCCGAGCATCACCTCGAGAGCGCGACCGGTCGCCGCCATGCGCCGTCGCACCGGCTCGAGCTCGAGCATGGCGTCCAGCACCTCGCGTGCATCGCGGAGGTCCGCTGTGGTTTCGAAGAGCGGAACCACGTCGAGCTCGGGGGCAGGGTTGGGCGCGCAGGCGACCTCCGCGAGGGCGTACACCGCCGCGATGTCTTCGGCGCTCGTCGTGAAGCTCACGACGTAGCGATGGCATGCCTGAGGGCCGAATCGCTGTTGGAGCAGCGCGATGGTGCGCAGGGTCGCAACCACCTCGTCGGTCTCCGGTGAGCGCGGGCCGCCGGATCCGATCTCTGCCAACGCCGTGCGATGCACGCCGCTGTGCTGGCGGATTTCCAGATCTGCGAGGTGAAAGCCGAAGGTCTGCGCCTGCCAGATGAGACCGTGCAGCTCGCCATACGCCTGACGCGGGGCGCCCGCCGTGACAAGGGCATCCTGCAGGCAACGAAGGTCATCGATCAGCTCATCCGGTCGCACGTATGCGACCGACAGGTCCGCGCGACGGGTGGCGCCGATCCGCTCGGCCACGAGCAGGAGGAACTGACGGTACGGCTCTCCGGGGGATCGCTCTTCAATCCCGGCGGCGCGAGCACCGACGGTGCCTCGGAGCAAGCGCAGGCGGTTGAGAAAACCGGCGTCCGGCGGCGTCGTCGCAACGTCGGCGGTGAGGCCGGTGCCGATGCGTGTCGTGGCCGCTTCCAGTCCGCGGAGGACATGCTCGGACTGGATGAGCATCGTTTCGCGCGTGACCTGGGCGGTGATATGTGGGTTGCCGTCGCGATCCCCGCCGACCCAGGTTCCGAAGCGCAGGAATGCCGGCGCCGGCGGGGGCTGTGCACCGCGGTCGGCGGTGTCGAGACTCGCGCTGAACGCTCGGTAGACCGAGGGCACCAGGCGGAAGAGCGTCTCGTCGAACACGCCCATGAGCGTGCGGACCTCGTCGAGCGGTCGCAATTCCTGGCTGCGCAACTGCGCAGTGCGCCACAGGCCGTCGACCTCCTCGAGCAGTCGCCTCCAGATCTCAGGTTGGGCCGACATCGCGGCGCGCGGATCGTTCACTCGCTCCAGCTGCTCGCCGACCCGCCGGACTGCCGAGGTCACCGCGCGTCGACGCGCCTCGGTGGGGTGCGCGGTGAAGACAGGATGGACACGCAGCGTCCTGAGCAGCTCAACGAGTCCCTCGCCGCCCAGCTCCGTGCGCACCGCCGCCAGCGCTGCCACGAGACCGCCCGCCCCGCCGGCTGCGCCCGTATCCGCGTCGCGAAGCGCCTGGGCGCGATAGCGCTCCTCAGCGAGATTGACCAGGTGGAAGTAGCACGTGAACGCGCGCGCAACCTCCTCGGCACGGTCAAGCGACCACGACGACACCAGCTCGTCGGCCGCGTTCGCATAGCCACCGCGCATGTCTCCCTCGGCGCGTGCGCGGATCACGGTTCTGCGAAGGGTCTCGACGTCGGCGAGAAGCGCCGCACCGCCATGCTCGGCGACCACGTGACCCAGGGCGTCACCCACGAGGCGAACCTCCTCGCGCAGCGCACGAGGCATCTGCCGGCGCGCCGTGTCTCGTGCGCTCTGGTCGCTGGTCTCGCCGTCTGCCGCCGTCGCCATGCAACCCAGACCATACCGACGCACCGGTTTTCGGCGTCGAAGCGCCTCAAGCCTGGAGTGATCGGGAGCTTCGCGGTGCAGCCGTACACTAGCCGCGGTGATGACCAGATTCCTTCCGGCGACGGTCGGAGTGGTTGGCCTCGGCCGGTTTGGACGTCTCTGGGCCTCGATGCTCCAGAACGACTTCACGCTCAGGGCATACGACTCTGACCCTCTGCAGCGTGCCGAGGCGGCGCGCGAAGGGCTGCCGGCATCATCGCTGCAGGACACGCTGGCATCGGACGCCGTCTTCTACTGCGTCCCGATCTCCGCACTGGAAACCACAATCAAGGAGCACCTTCCATATTTCAGCGAGCTCGGCGGCACCCGCACCCTCATCGACGTCCTCTCGGTGAAGGTGCATGCGCGAGACGTCTTCGCACGCCACCTGCCCCCGAACTACACGGCGCTGCTCACCCATCCGATGTTCGGTCCGGACAGCGTTGCGGCAACCGGCATTGTCGGCCAGACGATCGTCATCGACGGATTCCGTCTGCCGGCGGCGGCGCTCGATGCGTGGCGAGAATACTTTGTATCGAAGGGGCTCGTGGTGGTGTCGATACCTGCCGATGAACACGATCGGCTCGCGGCTGAGAGCCAGGGCGTCACGCACTTTGTCGGCCGAACACTCGAACGCTTTGGTTTCACGCCGACGCCCATCGATACCTTTGGAACAAGGCTCCTTCAGGACGTGACTTCACAGGTCAGCAACGACACGTGGCAGCTGTTCGTCGACCTGCAGACCCTCAATCCACACACCAAGGCGATGCGTCTGCGCCTCTCGGAAGCTCAGGACTCGGTGTTCGATCTCTTGCTCCCGAACCGTCTGGTCACGGACCGCATGGTCGTCGGGATCCAGGGCGGACGGGGGAGCTTCAACGAAGACGCCGCTCGCTACTACATGAGCCGCACACCGGAGATTCCCTGCGAGATCGTGTATCTGCACACCACCGAACGGGTCCTGCGCGCTCTTCACGAAGGGGAGATCGATCGCGGGGTCTTCGCGATTCACAACTCGGTCGGCGGGATGGTCGGCGAATCGGTCGCGGCCATGGCGCGGTATCGCTTCGGCATCGTCGAAGAGTTCGCGATCAAGATCTCGCACGCGCTGATGATCGCCGCGGGGGCCGACTTCTCCAAGGTCGACACGGTCATGGCGCACCCTCAGGTGCTGCGCCAGTGCCGCACCAATCTCGAGAAGAAGTACGCGAATCTCACCCAGACGAGCGGCACGGGCGACCTGATCGATCAGGCCAAGGTGGCCGAGCTCCTTGGAAAGGGAGAGCTTCCCGATTCCATCGCGACCATGGGAAGCAGGACGCTCGCCGACCTCAACGGCCTTCGTATCGTTGAAGACAACCTTCAGGACCTGGAGGAGAACTTCACAAGCTTCCTCTGGGTCGAGCGACCGCGTCAGGCGTAGGACGCAGGTGCGACAGCCTGCAGACTCCGCATCAGCGAGAGAAATTCCCCGAACGACAGGCTCTGCTCAGCGTCCGAGAGCGCCTTGTCAGGGTCCGGGTGCACCTCGATGAGGAGACCGTGTGCACCGGCGGCGCGTGCTGCCCTCGCCATCGGGGCGACGTAGGCGCGGTGGCCGGTGCCATGACTCGGATCGACGATCACCGGAAGATGAGTCAACTCACGCAACACCGGTATGGCGCACAGGTCGAGTGTGTTGCGCGTGCTCGTCTCGAACGTCCTGATGCCACGTTCACAGAGCATCACCTGCTGGTTGCCGATCGCAAGGATGTACTCGGCCGCGCCGAGCCATTCGTCGATGGTGCTGGAGAGTCCGCGCTTGAGCAGGATCGGGCGATCGATCTTGCCGAGCTCGCGAAGGAGATCGAAGTTCTGCATGTTGCGAGTTCCGACCTGGAGGATGTCGACCAGCTCGGCCATGCGCCTGACCTGGTCGACCGCCATGACCTCGCTGATGATCGGCATTCCGGTGGCCTTGCCCGCCGCAGCGAGCAGCTCGAGCCCATCCCATCCCAGGCCCTGGAAGGCGTATGGCGAGGTGCGCGGCTTGAAGACTCCGCCGCGGAGGATCTGCGCGCCGGCTTCGCGAACCGCACGAGCAGTGGCATCGATCTGGTCCGCTGACTCGACGGAACACGGACCGGCCATGACGAGAAAACCGCCACCACCGATCAGCAGGTTGCCGACCGGGATCACTGTGTCGTCCGAGCGCGCGCCACGACCGGCGAGCCGGTAATTCTTCGAAGACTTGGCCGTGGGGCGCCGCGGCACAGCGGTCTCGGGTACGTCAACTTCCACGGGCGGCGGGATGAGCGGCCTGGCGTCTCCGGGCTGCGCGTCCGTCGTGGTGGTGGTGGCCGGGTAGCTGCCCAGCACTTTGAGATGCAGCGCGGTGGAGCGGAGGTCATCGAGCGCGTCGGCGGTCCGCGGGTCGGCGATATTGCCCTCGAAATCGATGAAGAACATGTACTCGAAGGGCCGTCCGGGCCGTGGGCGGGATTCCAGCTTGGTCATCGAATGATCACTCGCTGCGAGGACGCCGAGGGACCGCATCAACGCGCCGTGCTCGTGCCGGGTGATCAGGATCAGGCTGGTCTTGCAGGGTGCACTGAGCTCGACGGCGATGGGATGGCGCGAGAGGACAACGAACCGCGTGTAGTTCTCTGCATGGTTGGCGATTCCGCGTCGCAAGACGACGAGGCCATGGGCGGCCGCGGCTTCCGGAGCACCGATCGCAACATGAGTCGAGTCGCCGGTTGCATGGACGAGCCGCATTGCAGCACCGGTATCGAACTCCAGGATCTGCGCCGCATTGGGCAGGGTCTGGAGAAACCTGGAGCACTGCTCGAGACCGTCAACCGCAGCGAGCACCTGGCTGATCGCTCCGAGCGGAAGATCACTCACTCCGCATAGACAGTAATCGACGCTCGATGTCTCCTCGCCGACGATCGACACCTCGTTCTCGCGCAGGAGGTCGTAGGTTTCATCGACACTGCCGGCGGCGGTGTTTTCGATCGGCAGGACCGCGAGGTCGACCTTTCCCGCCTTCAATGCGTCGACAGCGGCCTGGTAGGTGCGTGTCACCACCATCTCACCGTCGACCTCGCGTGCCGACAGGTACTTCTGTGCCGCGAGGAAGCCGAAGGAATGCTCACCACGCACGGCAACCCGTAGCGCCACCTCCCGCTTCGCGCCTGATCGACTCGAAACCTGTCTGCTCACCGACTCCGCGAGGAGGTCGCGGTAGATGCGGCGGACCAGGTTGACCGGGGCGCCTTCGATCCGCGCGATGTGCTCGACCGACGCGAGCACGTGACGTTCGCGCTCGGAGTCACGGATGGCCGCGTCTGAGGCCGCCTTCTCCTTCGCGACATCCCCGACCACGCGGAATCGCTCCGCGATCAATTCGACGATACGTTGGTCGAGATCGCCAAGACGATTCCGAAGGGCGAGCAGTTCTCCGTCGACTTCGGACACCCGGCGAGTGTACGGTCCGGTGGCCGGCGCGGGAGTCGGCCGACGACGACGTCACCGGCTCGACGACGTCCGTGCACCGGTCGCGATGTCGAGCGCCGCCGACTCGAGCTGGCGGAGCGTGCGCACCTCGTGGACGGAATCACAGGCCCGGGCGTAGAGCGACATCACCGAGTCGCCGGTGTCCCAGTGTTCCTGCCGTTCGGGGTTGAGCCAGTGGATGGCCCGAACGGCGCGAGCGATGCCGGCGAGCCCGGCGGCGTTCGCCGCCCGATAGTTGGTTCTCGCATCACCGGCGATCACGAGGCTGGCCCGCGGGGTCAGCGCCTGCGCGAAGCGAGCGGCGAAGAGTCCCCACACACGCCCGTAATCACTGTGCCCGTCGTCCCACACAACGTCGGTCCGAGCCAGCACGTGGGAGGGCATGAGCGCTCCCTGCGCCTCTGCGACCACTCGGGTCACCTCGTCGACGCCGTCGACGAAGGCGAAGCACCGGATCGCCGAGAATTCGGCGGTCATGGCGCTCATGAGCGCCAGAGTGAAGCGTGCGAACTCCGCCACCGAACCGCTCACGTCGCAGAGGACGACCAATTCCGGTCGGGTCGTCCTGGGGCGGCGCCAGGCGGGTTGCAGAGGGAGGCCCCCGGTGGACAGCGACCTTCTGATGGTACGGCGGACGTCGATGCGTCCCCCGTGCGTGTGGCGTATTCGGCGAGCGCCGCGGACGGCGAGTCGTCGCGCGAGTGGGCGGAGCGCTCGCTGCAGCGCTGCGAGCTCCGATGGGGTTGCACCGAGGATCGGCAGGTCCTCGAGAGTCCCCGACGATCTCTGGATCGGCTTTCCGGCCCCGACGGCCCTCGTGTCGAGGCGGCGCTGCACTTCCCGAGCAAGCAGGCGGCGGAACTCCTCGACCCGGGTTGCGATCTCTGCCGGAACGAGCGCGCCGACGCTCCGCGCCTCTTCCGGATCGGCCTCGGGTTGGCGCATCGCTCGCTGCAGGATCTGGGCGAGGTCCAGTCCACGCAACACCCGATAGAGGGAGGCACGCTCCGAGTCCTGGGACGTCGATCCGATGCCCCCGAATCGCTCGACCGCCAGGATGGCGAGCGCTCGCAACGCTGCCTCGTCGTTGTCGCGGAGGGCGGCGACGAGGTCGTCGATGAGCGCGGTCACCTCCGTGTTCGCGCCGGGGAGGGCCGCCTGGATCGCCGCGCGCGTGCCGTGGGAGGGAGGCGAGTCAACCGCCAGCGGGCCTTCACCGAACGCCGCGGTCACTGCAGCGAAGATCCGCTCGAATGCGTCGACATCGCCCTGTCGTTTGATCAGTGTCGCGCGCAGCGCCGCGCGGACCTGATTTCGCGCTCCCATGTCAAGGACATCGAGTGCCGTGGCGGCATCGATGAGCTCCCCGGTCGACACCGGAACGGCCGCCTGTCGGAGCGCCGCGGCCATCCGCAGCACGATGCCACCGACGACGCCGGACTCATCCATCCGGCGATTGTGCGCCCGCCGGAAAGGGCCGGTGTCAAGATCGGGCGCATGGAAACAGAAGCCGGACGTCAGCTGCAGCTGGGTCTCCTGCTGCCCCGCCACCCAGACTCGCTCCCACCCGTCGCAGTGCTTGCTGCCAGGGCTGGATGGCAGGCGCTCTGGGTGGCCGCCGGCTCAGCGTGGCCCACCGAGTCGACGGTCGCGGGCATGCGCGTCGGATGGGTCGTCGGGGACACCGAGGAGCATGCGCTCGACCCCATCTCCGATATCTGGCTCCGCGGCAGCGCGGCCACTGCGGCAAGCACCGCCGCCTTCAGCAGTCGCCTGGCAGGTGGGCACGAAGTCTCGGTCGACGCATCCAGCGCGGAAGCCGAGGCGGCGATTCGATCCGCGGGCGGGGTTCCGGTTTTCGGCCCAGCACCGTTGCAAGCACTCGTGGAGCGGCTGGGCGGTTCGTCCGGAAGGAGCGCGGTGTTTCTTCCGGCGTCGCCGGGACGGACGGCAGCCGAGGCGCAGGCGCGGCTGTCCAGTGATCCGGCGCTGCGGGCCGAGGCCGAGATGACCGCGGGCCTGGTGGGCACCCTGGAGGACTGCCAGCAGACTGTGGCCACTCTGTACGCAGCGGGGATGCGCGAGCTGCGGCTACGGCTGCCGGAAACATCGGATATCCCCGACGTCATCGCCCAGATGTCGACGCTCCGCGGCGCGTTGCTCGGCGACCTGTACGCAGGACCGCCTCGTTCGCCTGCGCCGGAGGCGCCGTCAACGTGGGGCGGCCGCCCATGACCACGTTTCGATTGACTTGTTCACAATGACGGGCGTAGGCTTCAGATGTTCGAACAGCGCCGCAGTGTTCGCATGTCGCACATTGCAACGCGTCAAGTGCCGAGGACAAGAATCGTGCCGGCGTACGTCACCCGTTTCGGCTCTCTGGATCAATATGAGAAAGGGGGCGTCGAAATCATCGACGACGACCCGAAACGCTATACGTTCTCGAATGTTTTCGACGTCGCCGCGCACTCGCAGCCTTACGAGAAGGTCGCAGTCGGGAAGAATCGCCAGTACGTGCTCGAAGCCATCCGCGCAGAGGGTGATTCCGACTGGCGAGGCACTGCTCACGACGAGTTCGCGCTCGTCATGGATGGTGAGGTCGAGGTGGTCCTGCATCGGCTCACCGTCGAAGAGGAGCCGCCTGAGGGCACCCTCGGTTCGATCGCGCTCGGCCATGAACCCAAGGGTCCCCGGATGGGGCGCGTCATCGCGCGGCGTGGCCACATGACCATGCTGCCCGCGCACGCCGCCTATCGTTTTCACGCTGACAAGCCCTCGGTCATGCTGCTGCAGACGATCGAAGGCGCGGACACCGTTTATCGATGGGGAGAGATCTGCCAGACCCACTGAGGCTGGTCGACACAATGATGGGAGTCGACCCCGGATGACCCTGCTCATGGACGCGAATGTCATCGCGAGCGCGCCGAACGCGCACGGGTACGCGGAGTTCACGCTTGGCGAGTTTCACTTCCGGCGAGACGAGTACTTCGTGTACGTCAAGTGGCCCACCGGCAGCCACGTGATGTCGGCGGACGCCTTCCTCCGAGCCATGCAGCGCGATGTGGCCTGGAACTTCTTCTACGGCATCGTCAATTTTGACGGGGTGGTGGGCACGGTGAACCACTACGGCACCGTCGACCTCTTCGCGGGTCGGTACAACGACGCGTACCGCAAAGCGGAGATGGATCACGTCGAGAACTTCCACAGCGACAATATCAAGGCCACCTTCGAGCGCATGCTCGCCGACTGGACCAATGCCTCATTCGATCCCTTTGCCTCGCCGGAGGAGACAGGCAGTGCCTTTGGTGACAAGAACGGCAGCAACATCGCCGCCGTCACGCGGCGGCGGGTCGCCTCCAAGCGCATGGTCTCCTGCGATGACGATGAGCAGCTTCGCACCGACGCCACGCACCCCATCAACCGCATGTTCACCGACGTCCCTCAGGACGGCCCGGAGATCGAGGCGGAGCCGGGGTTCGAGTCCGAGGTCAAGGCCTACAACCTGTTCGCCTACCTCTCGCGATCCGACGTCACCTGGAATCCCTCTGTGGTGAGCGTGTGCAAGGACAGCCTGTACTGCCCCACAACAGAGGAGTACATCCTCCCGATCATCCATGGCAACGACCGGGTCGAGTGGTTCGTCCAGTTGAGCGACGAGATCATCTGGGCCGTCGAGGATCGCGATACGGGAGCAGCGCGAACCCGAGTGGTGATGAAGCCCGGGGACGTGGCGTCCATGCCGGCGAACATCCGGCACCAGGGCTACGCTCCCAAGCGAGCGATGCTCCTGGTCTGGGAGAACGCCGACGCTGAACTTCCGGAGTTGTACGCGACGGGCAAGCTGCCCAGCCACCCAGTGGACTTCTGACCGAGACCTTCGTGGGGCTCGACGTCCAGCTGCCGTCTCCAGCGCGTCTGGATCCAGCTGGACTGCGGACGCGCCTGTTCATCGACGGGCGGTGGGTCGACGCTGTTGGCGGCGGCGAGTTCGATGTTCTCGATCCGCACGATGGGTCGACGATCACTTGCGTCGCCGAAGCACGGGCCGTCGACGTCGACCGGGCCGTGGACGCGGCGGAGCGCGCGTTCCCGGCGTGGGCGGCGACAGCGGCCGCCGAGCGCGGCCGGATGCTGCTGCGCCTGGCGGACCTCGTCGATGCGAACGCCACCGAACTGGCGCGGCTCGAGACGGTCGACACCGGGCATCCGATTCGCGACACGACGCGGCTGGATGTTCCGCGGACGGCTGCGTGGTATCGATATTTCGGCGGAATGGCCGACAAGCATGAGGGGTCGGTGATCCCGGTCGAGGCGGGTTTCCTCAACTACCTCCTTCGCGAACCGATCGGCGTTGTGGGGCAGATCGTTCCCTGGAACTTCCCGCTGATGTTCACGAGCTGGAAGCTGGGTCCGGCGCTGGCCGCCGGCAACACGGTCGTGATGAAACCCAGCGAGCTCACCCCACTGAGCACGCTCCGTCTCGCCGAGCTCATGCAGGAGGCCGGCATCCCGGACGGAGTCGTCAATATCGTGCCCGGATATGGCGATTCGGCCGGTTGGGCGATCGCAACGCATCCGCGGATCCGAATGCTGTCATTCACCGGATCAACGCCTGTCGGTCGGCGGCTCGTCGAGGCAAGTGCGCAGACCCTCAAGCGTTTGCACCTTGAGCTGGGGGGCAAGGGTGCGAACATCGTGTTCGAGGACGCCGACGTGCAACAGGCGGTCAACGGGTCGACCTTCGCGATCTTCCACAACCAGGGGCAGGCATGCATCGCGGGATCGCGGTTGCTGCTGCACGAGCGCATCGCCGACCGCTTTCTCGACGCCTTCGTGAAGCTCGCAACCAGCATCCGGGTCGGAGATCCGCTCGATCCCTCGACCGAGATGGGGCCGCTGACGTCGGCGCAGCACCGCGAGCGCGTGCTCAGATATGTCGACGTGGCGCGTGCCGAGGGTGGAGAGATCCTCTGCGGGGGCGAAGCTCCGCGAGCTGCCGTGCTCGCCGCCGGGTACTACGTGCAACCCACGGTGGTACGGGCCGATCCGGGCGCGACCGTCAGCCAGGAGGAGGTCTTCGGGCCCTTCGTCGTGGTGACAACCTTCAGCGACGAGGATGAGGCTATCCGGATCGCCAACTCGACGCAGTACGGGCTCGGAAGCGGCCTCTGGACGAGCGACCTCGCTCGCGCGCACCGCGTGGCCGGCCTGCTGCGCTGCGGGATGGTCTGGATCAACGCCTACAAGCGAGTTTCGCCAGCCTCGCCGTTTGGAGGAGTGGGGGGATCGGGATACGGTCGCGAGATGGGCTTCGAGGCGATGCACGAATACACCCAACCGAAGTCGGTATGGGTCAATGTCGACGCCAAGCTCCCAGTCTGGTATCCGCGTCCGGCCCCCGAGCAATGACGCAAGCCTTCGTCTGGTCCGCGTTACCGTTGGAGCGAGGGCCGCTGAGTGGGTGAGCGCTTCCGTGATCCGGCAGATGTCCTCGACCGGCTGCGCAATGCCGGGTATCTCGGCGACGAGTCGATTGCGTCGGTGGTGTTCCTTGCGGATCGCCTCGACAAACCCGTGCTCGTCGAGGGTCCTGCAGGCGTGGGGAAGACCGAGCTTGCGAAGACGCTGGCCACGATCACCGGCTCACGCCTGCTCCGGCTGCAGTGCTACGAGGGTCTCGATGAAAGCCGCGCGCTGTACGAATGGAACTATCGCAAGCAGTTGATGCGCATCCAGGCCGGCGGTGGCGTCCCGGATGGCGCCGCCGGCTGGAAGGACATCGAGGCAGATATCTTCAGCGAGCCGTATCTCCTCGAGCGCCCGCTGCTCGCGGCGGTGCGTGCGCACGACGACGTGGTGTTGCTCATCGACGAGGTCGACCGCGTTGAGGTGGAGACCGAGGCACTGCTGCTGGAGGTGCTCGCAGAATTCCAGGTGACCATCCCCGAGTTGGGGACGATCACCGGCACACGGCATCCGCTCGTGGTGCTCACGAGCAACAACACGCGCGAACTCAGCGAGGCGCTGCGCCGCCGCTGTCTCTACCTCGCTCTGGAGTATCCGACTGCGGAGCGCGAGCGTGAGATTCTGCTCGCTCGCATTCCTGGCATCGAGGATCGCCTGGCGCGCCAGGTGGCCGGCGTGGTCCGTGCCGCCCGCCGACTGGATCTGCGCAAGACGCCGTCAATTGGGGAGTCAATCGACTGGGCGCGTGCATTGATGGCGCTCGGGCACGTGGACATCACACAACCCGCACTGGCCGAAACGCTTCCCGTGTTGATCAAGTCGCGCCCCGACCTGGTGACAGCTGCGCGCGATCTCAAGGTCGCGGAGCAGCCTCGTCGCGACACGGGCTGAAGCGCACCACGGCGTCACGGCTGCTGCCGAGACGCACCGGTGAGCACGAGCTGGGCCCCGCCCGCGCACGCAAGCTGCAGCGAGCCACTTGCTGACGCGGCAGGGCTGACCACAACTGTCGCCTCCGCTGGAATCCATCGCCCGTTCACGGCGAGTGTGATGCCGCCGGCAGCCGGGAGCCCGCCGAACTGCAGGGTGATGGTGGTCCCGGCCGGCACCGTGACGTCGATCGTCGGGCCGTCACAGAGCAGCGCTCGTGGTCCGGAGATCAGCGAAACCGCAGCTCCGGCCGGCGGGAGCGGCTGTGCCGTCGCTGCCACATACGTTGACGCGACGCCGGCATAGGTCGTGCCGAGGCGAAACAGGTGAGGGCTGACATCGCCGAACCACGCCCAGCGCTGCAGCACGGCGAGCGAATTCGCGGAGAACTCGCCGGGGCGTGGCGTGACCGTGTAGAGATACGTGTATCCCTGTCCTGGCAGGGAGTTGAGCAGCTTGGGGGTCACGATGATCTGCACGAGCATCATGCCTCGCCGGCGAGCGTAATACGGGACCGCCGGCGACCACTGGAGTCCGTCGAACACGATGAGATCCTGCGCATTCGTCCCCGCGTCGACCTCGCGTGCCTGCGACAGAACGTGCGCGGGATCCGGCGTGGGACTCGTATAGCTCGACGCCAGAAAATCGCGCTGGACGTACAGGGTTGCTCCAAGCCACGCGATGATCACCACCATTGCCGCGGCGCGAAGGGGCACTGAAGGCAAGCGGCGGAGCACGCCGTCAAGCGCGTAGCCGGTCACGGCGGCGGCAGCCGGTGTCACCGCAGCCAGGTAGTACGCCTGCACGGCGTAGAGGTCGATGAACGTGAACACCGGGAGCGCGCCCGCAAGGACGATTCCGAACCAAACGGCGCGCCGCTCACGCAGGATCGCGACGAGGCACACCACGCCGAAGAGCCAGTAGGGCAGCCCGGTCACCAGAGTGTCGAACGGGTGGATGATCTTGCCCCACTGGTGGGGATCCAATCGCTGAGCGACCGAACCGAAGTTGAATCCGACGAGCGCCTCGCTCGTCAACCAGCTGGTTGCGGGACTCGCAGCTTTGACGTCATCCGCGTGATGTGTCCACAGCACGCACGCGATCAGCGGAACTGCAAGCAGCACCGCCGATACCTCGAGACGATCGCGCAGCCATTGGCGCCAGGGTGGTCGCGACGCCCTGCCCCAGTACAGCAACAGGGGAACCATCCAGAAGACCGCGCTGGTCACCTTGACCAGCATCGCGAGCGTGCCGAGGACGATGGCAAGCGCTGCGAAGCGTCGCTGGCGCTTGTCGATCCAGATCATGCCCGCCCAGACGTAGCCCACGGACAACGCGGTCGCCATGTACTCGATCATCGAAGCCCGGCTCCACCACACGTTGAACGGTGATGCGAGGAACACGAGCACCGCGATTCCGGCTGCGGTGCGTGTGGAGAGATGGCGGACCATGCCCCAGACGGCGACTGCGGTTGCCATGAAACAGATCACTCCGCTCACTCGCATCGCCCAATCGACAGCGCCGCCGAGACTCATGATCGCCGCGGCCATGGCCTGGAACAGCGGGAACTCAAATGGGACCTGCCACGGCTTGCCCAGAACGGGAAGCTGTGGGGCGAACAGATTGATGCCCTGCTGGTGATAGATCAGCGCCGGATATGCGGTTTCGGTCTGGCGAAATGACGAGATCGCCACGAGCGGTCCATTCAAATTCGGCAGCCGGGCGAGCAGTCCGACCACCAGGAGGCAGGCGATGATCCCGCCCTCTCGGACGCCCGGGGTACTCAGGAACCGCCGGCCGCGTCCGATGACCCTTCGCATGGGCGGATTCTAGGGTGCCCTGACGATCCGCCAGGCGTATTCAGCACAAGAGCGCACCCGCACCGTAGGATGACGCCAATCCCCCTGTGGCGGCATCAGGTCCAGCCGCACCACCGACATAGGAGACAGCCCATGCTCGCATTCGCCCTGTTCGGCACCAAAGAGATCATCGTCTACGTGATCGTGATCGTGATCCTCATCGTCGGCGGCTGGTACATGATGCGCGGACGGTCCAGAACCTAAAGCACCAACGGCGCCACCGACGGACGCTGCACGCGGTACTGTCCGTTCGGAGCAGCGGGTGCAGGCGGCATGCTCCACGCATGAAGTGGTGTCCATGACGGCGACGCGATTGGTTGTGGTGGCCGTGGCCGCCTGCATGGCGGCAGCCTGTGGGTCAGCCGGCTCGAGCGTCTCCGAGCCGGCGACGCAACCGGCGCCGTCCGTAAGCGCGACCTCCCCCGGCACGACTCCCGTGACGCATGCAGTACCCCACGTGATGGTGATCGTGGAGGAGAACCGCGGATATGCCGCGACCCTGGGCTCCTGTTTCGCGGATCCGTATCTCTGTTCCCTCGCGTCGAGCTACGCATCGCTGACCTCGTGGTATGCGATCGCCCATCCGAGTGCGCCGAATTACCTGGCGCTCGAGAGCGGCGGTGCGCAAGGCATCAGCTCCGACTGCACGCCCGACGGCGGGGGATGTGGACCGTTCCAGTCCCTGGACCTGGGCGCCGAGCTGTCCAGCGCGGGGATCCCGTGGGTGGCGTACATGGAGAGCATGCCATCGCCGTGCGACCGGGTCGGCGGCTCAGGCGACTACGCCGAGAAGCACAACCCCTTCATGTACTTCGGCGCCGAGCGAGGCAACGCATGCGCGGCGCACCTCGTGCCCTACCCAGGTGCGGGCTCCATGTCAGCCACGTTGGATTCCAGTGCGCCACCGGATTTCGTGTGGATCACGCCGAATCTCGCGCACGACATGCACGACGGGAGCGTGGCTCAAGGCGACGCGTGGCTCCATGCGAACCTCCTCGCGGTGCTCTCATCCGCATGGTTCGCAGACCACGGCACAGTGATCATCACGATGGACGAGAACGATGCGTCCCCGTCCGGGTCCTGCTGCGGGAACGCGGCCGGCGGCAGAGTCCCGATGATCGTGGTCTCCGCGAACGCGCGTGGCCGCGGGGCGATTGTCACCCGTGGCGATCACTACACCACGCTGCGCACCATCGAATCGGCGTTCGGGTTGCGGCTGCTGGGCAATGCGGCGGCGGCGCCCGGAGACTTCAGCGCCCTCCTCGGCTGAGCTGCTCGTCTCGAGAGCCGCGCACGCGTCAGCCGTCGACGAGCAATCCCTTCAACGGCCCAAGCAGTCGCGCCGAGCGCCGTGACACGGCGGGCACCGGCCTGAGCGGGACGTCGAACGGTGGTCGTTTGTTGAGCACCGTTCGCCACCGGTCTTCGATGATCTCCAGAGCATCGCAGCCCCGTACGTCGTGGTTGAGGTGCTCGCTCCACAGTCGTTCGCGCACGTCGCGGGCCAGTTGTTGGTCGTCGGTCACCACGTTGACCTCGGTGTCATTGAAGAGCGAATGCTCGTTGAGATTCGCCGAACCAACCGTCAGCCAGGCGTCGTCGACGATGCCGATCTTCGCATGCACGTACACGGGGGGTTGCTGACGGTGCACGGGCCCGACAGTCCCCACCAGCAGACGGTGATCGTGGTCAGCGGCCTGGAGCATGCCGAGCTGCCCACGGGTGTCGTCGTTGCCGTTGTTGGGGTGCCGCGGCAGGATGATGCAGAGCCGAAAGGCATCGCTTGGCGGGTGGAGCAGCTTCTCACGGAGCACGGCAACCACCTCGGGGCTCCAGAGGAACTGATTCTCGAGGTAGACCAGGCGGCGCGCACCGCGCAGAGCGCCCATGTATGCCTCGAGGATGCTGAAGTCACCGCGGGGGAGAGCCTTGTACGTGTGATCGGGGACGGTTCTGACCACCTGGACACGGCTGTTGCCTGCCGTGGGGGGCGTCTCCACAGTGGGGAGTGTTTCCCCCGTCGTCGCCTGCCACCGCAGCGCGAAATGCGAGCAGACATCGGCCACCGCCGGGCCGGCAAGCTCGGCCGCGGCATCGTGCCATCCAAGGGTGCTGCGAGTATGCGGCGCGCCGTCGAACCGATCACCGGCGAGCGCCGTCAGGTCGATGCCCCCAACAAACGCCAGAGTGCCATCGACTATCACCAGCTTCTCGTGATGGCAGTGCATCGGGCGGTTGCGCGGGTCGAGCGCTCCGTGGATTCGGGTGCCACGAGTGAGCAGGTTCATGAGCTCACGCGCCTTTGCGCGCGACGGCTGCATGATCGGTACGGGTGCTCCGGCCCAGACGAGCACGCGGACATCGACCCGATTCGCAGCTTCCGCAAGCACATCGCGCACGGTCACCACCGACGGAGTTCGTTCGAGGGCAAACCCCGGGTCAATTGTCCAGCCGGCGACGTGCACGAACGAGCGAGCGCTGCGCACCGCCGCCGCGATCGCGGGCAGGGCGGAGGTCCCGTCGATGTGCACGGACAGGCTGTTGCCGTCGCGCACCGGAGCACGCTTCGCCCAGCCTCCGCTGTCGGCGCGAAGCGCGCTATCCCACCCGGAACGTCGCAACCGCCGGACGTGGTGGCGGCTGGTGGCACCCTCGATGAGATCGCCGAACCGAGCGTCGACTGCGCTCACGATGCCGGGCATGAACGGCGTGATGCCGCCGGGAAGCTGCTTCATCCTTGAAATGGTCGCGCATCGGTCCCGTTACAGTCCGACCCCGGAGCCACCATACGTACGCTAGCGCACAGTACCGAATCGGAAGGAGGCGCATGCTGGCCCACTCGTGAGCAACCGACTCGGTGTCCTGAAGGCTTCGCGCCGCATTGTTGTGGTGGCGTGCTTTGGCGCCGCAGCGCTCGCGATCCTGCCCAACACTGCGTTGGCGGCCTTGGCGCGGCCTCGTCTGCTGTCAGCCGCCAACTTCACCGTGATGGCCGCCTCTGCAATCACCAACACCGGTTCCACGGTGATCACCGGCAATCTGGCGATCAGCCCGAACAAGGCCTCCTCGGTCACCGGGTTTCCACCCGGCGTCGTCACCGGTGCCAAGAATGAGGACGATGCGGTGGCGATCAGAGCTCAGACGGATCTGATCACCACGTACAACGATGCCGCTCACGCGACGCCGTTCAAGAATATGTCGGGGGTGAATCTCGGAGGGAAGACGCTCACACCGGGTGTGTACCACTTCAGTTCGTCAGCGCAACTCACCGGTACGCTGACACTCAATGGCGAGAACCGCACCGGTTCACTCTTCATCTTCCAGATCGGCTCGACGCTGACAACCGCGAGCCGCTCGCGCGTGGCGCTCATCGGCCGGGCAAATGCCTGCAACGTGTTCTGGCAGGTCACGAGCTCCGCTACCCTCGGAACCGGAACCTCCTTTCAAGGCAACCTGATCGCGTTGACCAGCATCACCCTGACCACCGGAGCCACCATCGGCGTCGGCGGCGGACTCAACGGCGGGCGTGCCCTGGCGCGGAACGGCGCATTGACGCTCGACAGCAACGTGATCAGACCGCCGACCGGCGTCTGCACGTCATCGTCGACAACGACAGCGACTACGACAACATCGACGTCGACTCCGTCAACCGGGGCGGCCCCGGTTGCGCTCGCGCCGTGGCTGCTCGGATCGGGTGCGGTCCTCGTCATGGTGGCGGTCGTCCGCCGTCGCGTGTCTCGCTAGATTCGTCCGCGGCTTCCGGACCCGATATTGGTTGCGTCGATTGGTCAGCCGGCAGGTGAAGCTGTCACGTGGCGCTGGATCTCCGCGGCTACATTCTCGGCGTCAGGTGTCGTCACGATGAGGCGCGAGTAGGGAGCGCTCTCGAGCTCGACGATGACCGCACGCTGGTCACCATGCACGACGGCGAAATCCTTGCCAAAAGAACCCCGGCGCGTTCCCACCGCGATCACTCCCGGAATACCGGTGCCTGGCGCGCGAATCCCGCGCAATTCGGGCCACGCATCGTCGACGACTCGAACAGCGCGCACCGCGGCGAGAGGGACGCGCACGTCACTGTGCATCGCTTCGAACTTCTCGAGCTCGGACACTTTCACGACGAGGTCATCGCCTTCCACGATCAACGAGGCCATCCGTCGATCTTAGTTGGAACTTGTCGTTCGGATGCCTGGCGATCACCATGTGTCCATGATCGAGCCTGGGGCCATCCCGGCACGTCAGGGGACGTCGATGGAGCGCGTCACGCTTGGGCGCTTCGGACCGCCGGTGAGCCGCATCGGTCTCGGGCTCGCGGCTGTCGGCCGGCCTGCCTACATCACCACCAATCGTGCCGCCGACCTCGGCGGGGATCGCTCCATGAGCGCGCTCCGCGAGCGGACATGGCAGCTGCTCGACGCCGCGTTAGCCGCGGGGGTGCGCTACGTCGACGTCGCGCGCTCCTACGGATCAGCCGAAGCATTTCTCAGCGAGTGGATCGCGCACCGCGACCAGGTGGATGACCTGGTGGTCGGGTCCAAGTGGGGATACACCTACGTCGGAGGCTGGGACATGGCAGCTCCGGTGCAGGAGGTCAAGGATCTCTCGCTGGCGAACTTCGAGCGTCAATACCGCGAGACACGCGCGCTGCTCGGCGACCGCCTTCGCCTCTACCAGGTGCACTCGCTGACGATCGAGTCAGGCGCGCTCGAGGACGCGGAACTGCTTGCCGCGCTCGCGCGCATCCGCCAGGAGGGCCTGCTCGTTGGCATCACCACCACCGGACCGAATCAGGCGGATACCATCCGCCGTGCGCTCGAGGTACGGGTCGATGGCGCGCCCCTGTTTTCGTCGGTGCAGGCGACCTGGAACCTGCTCGAAACCTCGGCCGGTGCAGCGCTGGGTGAGGCGTCGGCGGCCGGCTGGGCGGTGATCATCAAGGAGGCGCTTGCCAACGGCAGGCTGACGTCGAGCGGAGGCGACGGAGGCCCGGATACTCCTCTCGGCAGGACCGCGGCTGCGCTGGGAGTGACGGCCGACGCGCTTGCAATCGCAGCGGTGCTCGCGCAACCCTGGGGTTCGGTCGTGCTCAGCGGCGCGGCAAGCGTCGAGCAGCTGACCAGCAACCTGAATGCCCTGGCCATCCCCGCTACCAGCCTCCCGGATCTCAGTCAGACCGCGCGGGAGTACTGGGCGGACAGGTCTGCGCGACCCTGGACCTGAGCCGCTACTGTTGCTGCCAGTGCACCGCAGCGTGGTGTTCGACGTGCTCGACCTGCTGGTTCGACATCCGAGCGATCCGCACCGTGACTCCGGGAGGCGCTCCGGTAGCGGCTCGGAAGAAGAGGCCGTGGTGTGGCGCCACATCGCCGTAATCACGACCAACCGCAAGCCGGAGGTGCTGCGCGCCGACGTGCTGTCCGAGTGTCGGGTCGAGCGCGAGCCAGCGCCCATCGGCACCGCTCGGCCCGGACGATTGCACCGGCGCCGACGTACGCGCCGTCGCCTGAGCCCCGCGCGCCCCCACGGCTCGAGACTTATTCGCTGACCAGCTCGTAGTAGGGATTCAGGATCGCGAGTTGGCGGCGCCAGAGTCCCACCATCCCTTCGACGAGGACTCTGGCGCCCAATTCGATCCCGGGGATGCGCCTCCGCCCGGGAAAGACGAGCAGAAGGCTGCCGGCCTCATCGCCGATCTCGCACCCGAGGCTCGACCCGGTCTCCGTCTCCTGGACCCGTAGAGCCTGGACGGTGCCGGTCGCGCGGATGCGGTTACGCCACCTGGCCTGGTTGATCGGCGCCATTGCCGGCGCTGGGTCGTCCGGCTGGCCGCCGCCGGAGTCGCGGATCGTGCTCGATGCCACGTCACCTGCTCCAGGGCCGATGCGACGGAAGGCGTCGTGCATGGGTGTCATCGTCAGGAACTGTGCCACGAGTCATGTCGAGATACCTCGTTCCTGACGCACACATTTGGCTGGCGAGGACTGTGCGCATGGCATCAACTCGCGACCAGCTCGGCGACCGGCTCGGTCACGAGCGCCTCGACCGGATGCTCGTTGGTGTCGTCGATACGCGAGACGTCGCCACGGCGCACGGTGGCGGCCAGGATCACCGCGCCGGACAGCATGAGGAATGCGCCCACGAGGAACGCGACATGGAAACCGGACACGAGCGCGCTGACTCCGTCCGCTGCACTGGGCGAATGACCCAGCGATGAAAGCGTGTTCGCGGTGGTGTTTGCCGCGAGCGTCGACAGCACCGCCAGCCCGATCGCGCCACCGAGCTGCTGTGCTGTGTTGAGCAGTCCCGACGCGAGTCCCGCGTCCTCAGCAGCCACGTTGGTGGTCGCGATCAATGTGATGGGCACGAAGGTGAGCCCCATGCCGACGGCCATGATCATGAGTCCGGGGAGCAGATCTCCAAGGTAGGTGCCGTGCACCGGGATCCGGCTCAGGACGATGAGTCCGACGGCGGCGATCGACATGCCGGTGAGCCCGACGGCACGAACGCCAACGCGCCGGATGAGTTGCTGTGAGATCGCCGCGCCCGCGATGATCCCGGCCGTCACCGGAAGAAATGCGAGTCCTGCCCGCAGAGCGCTGTACCCCAGGACCTCCTGCACGTAGATCGATGCGAAGAAGAACAGTGCGAACATGCCACCGGCAACGAGGAGCATCGCGGCATTGGCTCCGGTGATCGAGCGCATCCGGAAGATGCTGAGCCGGATCAGCGGGTGGCGGAGCCGCGTCTCGAGCACCACGAAGAAGGCGAGCAGCGCCACCGCGAGGGCTCCCAGGCCGAGCGTCTCTGCTGACAGCCAGCCGGCCGTCTGAGCGTTGACGAGCGCATAGACGAGCACCACGAGTCCCCCGGTGACCGACACGGCACCTGCGATGTCGACACCGCCGCGTGCGTTCTCAACCCGGCTCTCGGGCACGAAGCGGAGTGCGAGCACAAATGCGACCACGCCCACCGGAACGTTGACGAAGAATATCCACTGCCACGAAAGGAGGCTTGTGAGCACGCCACCGAGCAGGAGGCCGATCGCCCCGCCGCCGACGGCGATCGCGCTCCAGACACCCAGGGCGGTGGTCCGCTCCCGGCCCTCGGAAAACGTCGTGGTCAATACCGAGAGCGCCGCCGGTGTCACCAGCGCCCCGCCCAGACCTTGAATCGCACGGCCTGCCACGAGGATCCCGGCCGAACCTGCGAGCCCGTTCATCAGCGACGCGGCGGAGAACAGCACGATCCCCAGCAGGAAGAGACGGCGCCGTCCCAGCAGGTCGGCGGCTCGACCGCCGAGCATCAGGAAGCCGCCGAACGCCAGCGTGTAGGCATTCACGATCCACTGCAAACTGGCCGCGGAGAAGTGCAGAGCATGTTGGATCGAGGGGAGCGCGACGTTGACGATGGTCGCGTCGAGAATCACCATGAACTGGGCGATGCCCACGATCACGAGGACGAGCCAGGGGTTGACGCGTCTTGGATGCATAGCGTTCGTCCTCACTTTGGGGTAGAATCGGAGCGTGGGCTCCGCTTATGGAGTACTATACGGAACGATGGTTCCGTTTGTCAAACCCAGGCAGGACGACCGATGAGAACGGGGACAACCCAGGGGGAGCAGCTCGAGGCCGCGCCGCAGATGTCTGAGCGGCACCTCCGAGCCGATGCACAGCGCAACCGCGAGCGGATCCTCGAGGCGGCCACAGGCTTGATGGCCACCCACGGGATCGACGTCCCTATCGATGAGATCGCGCAGCGGGCCCAGGTCGGCGTCGGTACCTTGTACCGTAATTTCCCGACCAAGGGTGCGCTGTTCGAGGCGCTGCTCATGGCTCGGATCACCCCGCTCGTTGCCGCGGCACGGTCCGCCGCCGACGCCGACGATCCGGGCGAAGCGTTCGTCACGTTTGTTCGCCGTCTGTGTGATGAATTCGCGGATTTCAAGGCGCTCGCCGATGCGATGGCCGCCGCTGGCGTCGACCTCAGCGCGACCAAGCAGGAGATCTCCCGCGATCTGGTCGGCGCTGTCACCGAACTCCTCCAGCGGGCTCAGCAAGCCGGGCTGATCCGGCCCGACGTGACCATCACCGATGTGTCGGCGATGATGGCCGGCCTGAGCCATGCCGACCCGCTGTTCATGGACGCTCCGCAGCGGCAGCGCTGCGTGGCGCTGGTCTGCGACTCTCTGCTCGTCGGCGCGCGCAGCGTGCTGCCGCAGGGGGAGCTGGCTTCGTCCCCGTCGGTGCACGGTTAGACACCGATCTTGCGGTCAGGACGGGGTCTCACTCCTTCTGAGCTCCCAGGCGAGGCGGTCGATGGCGCGGTGCTTGCCGATCGGGATCTGCAGGGTGCGCGAGCCGCCGGCCGAGCGAACCCTGAGGTCGATGAGCCAGGTGCCGCGCTCGCCGCGCACGAGCAGCGCGTCGTCAACGCGCATCACCGCCGGTCCGCTGGGAGATTCCTGGACCACGGGCGTGGTCTGCGGCGCCTGGCCATGCTCACGCGCTCACCGTTGCTCGTTGAGCGCCCGCCGCGACCGGCCCCGGTTGCAGCGTCCCGTCGAGCCCATACGCCCGGTAGAGCAGCTCGATCGGATGCACCGCCGTGACGCCGGCGCCGTGCGCGATCTGCCAGCGGCAGGTCTCGCTGTCGCATGCCGCGAGGTCGGAGCCGGTTGCGGCGATGTCGCTGAAAAGACGTTCGCCGACCGCCATCGCGATCTTGTACTTCTCCTTCTTGAGTCCATACGTCCCGGCGATGCCACAGCAGTCGGCATCGAGCTCGATCATGTGCAGGTCGGGTACGAGCGCCAGAAGGTCGAGCGCTGGTTTGCCGATGCCGTGGCCCCGCTGCTGGCATGGGGCGTGGTACGGGACGGTCAGCGGAAGTGACCTGAAGTCCGTGCGCAGCTTCCCCTGCTCGTTCAGACGGAGCAGGAACTCGCAGAGATCGAACATCGCGCCACTCACGATCTTGAGATCCGCGTCGTCGATGCCGAGGATCTCATGCGCTTCGCGCTTGAGCATCAGCCCGCAACTCGTGGAGTTCGAGACGATCGGCAGCCCGGCCCGGGCGTGCGGAGCGAGGTTGCCGGCAAGGCGGCGCACGTAGGTGCGCGCCGCCCGGAAATTCCCGTTGGACTGCAGCGGGAGGCCACAGCAGTCCTGTGGCGGAACGATCACCCGAAACCCGTTGTGCTCGAGGACCGCGACCACCATCTCGCCGACGCGTGGTTCGTAAAAGTTGGTCCCGCAGCCGTGGAAATAGACGACCGCAGGTGCTTCTCTCGACGGCCCGCGATGGTGGCGCGCGCGTGACTGAAATGTCTTCCCCGCAAAGCTCGGCATCGGTGCGTCACGGTGGATGCCGATGACGCTCTGCACGACACTGCGAACGGCACGATTGTGGAGTGCCCAATTCGCAAGAGGCGCCACCGGGACTCCCAGGCGTCCGATCACGGTGGGTCGGGCAATGAGCTGGTTGCGGAGTGGTATGCCGCGCTGCTCCCAGAGTTTCGCGCGTGCCCGCGAGTTGATCTCAGCGATCTTCACATCCTGGGGGCAGACCTGTGTGCAGATTCCGCATCCCGAGCAGTAGTCGACCGACGAGTCCGGCGATGGTCCGGCGCCGCGGTACCGCTCCGCCTGGGGTCCCGCGTACTTGGGGCCCGGGAAAAGCGGCGTGGCCTGGGACACAGGGCAAAACGTCTCGCAGATCGTGCATTTCACGCAGTGATCGAGCGAGTCGCGAATGACATCGTTCATCGGACTGCTTCGGTTGCCGGCAGCGTCGTCGGTGCGAGGATCGCCTCGGCGGCGGCGTAGCCGGTCGCAATGCTGATTCCGGTACCTGACTTCTCTTTCCACGGGACTGCGCCGCCGATGATTGCGCCTGCCGCATACAGATTCACGTGCACCGGTCGCCCGGTGGCGTCAATGGGCCGCAGCAGATCGTCGGTGGCCACGCCGGCGCCCGCGAGTGGTTGCGCGTCAAAATATCGAAGAGCGAAGCGAACGCGATCGGTCGATGGGGCGCCGATCACGGGGAGGTCGAACACGGTCTCGCGCGTCGTGCCGAACGAATCGAGTTCGAGCCCACCGCTTGCGAAGCCGCCCGAGGCGAGCACCACGGACTGGACCGGGTACGACACGGTGCCAGTCGCGTTGATGACATCGACGGTCTCGATGCGGCCGTTGTTCCCATGGGCGCCGGACACCCGCACGCCGTGGACGATGCGCGCCCCGTCGGCACGCAGTGCCGCCGCCATCGCGTCGTAGAGGCGGATGCCGGGCATCGACGGCGGCAACGTCGCCACCTCGAAGACCCTTCGCCCCAATCTTGACTCGAGTTCGCGCCACGTCTCGACTGCGTTGCGCAACCCCAGGACCGCGGGCACACCGATGCGTTCGTCGGCGTCGGTCCGGTCCATCAACGCGCCGGCGAGCCAGTCAGCGAGGTCGCCGTGGTCGAACCTCCCGGCGAGCACCCGGCCGCTGAGGTCGCGGAGGCGGCTGGACGGCGGTTCAAGCTCGATCGCACGAGCGGTGATCGGGGCCGGAACGCGTGCACGGCCAAGGTTGTCCGCGATCAGCGCCGGGTGGAAGTCCTTGAAACCCTTGAAGCCGACAAACGCGAACCGTCCGCCCGTCCGAAGGTCTCCGCCCGTCATCGTTTGGGGAGCGAGCGCCGAGGGCTTCGGCACTCCCAGCGCGGTCGGGAGCAGCATGTTCGCCTCGAGATTGCCCGCATAGCCCAGGGTGGCGGCGCGTGCGGCGAACCATGCGAACGCCGCAGTCATCCGCTCAGCGGGAACATGGCTGTAGGGGTGGTCGGATGCACTCGCAAGCAGCGCCGCAAGTGACCCAGCCGGGCTTTCGACACGCGCATCGCCGAGATAGCCGAGGACATCGACGGTCGCGGGCGCGAGATGCGTCGCACCCACTCCTCGAGCGGCGACGAGCACACGCTGGCCGTGCTCGGTAAGACGAAGCGCAGCCGTCAACCCCGCCAATCCCGCGCCGACAACCAGGGTGTCGTAGCTCATGCGGGAAGGTGCTCCACGTCGAGGATGCCCTGAAAGATCCAGTCGTCGAGCCTCGCCTGGCGCAGCTGGTCGCCGTGCAGGATGGGGTGCAACCCCTTCCATCGCTCCTCGAGAAAGTCGAGCAGCGCGCGATTTGCACCCACGTGGTCGACGCTCCCGCCGGCGTGCAGGATGCCGGTCACCCGATACACGCAGAACCCACCCTGGCACGGCCCCATACCCAGCCTGAGAAGACGCCGGACGTCGTCGAGGCTCGCCGTGTCGCGCTGTCTGATCGTGTCCTCGAGCTGGGTCCTGGTGATCAACTCGCATTCGCAGATGATCTCCTCGGCCTGCGGGACCGGTTCGCGCTCAGCCAGCCTGCTGCCGATGTGGTACTGGACGTGACTCTCGGAACCCACGAGGGGGACCTCGGCGGTCCTGCAGACGCGGGGTCCGCCAAGCTGCAGGCACGCGGCGTCGACGGCCGCCTCGGCCATCAGCCGGAATGTCGTTGTCTTACCGCCGGTGATGGTCACGAATCCTGCGACGCCTTCGCGCGAGGAATGATCAAGCAGGGCGTGGGAACGGGTGACATCCCGTGTGTCGGCGACCTCGTCGGTCTCCTCGAAGAGCGGACGCACGCCCGCCCACGCGTGCAGGGCCCGAGCCTGGCGAAATCCAGGTACCAGCTTCTCTCCCTCGTCGAGGAGGAGGTCGATATCCTCCTGGCGGATCTCGGTCTGGTCAGGATCGGGAACGAAGACATCGGTGGTTCCGATCACGCACGCGGTGCGAAGCGGCAGCAGGATGTCTCCGTCCGCCGGGCGCTTGCATCGGTTGACGCACATCTGCACGAGCCGGTGATTCATCGCGATCATCAGGCCCATCCCGGCGCGGACATTGACCTTGCAATGCGCGAGTTCCGCGATCTGACCGGCCCACGCACCGGCCGCGTTGATGACAACAGTGGCGTGAATGCCGAATTCCTCGCCGCTGTGCTCGCTGCGAACCCGTGCACCCACGACCCGGTCACCGTCGACCTCGAGATCGAGAATGCGGTGGTACGGAAGGATTCGCGCGCCGTGCTCCTCGGCTGACCGGGCGCATCCCCAGACCAGCTTCCACGGGTCCAGCGACGCGTCGGGGACGAGGAAGGCACGCCGGATGTCGGGATTGAGACGCGGCTCGCGACGGAGCGCCTCACCGACCGGGATCTCCTCGGCGGGAACGCCGGTCGCCCTGCAGCCCGCGAGAAACTGGTCGCCGTACTCGGGGTCGTCCCACGGCGTGGACACGAAGATCCCGCCGGTGTCCTCGATGCAATCCGCAGCAGTCACGCGGAGGATCCGGTTCTCCGCAATGCATTCGCGCGCTGCGGACGGATCCTTGACCGCGTAACGGCCGCCCGAGTGCAGGAGACCGTGAAATCGACCGGTGGTCCCGTCCGCCAGATCACGGCGCTCCACCAGGATGGTGGAGAAGCCACGCAGCGCAGCATCCCAGGCCACGCCGGCACCCGTCGAGCCGCCTCCGATGACCAGGACGTCGGCCTCGAGCGAGCTCATCGATGGGTTGTGCGTTGCCATTGCACTGAGCGTATCGAGTTGGTCCGCGCTGATCGCGCGATCACCGGGGAGGTTCTCGCCTAACCCTGGTGCGAATGCTCCTCCTCTTGGCCCTCGGCAAAGTCGCCTTTGCTCTCGGGGTCCTCGGGGTGATGCTCGACCGCCTCCTGGCCCTCAGCAAAGCTCCCTTCGTGAGTGGGTTTGGCCCGCTCGTCACCCGTCGCGAAGTCGCCTTCTTCCTCTTCGCGTTCCGGGTGATGCTCGACGCTCTCCTCCCCGGTGGCAAAGGAGCCCTGATGCCCGTGCTCATTCTCACCCGATCCGGGGATGCCTCCAGGTTCCTGACTCTCGCCGGCCATTGTGGACCTCCTTTCCAGCCTGGCTCTCGCCAGTTCGGTTCGCTGACAGCCCTCCGGGGAACCCGGTCGACGCCGGCGCTGACGGCGCCGCCGGGCTTCCCGCGGAGGACGAATTCAGTCTGCTACATCCGCCTCAGCGCGCCGTCACTCGGCCCAGTCGAAGGTCCTCGTGACGGCCTTCTTCCAGAGCGCGTACTCCTTATCGACGGTTGCCTTGTCCATGTGCGGGGTCCATTCCTTGTCCTTGCCCCAGTTCTCGCGGAGGTCCTCCACCTGTGCCCAGAATCCGACCGCGAGGCCGGCGGCATAGGCGGCGCCAAGCGAGGTTGTCTCGGCGACGGTCGGTCGCACCACCGGTACCCCGAGCACGTCGGACTGGAACTGCATCAGCGTGTCGTTGAAGACCATGCCGCCGTCGACCTTGAGGGAGGTCAGTGCGACCCCCGAGTCGGCGTTCATGGCGTCGACGATCTCGCGGGTCTGCCACGCGGTCGCCTCGAGTGCCGCGCGAGCGATGTGACCCTTGTTGACGTAGCGAGTCAAGCCGGCGATCACACCGCGAGCACTCGACTTCCAGTAGGGAGCATAGAGGCCCGAGAACGCCGGCACGAAGTACGCGCCACCATTGTCATCAACCGTCTTGGCGAGCACTTCGATGTCCGAGGACTTCTCGATTATGCCCAGGTTGTCGCGCAACCACTGCACGAGAGCACCCGTGATCGCGATCGAACCTTCGAGGCAGTAGGTTGCGTCGGCGCTGCCCATCTTGTAAGCGAGCGTTGTGAGCAGGCCGTTTTTTGACTGCACCGGCTTCGTCCCCGTGTTCAGAAGCAGGAAGTTGCCTGTGCCGTAGGTATTTTTGGCCTCACCGACCGCGAAGCAGGTCTGCCCGAACAGGGCCGCCTGCTGGTCGCCGAGGTCACCGGCGACGGGAATCCCGGCGAGGACACCCTTGGCGGTGCCATAGGTCTCGCTCGAGGCACGAATCGCCGGGAGC
>JBIOIZ010000023.1:0-35689 GCA_044450385.1 Candidatus Dormibacteria bacterium
CGTGGTGAACAACATCGCCATCCCGTACAACCGGCCGAGTCGCGTGTTCGACTACCCGGTCGACCGGCTGGTGGTGCGCTCGGTGGACGCGTTCGTGACGGCATCGACGGTCGCGTCGAACGCGCTTGCCTCCGTGCTGCGCCTCGCCGACAGCCGGCACACGGTGATTCCCAACGCCACCGAGTCAGGCGTCGCCGCCGCAACTCGTGAGCACATCCGAAACGATCTGGGACTCTCGAACGACCGCCTGATCGTGCTGGTCATGGCACGGCTCGAGAAGAGAAAGGGGCTCACCTACCTTCTTGATGCCTTGACGCAGCTCCCGCAGCACATCCGTGACCACGTGTCCGTCCTGGTGGCCGGCACCGGCCCTGAACAGGCTGCGCTGGAAGCGCAGAGTGCCGCGACGGGGCTCACCGGCAGCGTGCGGTTTCTCGGTCAACGCGATGACCGCTGGTCGTTGTATGACGCCGCCGACGTCATCGTGCTTCCTTCCATCAGTCACGAGGACATGCCCATCGTCATCCTGGATGCGATGGCCGCCGGCCGTCCCGTCGTGGCAAGCAGCGTGGCGGGCATTCCCGAGCAGGTCGTCGACGGGGTCACGGGCCGCCTGGTTCCACCGGGCGACTCCGCAGCTCTCGCCGAAGCGCTCGCGCATGTGCTTGGCGACGCGCGTGAGCGCACCGCGATGGGGAAAGCCGCACGGGCCCGATATGAGGCGACGTACACACCGCAACGGTTCGTCGACGCGTACCGGCGCCTGTACGCCTCACTGCTCGAGCGCCAGCGTCCTCGCGGATCCCGTGCCCCACATGGCCGCGACGCAAGCCCGGGTCCGGGAGCACGTCACGCATGCATCTGAACAGCGTGCTCATGTTCCGCCGGCACCTGCTGCCACTGTTCACCTCGGGCAGCCATGTGCTCGAGCTTGGCCCGGATGGCGACCCCTCGACGTATCAACGCGAGGTCACCGTGCCGGTGACCTGGTCTACCGCCGATCTGGCAACCGAGGTCGACGCACGCGGCGGACGCCTGTGGGTAACCGGGAGCGGGGAATCAGCTGACCTACCGGATGACGTCCGAGTACGAGATCGATGCGGCCGACGCAACCTTCGACATCGTCGTCTCCGGACAGGTGATCGAGCACGTCCGCAAGCCATGGCGCTGGCTTCGCGAGCTGGCACGCGTTTGCAAGCCGGGCGGCCTGGTAATTGACGGTCAACCCGGTCAGCTGGCCGTACCACGAGGCGCCGATCGACTGCTGGCGCATCCACCCGGATGGCATGCGCGCGCTTTGCGAGGACGTGGGGCTCATCGTCGAGCTGTCGCTGTTCGACAGCCTTGAACCACGACCGCGCGCGTGGTACCCGGGCAAGTCATACGACGCCGGGCGAGGACCGCGGGGGCGTGCACTCAACCGGGTCAGGGCGACGACCGGATACCCCCTGACCATCGCATTCGACACCGCCACCGTCGCTCGGAAGCCTGCGCCCGACACGGCATCCGCAGCATCGTGAGCTTCAGTCGGCGACGCGCTCGCCGCACCACCACGACACAGTCCGCCGCAGTCCATCCTCGAGCGAGACGGCCGCCTGCCAGTCGAGTTCACGTCGAGCCACCGTCACGTCCGGGCAGCGACGTTTAGGATCATCCACGGGCAGCGGCTGCAGCTCGATGATCGACCTGCTCGCGCATATCTCCCGCACCAGCTCGGCGAGCTCGAGCACGGTGACCTCGTGAGGATTGCCCAGGTTGACCGGCATCGTGTAGTCGGAGGCCAGGAGGCGAGTCAGCCCCTCCATGAGGTCGTCGACGTAACACAGGCTTCGTGTCTGCGAACCATCTCCGTACACCGTTATCGGCGCTCCGGCGAGCGCCTGCGCGACGAACTGCGGCACCGCCCGACCGTCCTGTTCGCGCATCCGTGGACCGAAGGTGTTGAAGATGCGCGCGATGCGTACCTCGACGCCGCGCGCACGGCTGAATGCCATCGCAAACGCTTCGGCAGCGCGCTTCGACTCGTCGTAGACGCTGCGCGGACCCACCGGGTTGACGTTGCCCCAGTACGTTTCGGGCTGGGGATGGACGAGGGGGTCGCCATACACCTCGCTGGTGGATGCGAGCAGGAACCGAGCTCCCTTGTCCTGGGCGATGCGAAGCGCGTTCAGCGTCCCGAGCGTGCCCACCTCCAGCGTTTCCAGGGGATGGCGCAGGTAATCGACGGGAGATGCAAGCGAGGCGAAATGGAGGACCGCGTCGACCGGACCGTCGACGCTCCAGCTGCCGGAGACGTCCTCGGCGTGAAACGAGAAGCGCGGATCTCCCACGAGATGACTGTTGTTGCGCCTGCTCCCGGTGATCAGGTTGTCGACGCAGATCACCTCGGCGCCGCCGGCGAGCAGCCGGTCGACCATGTGCGACCCGAGGAATCCCGCGCCGCCGGTGATGACGACGCGCGATGGCGCCCAGGTCATGGCACCGCAACAAGCTCCGCCTGCGTCGCACCCGGCTTCGAGGCCCGAACCGTCCGCGGCTTCCGGATTGGCGTGCCGACGCCGATGTAGGTGAAGCCGAGGTCGACAAGCCCATCAACCGGAAGGCAATTCCGTCCGTCGACGACCAGCCGGCGCCGCACGAGGGATGCCGCCCGAGCCCAGTCGAGGCCGACGTACTCCGGCCACTCGGTGACCACGACCACCGCGTCTGCCCCGGTGACGCAGGCATACGGGTCGTCGACCAGCTCGGTGCGCGGGAGCAGCGGCTGGGCGTTGTCCATGGCGACCGGGTCGGTGGCCACCACCGACGCGCCGAGGTCCTCGAGATGGCGGATGACGTCGATCGAGGCGGCCTGGCGGACGTCGTCGGTTCCGGGCTTGAAGGACAGCCCGAGCACTGCGATCCGGCGCTTGGCGAGCTTGCCGTTGAGCGCGCGCTGGATCTTGGCCACGAAGCGGCTCCGTGCCTGCTGATTGACCTCGACAGCGGCGCGGAGGAGCTGGAAGTTCTGCCCGTGATAGCTTGCCGCCTGGTCGAGGGCGCGGACATCCTTGGGGAAGCACGAGCCCCCGAAGCCCAGGCCGGCACCCAGGAAGGCACGCCCGATGCGCTCGTCGGTGCCGATCCCGTCCGCCACCGAGGTGACGTCGGCGCCGGTGAACTCGCAGAGCTGGGCCATCTCGTTGATGAACGAGATCTTCAGAGCGAGGAATGCGTTGACCCCGTATTTGATGAGCTCGGCGCTCGTCGAGTCGGTGATCCGGATGGGGGCGTCGAGATGGCCGAACAGCCGCGCCACCCGCTCGCACGCGTCGTGATCGTCGCCACCGATGACCACCTGCGGAGGCTGGCGGAAGTCGCGCACCGCGCTGCCCTCGGCGAGGAACTCCGGACACACCGTCAGCGGCACGCTCCGCCCATTGCGGCGGCAGAGTGCGCGGAGCGAGGCCGTCGTGCCCGGCGGGACCGTGCTCTTGATCACGATCACCGTCTCGGGACCGGCATGCTGGACCGCCTGGCTCAACGCCGCGCGCACCTGGGTCAGGTCCGCACGGCCGTCACTGAGAGGCGGGGTTCCGACCGCGAGCATGATGATCTGGGCCCCGTCCATGGCCGCCGCGGGCTCCTGGTGGAGCTCCAATCTGCCGCTCGCGATGACCTCCATGAGGAGTTCGTCGAGCATCGGCTCGTGGATCGGTGCCTTCCCCTGCCGGAGCATGTCGAGCCGGGCGGCATCGATGTCCAGCAGCCTGACGTCGACGCCCGCGTCGGCGAGGCATGCGGCGGTGACGAGACCGACATAGCCGGCACCCACCATACAGAGTGGGTTTGGTCGATCCGCGATCCGTGTGGTGGTGCTGGGTGCCATCGACCCCAACAATACGGGTCGCGGCGCCGGCCTATGCCGTTTCGGAGCGGGCCGGAAGACTCGGCGGAGCGCCTCCACCCGTTGCGACGCCTGCGGCAGCCTCCAGGACGCCCGCCCAGAAACCCGATCCCCACGCGACATGCATCACAGCGAATGCGGCGGACGTGCGTGCGCGCACGCCGAGCGGCTCGGTTCGAGCCGCCAGCTGGCCGGCGGTGACACAGGCGGCGGCGTAGGCTCCGGCGCCCGCAATCGCGAGGCGGCGACCCCGACCGGTCACCGCCATCGCGGTGATGACGGGAAGCGCCAGGACCAGCGCCGGCGCCGCCAGGTGGTACGGACGGATGACGCTCGGGCTTGCGCGAGCCACCCGCACCTTGCCGCGCCCGTACCGGTAGTACTGGCGGCCCAGCGCTCTGAGCCCGCTGCGGACGTGGTACCGGGTCCGGATGTCCGGGCTGAAGGTGATCCGACCACCGGTCGAGCGGATGCGTTCGTTCAGCTCGTAATCCTCGTGCGGCGGGTACGCCTCGTCAAAGAGCCCGACGCGCTCGAATGCTGTGCGACGGAACGTGCCGAGGAAGACGGTTGGCATCTCCTCCTCTTTCTCGGAGTACCGGAACCGAGCGCCGCCGACGCCGAATGGCGAGCCCATCGCATGTGCGATTGCGCGTCCGGACGCTCCGTCGCCGACCGCTTCCTGGCGCCCGCCCACGTTGTCGGCGCCGGTCGCGAGCAGCAGCGCAACCGATCGGCGCAGGTGATCAGGGGCCCATTCGGCGTGACCGTCCTGGCGCGCGATGACATCGCCAGTGCTCGCCAAGATGGCCCGGTTCAACCCCGCGGCCTGCATACGGCCCGGGTTGTCGATGAGGCGCACCCGAGTGTCCCGTGCAGCGATCGCGGCAACGATCTCTCGGGTCCCATCACTCGAACCACCGTCGGCGACGATCACCTCGATTCGATCGGGCGGATAGTCCTGCGTGAGCACCGAGGTCAGACACGCCTCGATGTAGCGCTCCTCGTTGAGAACCGGGAGGACCACGCTCACGAACGGGGCGTCGGGCGACGGCTGCATAGTCGCGGGGCTCATGGTGTCTCCGGCACGGTACCGCCTCGTCCGCTGGTGTTGACCGGAGCTTCAGCGTGTAGGCTAGCTCCGATGATCGCCCAGGACGTTCCGGGCGCCACAGTTGCGGCCGGCCGGCGGGGAATCCTCGCTTCTGAACGGAAGTTGCTCCTTGCAGCGGGCGATTCCATCCTGGTCGCGGCGTCGCTGATTCTCGCGTTCAACCTCCACTCAGGGCCGATCCAGCACGCTGCGCTCACCATTCCATGGGCGGGAGTCGGGATCGTCACCGGGATCTGGCTCGCGGCCGCCCTGATGGTCGATGCCTACGATCTGCACGCGGCCGTCAGCGTCCGCGGCATCTTCCGGGTCGTCGCGACCACCGTGACGCTCGAGACGATTGCTCTGCTCGTGGTGTTCTTCGCGGTGCCCTATGGGGTGACCCGCCCGACCATCCTGATCTGGGTTCCGGTCGCCGCCATCACGGTCCTCTGCTGGCGCCTCTTCTACCGGCGGGTGTTCGCTCGAGCGATCTTTGCCGGGCGGATCCTCCTTGTCGCCGATGCGGACATCCTCGACCGTGTGTGGACGGACGTCGACGCGCAGATGGCCGGGCTGTACCGCGTGGTCGGGACCATCCATCCGGCGGACCCGGACGCGGGCACCCTGCTGGCGACGGCGGCTGCGCGACGCGCAGCGGATCAGATCGTGCTCGGAGCCGAGGAGGACCTTCCCACGGACCTCTTCAAGGGCCTCGTCGAGTGCTACGACCGGGGCATGGTGGTGCGATCGGTCGCGGACGTGTACGAGGAGTTGACCGGCCGGCTCCTGGTCGAGCGACTCCGCCAGACGTGGCTGCTCTCGCTGCAGCAACGTGGGGAAACCTCACGCGTGTATGCACTCTTCAAGCGGGTCGTGGACATCGTCGCCGGTCTGATCGGATTGGTGTTGCTCGGGATCCTGCTGCCGTTCGTCTGGGTGGCGATCAAGATGGAGGACCGCGGGCCGGTCTTTCACCGCCAGGTCCGGGTGGGCCACTTCGGCAAGCATTTCGAGATCGTCAAACTGCGAACGATGCACGTTCCGACTCACGAGGAGTTGCACTGGACCGCCGCGGATGACACGCGCATCACCAGGGTCGGCGGGGTGCTGCGTCGCCTGCACCTCGATGAGATGCCGCAGGCTTGGAACATCCTTCGTGGCGACATGAGCGTGGTCGGTCCCCGTCCCGAGCAACCTCAGTACGTCGAGACGCTGCGCGAGAGCATCCCGTACTACAACACGCGGCTATCGGTGCGTCCCGGCCTCACCGGGTGGGCGCAGGTGAACTACGGCTATGCCGGCGATGTTGGTGGATCCACCATCAAGCTCTCATACGACCTCTACTACATCAAGCGGCAGTCGGTCGCACTCGATCTGCTCATCATGGTGCGCACGGTCTTTGCAGTGGCCACGCTCAAAGGCCGCTGAGCTCGATCAAGCTTGCCGTTCCAGGACTTCGTGCAAACCCTGCCAGGGGTGGTGGCCGTTGCTTTCCTCCCCGGCTTCGCGCTTGTCACTTTGCTTGCGCCGACGTGGCGGGCATGGCAGCGACTGGTCATGGCGCCAGGATTGTCTGCCGGGGTTATCGGCGTGTACGGATTGGTGTTGCACGACGTGCACATCCCCTTCGAGCCCCAGAGCGTCGTGCCGGCGTTGCTGGTGCTCGGCATCGCCGCTCTGTGGCGCTGGCGGCGCATCGAACCACAGACCGCGCCGGCCCACCCATGGTGGCTGCCCATCCCAGCGCTCGCCGTCGGTGTGGTCGGAGCCGCCACGTTCGCCTGGGCGTTGCACGGGCAGGTCCTGCCGCCCGACTGGGATACGCCGACCCACGCCGCTGTTGTCAACAGCATCGTGCGAACCCATGATGTGCTGCCGCTGTTTCCGATCCCACTCGAAGGGTCCGACTATGTGCGAGCGCGGCCCGGTTTCGAGGCGACCGCGGCGGTGGTCTCGTGGCTCGGGTCGCCGTCGCCCGCCGGTGCCATGGCGCCGATCATCACCGCGACCCTCGTCGTCATCCCGCTGTCGCTCACCCTGCTCACGCTGGAGGCCACCGAGTCGGTGGCGCTCGCTGCGGTCGTTCCCTTCTTCGCGCTCGGGCTGATCTTCCCCTCGGGTCAGGCGATCATCGGGCGCTTTCCGGAGATCGTCGACTCCACACTGATTGTTCCATTCATCGTCGCGGCACTGCGCGTCATACGCGGGCGAAGTACCAAGGAGAACGCGCTGCTGCTCGGAGCGATCACGATGTCAATCTGGGTGATTCACGGACTCGAGGTGGTCACAGCCCTCGTGGTCGCGTGCGCGCTGCTTGCGGTGGCTGTGATCCAAGCGGTTCGAGGTTCGCAGCGGACCGGTTTCATCCGGCTCGGGATCGCATTCGGCGCCGCTCTTGCGGGGGCCGCGGTCGTGACCGTCCTGACGCGGATACCCAAGCTCCCGCCCGCAACGCACACCCAGCCGGCACAGTACGTGGTCGCGACCGCGCATTCGCCGCTGAAGCCCCACCACATCCTGGTCCTGATCGCACAAACCGACCTGCTCGGGCCTGTGTTTCTCGCCCTCTACGGCGTTGGGGCCGTCGCGATGCTCATCCGCCGGCGGATGCTCTGGGTACTGGTCGCGCAGGTGCTGCTCTTGCTCATCATGGCGGACGACCTCTACCTCCACTACCTCCACCGCCTCTGGGCTGCGATCTATCCCTGGGGTGACACGGACCGCGTTCTTGGTGTGCAGTACTGGCTGATACCGATCGTGCTGGCGTTCGGGCTGTTCGCACTCGCGGACGTGGTGCGATCACTGTCGCGGACGCTCCGCCTCTGGGTCGGCGCGTCGACCGCCGCAGTGGTGATCGCCGCGCTCGTCTACGTCATTCGGCGTCCGCTCGAAACCGGGTGGATCAACTTCTGGGAGCCGAACTCCGTCATCCTGTACCCGCTGGGAGTCTTCAATCAGATGGCCAACTTTCGCCAGTGGGTCCTGACAGTGGCGGTCGTCGCGATTCTGCTGCTTGTCGCATGGATGGCAGCATTGGGTCGCGTCACTGTTCCTGAAGGCATTCGGGCGAAGTTCGGCGGCGTTGCGCAGAAGCTTGACGGCACCGGCGCTGTCCTGGGCGTGATCGCGCTGGTCGCGGTCGTGGTGGGCACGACCACCGAGGCCGGCATCTACAAGCATGAGGTGGCAACGCGTTCGCTGGTCACGCCGGCCGATCTGAGCGTGCTGTCCTCCATGTCGAAAACACTCCCCAAGGGGACACTCGTCCTGACCAATGGCGGCGATGATGCGGGCATGTGGATGGCGGGCTTGACCGACCTCACCCCCCTTGTTCCCGACGGCTACTCGTTCGGCGCGCTGGACATCCCATACGAGGCCGCGCTCGCGAATGCGTGCACCGACCCCGCAGCCGCAGAGCAAGCTGTCACACGGGCGGACGCGGTGTTCGTCGGCTCGCTGCGGATCGCGTCGCCCCTGTTTCCCTGGAACGTGAGCTGCATCGCTCGCCTTCCCAACCTGCGCCTGATCGCCTCGGCGCCCTGGGATGGGACCATGGCCGCCGGCTTCGCCGTTGTCAAATAGCGTCGATCACTGCGGCGCCGGCGCGTTCATCCGCATGCGCTCGGCGATCGATTCAGCCAGAGTGCGCAGGCCGGTCATCGGACGGATCAGGACGGTGAATCGCGCGATCTGATCGGAGCGGTTGACGTCCAGGACATCGATGCCCTCGATCTGCTCGTCACCGATGCGGCAGCGAAACATGAGCGCGTGAGTCGACACGACGTCAGGGTCGTTGGTCGCAAGCTCGCCATCGAACGTTCGGACGTACTCGAAGTCCTCGAAGAGATCGTTGAGGATGTGGAACACTGCTCGAACCCGCTCGCGGCCCGTGACGGGTCGCAGTACGGTCGGACTGTGCAACTCGATGTCGGACGCCATCGTGTCGACCATCCCCTCGACGTCGCGCCGCCCCACGGCGTCGCGAAATCGCGCTGCCGCCGTGCCGGCTTCAGGCATCGTCGCGCACCTCAGACCACCGATGAGCGCCCTGAGGCCGTCCGGGGCTGTCCACGACTACAGAATATTCGCTGGGTGGGCGTCCGTCATTGGCTGATGCCGGAGCGTCCCTCAGCGAATCCTCAGGTCCACCCGTCGGGCCAGCGAATACGCTCACGCCCACTTCGATTTCAGGGGAGGAATGAGGGTGCATCCTGGGCTCAGGTCACTGGCTGTCGCGCTGGTTGGCATTGCAATCGCGCTGGCGCCGAAGACCCCGAGCGGCGCGAACGCGGCGGCAGGTGCCGCCGCGAGCGCGCCAACCCAGTACAGCTTCGCACCGAGCAGCCTGGGTGGAGGCGGCTTCGAAAACGTGATCGCGGCGGATCCGCGCCACAACGGGGTGGTGCTCAGTGGCTCCGACGTCGGGGGCATCCAGCGGTCCACCGATTTCGGGAAGACGTGGCTGCCGGCAGAGGGCGGCGCGATAACCTCGAGCTATCACCCGGTTGCGGCGATTGCCTTTGACCCAGGATCGCCAAATGACGTCTACGCGGCGACGAACGGAGGATTCGCGGAGTCGAAAGACGACGGCGTGACCTGGTCCCCGCTGCCAGGAGTTCCTGCCTTTGATGGCTCGAACACGGCCAATCCCTCGCACACCGCGAGCGCGGAACGCTGCGTGGGACGCCTGATCGTGGTCGACGACACCACCACCCAGCGTCGCGTCTACGCGGCGAGCTTCAACCAGGGTCTGTGGATGTACTCCGGAACCACCTGGACACTCGTCGCCGCCCAGGCACAGCTCGGAGGCTCCGCGGTCTGCCTGACGTCGCTCGCCTGGGGGCCGGGCGGGTCACTCGACGTGGCGACATGGGGCGCGGGAGTGTTCACGATCCACAACCCGGCCGGCGGCGCCCCGACGGTCCAGGCGGTGTCGGGCGCGCCCACGGTCGTGCAGGAGCTCGCCGGGCTCGGAGACGGTGACGTCTGGGGCGCGGCATACGACACGGGCGTCGGCGTCATCACCGCTTCAGGCTGGGCCACCAAGCTGGTCTCCGGCGGCGAGCGCTACATGTCGATCGACGGCTACGTGAGCGGTGGCGTCGACACCGTCATCGCCGGGTCCGACAATTCCCAGCCGGTCAGCGGACAGCCAGGTCTCCATGCCGTGCTCCATGAGACCGCGAACACCGGCGCGAGCTGGACGTCACTGCCCCAGTCCAGCGCGCAGGTGAGCAAACTGCTCGGGCCGCAAGAGAGCAGTTGGTGGCACGCGTCGTACGCTCCAGCGCTGCTGGGTTCTCAGACGATGGTCCCGTCATCGATCGCCATTGAGCACGAGCGCGGCGGCGACGATCTGTGGGTGGCGGGATACGGCGGCAGTTGGCGTGTCCTTGGCGCCGAAGGACAGTCGACCTTCTACCCGTCCGACGACGGACTCGGTTTGACGGCGAATCATCAGATCGCTCTCGACCCAACGACTTCGGGACAGTTGCGGTCCGGCCAGCGCGTCTACCTCGGCGACACCGATTGGGGGATGTTCAGCTCCGCCGACGGGTTCAGCACGCAGCAGGGGATCGCCGATGACCAGTTCACAGGCGGTGGCACAACCGGGTACGACACCGTCGTCGACGGAGCGGCGTCGCCGCCGGTCGTGTACGTCGGCGTCGGAAACCGCGACTCCAACACGCAGGGCGACGTCATGAGCGCCAGTGCCCCTGCAGTTTCGTCATCTTCCTTTGGATCCCTCGGCCTCGCCACTGCGACCGGCGGTGGACGTCCGCTTGCGCTCGGCGTCGTCGACACGGGGGGAACGCCAACGTTGATCGTTGCCGTCGAAGCGAGCGGCATCTGGACCCGCGTGGGGTCCGGTGCCTGGACCCGTGACGCGTCGTTGTTCGCAACCGACGAACCGCCGACAGCAGCGATCGCGACCGGGAGCGGCGCACAAGCCGACACCGTGTACGCGTACGACCGCACGATCGGCGTCTATCGGTCGCTGGATGCCGGAGCCCCCGGGAGCTGGACGCTCATCTGGAAGCACGCGTCGCTCGCGGCAGTGCCCTTCCTCATGGTCGACGGCGCCGATCCGACCCGGCTCTGGGTCGGCGCCGTGGGCGGTCTGTACCGCCTTGACGGCGCGGCGAGCAACACGTTCTCATCCCTGTCACCCGTCGTCGCGGGTACGACCGCGGGTCTCGGCGAGCTCGCCGGCCAGGTCTTCACAACCCAGGTCGCCGGCGCGAACCTCGAGCTCCAGGTGAGCGACGCGAGCGGTGCCAATTTCAGCACCCTCGGCGAGATGAGCGGAATGCCGGCGACCGCGAGCAGCATCGCCGTCGCCGGCGATGGCATCGTCTACGTCGCGACGACGGGATGGGGGGTCGCCGTCGGGACGCCCGTCGACTCGACGACCACGTCGTTGACCTCGACGCCTGATCCGTCGCGCTACCTGAAGCCTGTGATCTTCACCGCGACGGTCACCGCCGCAGGCGGAGGGGCGACACCCGCAGGTGTCGTCATCTTCTGGAACGGCACCCGCCAGCTCGGGTCCGCGAACCTCGACGCCTCGGGGTCGGCCAGCTTCTCGTCGGCGAAACTGAGCAGGGGGAGCCATTCGATCGTCGCCACATACCAGGGCGATGCCGGCGATACGGCATCAACCTCGAGCGCGATCGTCCAGACCGTGAACTGAAGCCACCCTACGCGGGTGCTGCCTTCGGAGCCGGGGTCGGCGGCAGCAACGGCGCCAGACCGTCGAGCTGGAAACCCCAGTCGAAGAGCCGGCCTGCGATGCGCGCAGGGTAGTTGGCGCTCAGCAGCACCGCGAGCAGGTGATGCCCGTTGCGGACGGCCATGCCGATGAGACAGGCGCCGGCGTCGCCGGTCCACCCGGGCTTGATGCCGACTGAGGCCGGGTAGGCCTGAAGCAGCGAGTCGAGGTTGTGCAGGTGAAACGCAGGATGATCAATGCTGGCGGGCAGATTGATCGTCCGGCTGCCGACGATCTGGTCGAACAGCGGGAACTGCCCGTACGTGTACGCCGCGATGACCGCAAGGTCGTGGGCGGACGCATAGAGCCCCGGGTCGTCGAGCCCCGCGGTGGCGGTGAAGTGCGAGTCGCCGAGGCCGAGCGCAGTGACCTGCGCATTCATCGCCGCTACGAAGCGCGACATTCCGACCGTGTCCACGGCGATGGCGCTCGCAGCGTCGTCACCGCTCGCGAGCAGCATGCCGTCGAGCAGTTCTTGAACGGTCAGCGTCTCCCCCGCCCTGATGTGCATCAGCGTGTCGGCGGGCGACTGACCAAGCGCATCCGCGGTGACCGTCACCCGCTGGTCGGGACTGAAGTTCTCGAGAGCGACGAGCGCGGTCAGCACCTTGGTCAGGCTCGCGGGTGCCAGCCCGAGGTTCGGCTGCTTCTCCCAGAGGATCTCGCCGGTATCCATATCGACCAGGATTCCGGCGCGCCCCTTGACCGGCGGTGCGCCGGCCGGGACTGTCGCAGGCGCCCAGAAGTTGAACCCCGCGCTCGAGACGCGCATGTCGAACCACGGGGCTGGGGCTGTCTGGGCCGTCGGTCGCGCGGCCGCTGCCACACCGGCGGTGGCGATGGGCAGATGCGAGGCCGTGGCCAGGGTGCCGACTGCGACGGCGGCCACCAGCGCGACCAGGCCGAGTCGGGCGTATGGGGGCAGTCTGAGCATGAAGGGGCGACCCGAATCGTATCCCCACTTCGGCCCGTTTTTCGGACCCGTGCGGGATGAAGCTGCCGAATCCCGTCAGTCAGGCGCCGCGGTGCGAACGATGCTCAGGGGAAGGGAGGCGCCGGCGCAGGTGTTCCGGCAGGGCGTCCCCAGCGGCGGCGAGCTGCGGCAGCAGCGCCTTGTCCGTCGTGAGGGCGCGAAACATCGTCGCGATACTCACGTCGTGCGCCGGGCGGTGCACCACGCTGATGGCATCGCCGGCGGTCACGGGACCCGGTGAGATCACTCGGAGGTAGGCGCCGGGGACGCCACGCTCGGTGAAGCGCTTGACCCAGAGTTGCTCCTCGAGCCAGCCGGCAAAGGTCCGGCACGGGATTCGCGGCGAGGTCACCTCCAGCACGCACACCGTGCCCACCTGCCACCGCTCGCCGACGAGCGCTGCGTTGACGTCGAGCCCCGCAGTGGTCAGATTCTCACCGAACACACCATTGCCGAGCGGGCGTCCGAGGTCCGTCTGCCAGACGTCGAGATCCTCTCGCGCATAGGCGTACACCGCCTGATCCGTCCCGCCATGAGATCTCGGGTCGCCGATGGCGTCCCCGGCCGCACCGCTGAGCCCGGTTCCCGGCCCCGGATCGTGGAGCATGACCGGCTCCGGCCAGGGCCGCTTGTCGATCCCAGTGACCCCGGAATCAGTGTGCCGGCTGCCCGCGAGCCGGCCGGTGTTGACAGAGAGCAGGGTTGCCATCAAGAGGCAAGGATAGCCGCGAGCGGTTGGTACCACGCCCGTGCCGCAACGTCCCAGTGCCTCGGTGATATGCTCTGAGCGTTGTGAGTTCTGCTCTGAGCGTAACCGCCGACGGGATCCGCCGCGAGCTGGGCAGCATCCTTCGCGGACACCGCGAGGGTCAGGGACGGCGGCTCGGCGAGCTCGCGAGCGAGGCCGGCTGCTCGCCTGCGTACCTCTCCGAGGTCGAGCGTGGGCTCAAGGATGTCTCCGCCGATCTGCTGATCGCGATCACCTACGCGCTCTCGGTACCGATCGCGGCGATCTACGCCGACCTCGGGCGCCGCCTCGGAGGCGGTCCGCAGGAGGAGCCGGCGTGGCCGGCAGACCCCCGGCGCCAGCTCCGGGTGGTCGCGTCGGGATTGGACACCGCCTCACTCCGGACGGTGGCGCAGTTCGGCGCGTTCCTTGCAATGAACCAGGCGGAGCCGACCCGCCGCCGCATCGGCTTCGTTCCACCCACCGCGGAGGGCTCGCGATGACCCTGGTCCCCACCGTCGTCGAGAGCACAACTCGCGGGGAGCGCTCGTACGACATCTACTCGCGCCTCCTCCGCGATCGGATCATCTTCGTCGGCGGCGTCATCGACGACGATCTCGCCAACCTCGTCACCGCGCAGCTCCTCTTCCTCGAGGGCGAGGACCCCGAGCGCGACGTGCACCTGTACATCAACAGCCCCGGCGGCTCCATGACAGCAGCGCTCGCGATGTACGACGCGATGCAGTACGTGCGCCCGCAGGTGGAGACGACGTGCCTCGGCATGGCCGCAAGCGGAGCGTCGTTGCTGCTCTGCGCAGGCGCGCCGGGGCGCAGGCTCGCACTGCCCAACTCACTGGTGGTCATCCACCAGCCGTGGGCGCAGGGCATGCAGGGTCAGGCGACCGACCTCGACGTCCACGCACGCGAGATCCTCCGCCAGCGAGCGTTGCTCGTCGAGCTCTACCACCGGCACACCGGGCGGGACTCGGAGCAGATCGCCAGTGACATCGAGCGCGATTACCACATGACTGCGGAGCAGGCGCTCGGCTACGGGATGATCGACCAGATCATCGAGCGACGTCCTTCGGGCTCGATCGCCACGAAGGCAGCCTCTGGGTCGGAATCCGTCGCGGTCGGCAGCGGCCACAACCCGTAGGCACAAACGTCGCGTCGGCCGGACCCCTTTGGCAGCGCCCGAATTCGTCAAGCCGACTCGAGGCGGTACGCTTCGCGAATTCCCTGTGGTGTCGCCTGAGGTTTCCGAATACTTGCGCCCTGAGCTAGCCGGCATCGATGTCTCGAGCATGCGCGGGCTCGAGATCGGACCGCTGGCATCCCCGAGAGTCCGCAAGAGCGAAGGTCCAATTCGCTATCTCGACCACGCCAGTGCCGATGAGCTCAAGCTCAAGTACGCGGCGGACGTGGGCATGCGTGGACACCTCGACGAAATCGTCGATGTGGACTACGTGATCGGTGACACGCAGACCATCGCCGACGCCGTCATGGCGGATGCGCCGTTTGATTACGTGATTGCGTGCCACGTGATCGAGCACATCCCCGATCCCATTGACTGGATGGATGACGTCGCTCGGATACTTCGACCGGGCGGCATCCTTTCGCTCGTCATTCCCGACAAGCGCTACTGCTTCGACATCAATCGCTCGCTGACCGAGATCAGCGACCTCGTGGATGCAAACCTGCGTCAACTCCGGCAACCGAGCTACCGGCAGGTCTATGACTTCGAATCGAAGGCGCTCCTGGACATGATCGACACTCCGGCTCTGTGGGCGGGCAACGTCGACTACAGCTCGACGGTGCGGACGGACGTCGACGACCCGGATGTTGTCGCATTCAAGCGGTGCATCGACATGCAGCAGTCGGACGAGTTCGTCGATGTGCATGCTCACGTGTTCACACCCGACTCGTTCCTCAGCTTGTTCGAAAAGCTGGCGCGCCTTCGTCTCGTCAAGTTCGAGATCGGTGACTTCGCTCCCACCCAACGCGACACCTTCGAATTCCATGCGAGCCTGCGGTTGATTGATCCGCGGGCGGACAGCGAATCGGTCCTGCAGCGACAGCTGGCCTCCGTGGCCCGAGCCCGCGTACATGCGCGCACTCTGGATCCGAACGGGACCGCTCGCGGTATCCCCCTGATACCGATGGACGTCAGCGAGCTCGAGCGGAGATTGCTGAAGGTCAAGCGCTGGACAGCGGCGCGGGTGCGCACGGCGCTGCGACGAGGCCGGTGACCGGCAGGAGATCAGTGCTCCCTACGCGGGCGAAACCACGATCGTAGGAACGGCACGCACGTCGAAATTCACGGAGTTGGCGACGTAGCACAGGTCGTGGGCGCGCTCGTGCAACGCGATGGCGCGATCCATCTTTTCGGGCGTCGTGATCGTGATCTGGGGGTGCAGGACTACCTCTTCGAAATGCCCCCCGCCATCCGGCGTCTCCACGAGTGTCCCCGATGGGTGATCGACGTAGTCAGTCACGATGATGCCTTCCTTTGCGCAGAGCACCAGGTACCACAGCATGTGACACTGCGCGAGCGACGCGACCAGCAGCTCCTCGGGGTTCCAACGATCCGATGCGCCGCGAAATGCCGGATCTGCGCTACCGGGAATGGTCGGCTTGCCGGCGATGCTCACATCGTGTGACCGCTCGAACGCCTGGTACGCGCTGGTCCCGGTACCGGTGTTCCCGGTCCAGCTCACGGTCAGCTCGTAGTGATGGGTCTTCGGCATGTCAGCGCTCGTCCCCTATTCTCGCCAATCCGGCACCGCGCACCGCCGCGCGGCGTCTGCCTACTCGTCCGAGTCGACGAAATACGTCTCGCACGCGAGTTCGAGCAGTTCACTGTTGAGCTCGACGGGCTTGCCCAAGTACAGCGCGGCGTGGATCACGTGGTTGAGGAGGTCACGCGGGTGCGTGCCGTGCAGTGGACGGCCCTTGGCGTGGTAGTGCTTCTCGAGCAGCCGGTCGACGAGTCCCTCGTCCATGCGCAGGTTGTTGTCGACACAGTTGCGCCGCCAGATCTCCTTGTACTCGTCGACGGTCGGGTCGGGAACATGCACCTTGAAGCGCACCCGGCGAAGAAACGCCTCGTCCATGAGGTTCTGCGGACGCAGGTTGGTCGAAAGCATGACCAGGCAGGTGAACGGCACCGGGATGCTCGACCCGGCGCGAGGGATGTTGAGGTAGTCGACCTTCTTCTCCAGGGGCACGATCAATCGGTTGAGCAGGTCGCGGGGAGACATGTTCTGCTGACGGCCGAAGTCGTCGATGAGGAACAGCCCACCGTTGGCCTTGAGCTGCATCGAGGCCTCGTAGAACCCGAGGGTATGGTCGAAACCGAGCTCCAGCATCCGCGGTGTCAGCTCGCCGCCGACCTTGACGGCAGGACGCTTGGCCAGCTGCCAGCGACGGTCGTGGGGCGGCAGCTCGCGGTCGATCGGCTCGTGATGGATCGGGTCGTAGAAGCGGATCACCTCGCCATGCACGTACAGCGCGCGAGGGATGAACATCGGCGCGCCCAGCAGCGACGCGGCGGCCTCGGCAATCGTGGTCTTTCCGTTGCCCGGAGGCCCGTACAGGAACACCGCCTGGCGCGCGCTCAGTGCCGGTCCGAGGTGGTCGAGCACGACCTCCGAAAGCACCAGGTGGCTGAAGGCGTCGTGGAGGCGCGCGCGGTTGACCTGCCCATCGACGTGCGACTGGCGCTCGGCCATCGCCGTGTAGTCGGCGATCGGCACCGGGGCGGGCCCGGCGTACTGATTGATTTCGAGCAGTTCGCGAGCACGCTGCCTGCCCGTGGTCGAGATCATGTGCTGCATCCCGGCATTGATCGGCTCGCCCGGGTCCAGGGTGGCGGTGTGCACACCGGTCGACGAGCAGTAGCCTTCGTCGGCGAGGAATCGCGACGTGGTCTCGACGAATGAGAACGGCAGGCAGAGATGGTTTGCGATGTCGCGTCCCAGCATGCTGCCGTTGAAATAGAGGACTTTGAGGACGAGGTCGCACACAAAGCTGAAGGGGAGGCCCGTCTCCTCGGCGGTCCTCGGGGCGGGAGGGAGCGCGATCGGACTGGATGCGGGCGCGGAAACAGGCGCTATCACTGCCATCGGCGTCCGATTGTGTCATGGGCTGGTTTGACCTTCCGGCGCGCGTGACGGATTGTCATACGACCGTTCCAGGGACCCTGCTGGTACGGTTGGGTCCAATGGCCGTACCACTGGACGAAGGTTTTCCGGAGCGCCGCCGCCTCGGCCCCTTCTGGATCGAGGAAAGTCCGGCGGCCCTCGCAGGCGGGGCGGCAATCATTCTGGTGTTCGCCGCCCTCTTCATCCTCGCCGTCGCCATGCGCCCGGCGTAACCCGGCTCCCACCGTGGCGTTTCACCCAGGAACTCGGCAGCACTGCCGGCGCGCCACAGCGCACGGGAGTCAGGAGACCACCTCGCCAATGCATTTGACGGTTCCTGCGTGAGCCTCGACCAGCCCCACGACGCCCGGCGCCGCCGTGCGGGCCTGCCGAACGGCTCGACGGCACCGGCTCGCGCGACCGGCTCGAACAACCCGGGAATCGGCGCCGCCGAAGCCGCCGCTCGAGCCGAACTGCGTCGGCGCCGGGCCAGTGCCTACCGGCATCTGCGCACCCCTCGCAAGCGCGGCCGCGTGCTCCGTATCGTGCTCATCGCGATCACCGTGTTCGCCGCAATCGGCGCGGGGACTGTCGGCGCGGTCTTCGCGGGCTACAACGCCTACAAGGGCCAGCTTCCCGACGCGGCGACCGTCATCAACATGGAGCCGCAGATCGATACCAGCGTCTACGACGCACAGGGCGGCCTGATCCACGTCTTCCACAACGAGGGCTATCGCCACATCCACGTCGATCTCACACAGATCTCGCCGTACTTCAAGCAGGCGATCGTCGCCATCGAGGACCACAACTTCTATACGGAAGGCTCGTGGGACCTCGCCCGCCTCGTCGAGTCCGGCATCGCCGACGTCACCCATCGCGGCGCGTCGCTCCAGGGTGGCTCGACGATCACCGAGCAGCTCGCGAAGATCAGCCTCTACGGCGGCGCCGATCCGCCCCAGAGCATCGATTACAAGATCAAGGAGATCGTGCTCGGCAATGAGCTCGCGCTCAACTTCACGAAGAACGAGATCCTCGACATGTATGTCAATCGCATCTTCTACGGGAACTACTCGGTCGGTGTGGGGAGTGCGGCAGAGCTGTATTTCCTCAAGCCCGCGAGCCAGCTGGACCTCGCGCAGGCCGCCATGCTTGCGGGTCTGCCCCAGTCCCCCTCCGCATACAACCCGCTCATCCGCGACCCCGGTGAGAAGGTCAATCCACTCGCGAAGTCCCGCCAGAAGGCGGTGCTGCAGGCCATGCAGGCGAGCGGGTACATCACCCAGGCAGAGGGTGTTGCCGCGTTCGCGGAGCCGCTGACCTTTCACGTCTGGACCGAGTCGGAGCCGAACCTCGATCTCGACTTCGTCAATTACCTCGAGACCTACCTGAACGCGAACTTTCCGCAGTACGCCAATCCCGGTGGGTACGAGATCCACACCACCATCGACCAGAACAAGCAGAACCTGGCGTACAGCACGGTCCACAACCTCGTGAACAAGGAGCGCGTCGCCGAGAACATGGGCGACGGCGCCCTGGTGAGCCTCAACCCGCAGAACGGTGAGGTACTCGCGATGGTCGGGACCTGGAACTATGCCGACCCGTACTTCGGACAGGTGAACGAGGCGGCAGCGGTTCAGCTGAACATGGGCTCGACCACGAAGCTGTTCACATACACAGCCGCCATCGCGTCGACCAAGTTCACGATGACCACGCCGATCCTGGACAGCTCGTACAAGTTCCCCATCCCCGGCGCTGCACCGTACTCGCCGTTCGACGATGACCGCCGTACCCACGGCATCTGCGATCTCAAGCTGTGCCTGGGAAACTCGTTCAACATCCCGGCGGTCAAGACCGAATACGCAACCGGCACGCAGTACATCGCGAACACCGAGCTGGCAATGGGCGTGAAGTCGCTCGACCAGAACTGCGGGCCTAACGGGCAGTATGTGAACTGGCCGACCCCCACCCAGTGGGCGGCGACACTCGGTTCGCTCACGTGCGGTATCACGCTGCTCGACCTCGCGGACGGCGCCGCCACCCTCGGCGACCTCGGTGTCCAGCACAACCCGATGCCGGTCACCAGCATCACCGCGCAGGCCACAAACCAGACGATCTGGACGTACAACGCCGCGGCAGCGGGGCACCAGGTGATCCCGGCGAACGTCGCCTACATCATGGATGAGATCACCAGCAACGACAACAACCGGATCAGGGAGTTCGGACGCAACGGATACCTGACCCTGGGCACTCGCCGCGTGAGCGCCAAGACCGGCACTGCGGACTTCTTCATGGACAATCTGACGGTGGGTTGGACTCCGAATCTGCTGACCGCGGTCTGGGTCGGCAACGCGCAGCGCAGCTGCCTCCAGCCCAAGGACTACGGCTACATGGAGTCGCAGATCCGGAAAGGAAAGGTGGTCGAAGCCGGCGAGGTCGACTACACGTATCCGTTCAGCCCCCGCGACCTGGCCCGCTACGGCCTGAAGCCGCTGCATCCCGACTACCCCGACTGCGGCCACCTCGACGGCATCGTCTCCGGATACAGCGGCGCGGCGCCGATCTGGCACTCGTACATGTCAGCCGCCCTCAAGGGCGCTGCGATCACCTGGTACAAGCAGCCCGCCGACGTTGTCTCGATAGGCGGCCAGGGCGACAATTCCGACTTCTACCTGCCCGGCACCGAACCTGGCGCGTCCACGAACTGCACGTACTACGGCCCGACCCCGCTCCCCACCCAGACCTGCACCTACGCGGGGCCGTCCCAGGCGCCTCCTCCGACGAATCCCAATCCGTCGCCCAACCCGTCACCGGGACCCAGCCCGACCCCCACGCCGCTCCCGTCGTTACCGCCGCATTAGCACGTCAGCTTCCGACCCTGTGCTGCCGGGCGAGTTCCCATACGGCGTCGAGATCCTCGAGGATCGGTAGCCCAGGGTCCGGGTCGAGCGGGGTCGCGACGGAGCCGGCATCCGTCAGCGGGGCAAAGGACGCGTGCACGTGGCAGACGACGACATTGTGCCGTGCCGGCCGGCCGTCGACCTCGTCAAGGCCGAGGAGTGACCACCAGTAGTCGAGGGTCACGTCAGCCGCAGCGGACAGCACGGCCGAGTGCGAGAGCAACGGCAGTTCCGGGTTCTCCGACTGACCGCCGCCAAAGACATGGAGGAGCCGCGCGAACGCGTCGGTGCCGATCTCGGCGTCGACGACGATCCGGCCCGACCCGTCCGGAGTCTCCTGATCGATGACCGCGTCGTTCACGGGAACGCTCTCGAGCTTTCTGCCGAACGCGGCGAGATCGAAGAGATCGGGGCGTACCAGAAGGACTCCAAAACCCTCGCCGGCGATCGAGTACCGGCTTCCGCCGTCGACCTCTGCGACGCGCACGACGAGCGTCTCCGCACCGGTCGCGCCCGCGCTCAGCGTGGCCTCCACCACCCGCTCATCGCGGACGGCGAGGTCGGCGTCGAACGTCCGTTGCTCGATGCGTGCCGGCTCGGACCCAGCAGCGGCCTGGTCAGCAACGATCGAGGTGCGCTCCTCGAAATGGATCCCGACACGCATGCCGAGGCGCGTGTCCAGGCGGTCGAGAAGGCAACGGTAGAGCGCGCCGAGGGTCATCTTCGGCTGGATCGTCGCGGCGCTCCTGCCCTGGGGCACCGCGTGACCATAGCCCAAAGCGCAGCCAGGGCACGAGGGTGTCGGAGGGTGCGATCGGTAGACTGAACCGAGTGACGGACGCGGCTCCACCCACCTACGCCGCGCCGCCGCCGGGGCCGAGTCCGGTTGCGCTTGCAATCGCGTACGACCTCGTGACGCGCTACCGGCTCAGGCTCGCCGACCCTCGTGACGCCAGGCTCGGAGAGCTGCTCGGTCACTACGTCCTCGCCGCGGCGATGTGGAACGGTCCGAGGGCGGCGCTGGTCGCGTTCTACGAGCCGCCGAGCGACCCTGTCGAAGCCGGCCGCGACCTCGCAGCGCGCTGCGACGCGGCACGTCGATGGGGGCTGGAGCGCATCCGGCAGCAGGGTGCCCAGGTGTGCGACATCCTCCTGATAGCGCTCGGCCCCCTCGCCGGCACGCTGTCCGTCAAGACCACGCCGGGCGACCCCGTCCGCCTCGGCGTCGCATGGGTGGACCCTTCGATCGGCAACGCCGGAGCGGTGCTGCCGATCCCTCCCGGCATGCCGTCGGTGAGCGAATTGCGTACCCGGGCTCGGTCGGTACACGAGGGGGCGCCTGTTCCGACACTGGCGGCCGTCGACCTCGCCGAGCGCCAGGCAGTCGCGGGCGGCTATGTCGCGCCGGTGCGCCGTGCGATGGTCACTCAGCCGTACATGACATACGGACTGATCGCGGTGTTCGTCGTGATCTGGGTGCTCGAGTACACCACGCTGTCACTCCACACTTCGTCGACCGGACCCGACATCTGCTCGTGGGGTGCGCTTCCCAACGGGAAGTTCTACCCCGCTTTCGGCCAGAGTCCCGCCTGCGGAGTCGCGTGGTGGCGATTTGTCAGCAGCGCATTTCTGCATGACCCCACCAGCGTGTACCACGTGCTCTTCAACAGCATCGCAATGCTGTTCATCGGCAGGCTTGTCGAGCAGCTCTACGGCCGGCTGGTCCTGCTCGGAGCCTTCCTCATCACCGCCGTTGCCGGCGGTCTCCTGTGGGTGGCGGTGAGCACCTTCGCGCCGAGCCTCCCGGGAATCACGCCGACCAGCCTTTCGCTTGGTGCGTCAGGCGGTATCGCCGGTCTGATCGGACTCCTCCTCATGGTTGGAAGACTGCAGGGCAAGAACGTGCCGGTTGGCATCGCGCACACGGTGCGGAACTACGCGGTGACGGTGATCGTCCTCAATGTCGTGCTGACGTTTGTATTCGGGCCGACGCTCGACATCAACAACTACGCCCACGTCGGCGGCCTGATTGCCGGCGCTCTGCTGGGCTGCGTCATTCCGCCGATCATGTCGATCGGCGGCCGCGATATCAACATCGTCGAGAAGATCGTGCTCTGGGGTGCGATCGCGTTCGGCGCCGTCGCGCTGCTGTTTGCAGTCCTCAATCTCGCCTCCGCGATAGCGCATCCGTTGCCGGCGTTCACCGGGTAGAACCTCCGGGTCAGCGGACGACCGGCGTCAGACCGCGCGCTCGCCGGCGGGGTCGCCCCACAATCCCTCGAGATCGTAGAACGTGCGCTCGCCCGGGAGGAAGACGTGGGCGATCACTGCGTCGAAGTCGGCGCAGGCCCACGAAGCGTCCTTGAGCCCTGCGACAGCGAGCGCCCGAACGCCGTGCTGTTTGCACACGTCACTGATATTGTCAGTAATGGCGCGAACTTGACGGTCGGTGTCACCCTCGCAGATGACGAAATAGTCAGCGATGGTGGTCTTGCCGCGTATGTCGAGGATGACCACGTCGCGCGCCTTCTTGTCAGTGGCTGCAGCGGCGATGACGCCGGCAAGATCCGTGGAGGTCATCCGATTCGCATTATGCATCGTCACGATTCTCGCGGTACATTCCTTTCCTCTCGATGAGCGCGGCGACGGCCTCCGGGACCAGCCCGGCGAGCGAGTCTCCCCGAGCGCACCGAGCGCGTACCTCGGAGGCGCTGATGTCCGGTGAGTCCACCGCCAGCAAGGTCGTGCGGGAGGTCTCATATCCCAGCCGCCTCATCTCCTCCGGATGGAGCGGCGGCGTACCGGTCCGGTTGACGATCACGAATCGCTCAGCGCTGAGCAGGTCGTCCGCGCGGTGCCAGCGGTTGATGGTGCGGGCGGCGTCGGCGCCGATCAGGACGATGACCTCGACGCCGGGATGCTCGGTGCGGAGCGCTTCCATGACGCCGGCGGTATATGAGATCCCGCCCAGGCGGAGCGCGACGTCCAGGACTTCCATGCCCACCTCTCGGCCGTCGTCACGAGCCGCCACCAGGAGCTCGAAACGTTGCTCAGGTGTGGCATGCGGTGGGTCGCGGAGCGGCGCCAGCGCGGCGGGCACGAACCAGACCGAGTTCACACCGGTTGCCAGGCGCGCCTGCCGGGCAATTGCAAGGTGACCGTTGTGCACGGGGTCGAAGGTGCCCCCGAAGACCAGCGCCGAGCTCACGAGAGCCCATCGTCGCTGTAGGTGAACTCAGCGTCGCCGATGCGCACCGTGTCGCCCTCGCGGCATCCTGCCGCGGTGAGCGCCGCGTCGACGCCCGCGGCACGCAGCTTGCGCTGCAGGCGTGCCACCGCCTCGTCGTTGTCCAGGTCGATGCGACCGACCATCCGCTCCACCAGATCGCTCGCCACCCGGAATCCGCCGTCCTCGCGCATCACGTCGGTGGTGACGACGCGCCGCGGTCGCGGCCGGTAGACGCGGTGCAGACCAGGTGGCGCTGGACCCGGCGCGTCGCGGACCACGCGCCCGGCCAGCTGAGCCGCCGCGAGCAGGAGGTCTCTGCATCCGTCATGGTGCTGCGCCGATATCTGGAAGGATCCGGGGAAGTCGGCGGCCAGGACGCCGGCTGCGCTCGCTCCCTCGGGAAGGTCGATCTTGTTGAAGGCCACCACCGACGGACGTCCCGCGAGTTCGCGGCTGTAGGCCTCGAGCTCGGCGCGCACCGTGGCAAGCGCAGCCCTCGCAGCCTCGACCCCAGGCGAGGCATCGACCACGTGAATGAGCGTTCGCGTGCGCTCGAGGTGGCGGAGGAACTCGAGGCCGAGGCCGGCGCCATGGCTCGCGCCCTCGATGAGCCCAGGGACGTCGGCGAGCACGAGCGTATGGCCGCCCTCCAGTTCGGCGACGCCGAGATTCGGATGCAGAGTCGTGAACGGGTAGGCGGCGATCTTGGGTTGCGCGCCAGTCAGCGCCGCCAGCAGCGTCGACTTGCCACCGTTCGGGAGACCGACCAGCCCGATGTCCGCGATGAGGCGGAGTTCGAGGTGGAGGTGGCGATTCTCCCCCGGGTCGCCCAGCTCACCGGCGCGCGGCGCCTGACGTGTGGCGGTGGCGAAGCGGGTGTTGCCGCGACCACCTCGCCCGCCGCGAGCGACCAGGGCGACGGCTCCGGGCCGGTCCAGGTCGGCGAGCACCGCGTCGCCTTCGTGGACGACGGTTCCCACCGGGACGTGCAGCGTCAGGTCGGCGCCGTGATGACCGGAGCGCTTGCCCCCGCCGCCCGCGCGACCGTCTTCGGCGTGGAACGACCGGCGCTCGCGAAACCCCGACAGGGTCGTGTCCGTCGAGTCCGCAACCACGAGGACGTCACCGCCGCGTCCCCCGTCGCCGCCGTCCGGACCGCCGTCGGGGACGTACTTCTCGCGGCGAAAGCTGACGGCTCCGCGCCCGCCTGATCCCGCCGCAACATCGATGTCGACCTCGTCGATGAAGGGCGAGCCGCGAGTGGCCGTGGCTCAGCCGGTCGCTGCGACCGGCTCCTCGTCTGGCTCCTCGATCATCTCGCCGATCGAGAAGATCGGCATCGCGCGAACGTTGGCGCGAGTCCTGTCATGTCCGGTGTGATCGTAAGCGACGGTGCCGGTGCGCAGAGCGAAGAGCGTGTGATCACGCCCCACACCCACGTGTTCGCCCGCGAGGATCTTGGTGCCGCGCTGACGCACCAGGATGGTGCCCGCGAGCACCACCTCGCCGGTGTGGCGCTTGACGCCGAGACGCTTCGCCTTGGAGTCGCGTCCGTTGCGGGAGCTCCCGCCGCCTTTCTTATGCGCCATCGCCTGGGTCCTTCTTTGGCTTGGGTGTCCGTGCTCGTTTCGGTGCGGCCGGCTTCTCAGCCACAGCCGCTTCCGTGTCAGCGGCGATCGCCTCGTCCACGGCCTCCTCGGCGACTGCGAGCTCAGCCACGGCCTCCTCGGCTGCGACCGCCACCGCCTCGGCTTCGGTGGCGATGGCTTCGGCCTTCGCCTCGATCGGGTCAGGTTTGGAAGCCGCCTTCGGTGCTGCTGCACGCTTTGGTGCAGCGGCCTTCGGCCTGGTCTCGGCCTTGCCGCGCCCGACCTCGTCGATGAGCAGCTCGGTGAGCTGGCTGCGGTAGCCGAGGGTGCGCCTGTGGCGCTTCTTCGGCTTGTAGGTGAACACGCGGATCTTGCGACCGCGCCGGTGCGCGATCACGGTCGCCGTGACCGATGCCTGGAGAGGCGATCCTTTGGCGACATCAGACTCGGCACCATCGCCGAGCAGGAGGACGGACTCGAGCGTCACCGTCGATCCGACCTCGACCGGGATGCGGTCGACAAGGATCCGGTCGCCGGAAGCGACACGGTACTGGTGACCGCCGTGTTGAAGGATTGCGTACATCTGCCTCTCTCGCCGGGAGCGGGTTCACTCCACTGAGGAACGCCGGCTGATACCGGTCGCGATACCCGAGGTTACCACGTGCGCCCGATGACAGGCCTCCAACGACCCGCCCAAGCTAGGCGCTGAAGACGTTGAGCGGGGCCGCATTGGCGACGCTCACCTGGTCGCGGGCAGCGTCGGTGACGGCGACCTGAATCGGGAACACGCCCTTGCCCGGGTTGGGGATGCACTGCGCGATGAATTCGATGGTGAGCGTGCCCGGCCCCAGCGATGTCTGCGGAGGTAATTCGAAGCCGCCGTAGAAGACCAGGTACGCGCCCTTCACCGGGGAGATCAGTGACTCCTGTGATGAGTTCCCCCCGAACGGCAGGATGGTCGACTGGTACTGGAGCACGGGAGGCAGGGTCACGAGCACGTCGACGGTGGGAGCAATCCCGGTGCCTTTGTTGGTGACGGTGACCCGATAGGTGACCTGACCGTTGGGATGGACCGTGGTGGGGCCGACCGATGCGGTCACCGCGAGCTGCGGCGCTTCGTTGACGGCAACCTGAATCGGACGGCTCTGCACCGTGTCGGTGAGACTGTCATCCACCACCTCGGCTGCAAGTGAGTATGTGTTGGGATGCGCGGTGATGTCGACGGCGAAGTTGATTGTTATCGATGCGTACTGCGTCTGCCCGTTCGGCGCCGTCGGCGACGAGAGCGACCAGACACCCCACTGTGGATTGGAGACGCCGACCTGCGCGTCCTCGGGTGTGGTCCGCGCTGCCCCAGACGTCGTGATCGTGTTCGTCACCGCATATTGAAATGACGCCGGCATCAGGGCATGGATGACGACGCCCGATGCGTTGCCGGGACCAAGGTTCTGCACGGTCACCACGAAGTCGGCATCGGTCGTCCCAGGCGTGTACGCAGCCCCGAAGGTGGAGCCGAGCGTCACCGAGAGCTGCGCGGGTTCGGCGCTGCATGCGGTCATGAAGAGCGCCACGGGCGCCAGCATCGAGAGCGCCAGGATGCCGGCCAGGTGCGACGCCAGTGCCCGCACCTTTCCACTCCGCGAAACGGTCAGACCCTGCTGGCGGTGCGAAGCGGCGCAAGCGGACGCCGCTGCCGCGTCGCGGTCAGCATGATGTCGGTGGTTCTCGGCAGCGGATCGGGGTAACCGATCTCACCGAGAAGGCGCAGCGCCAAGCCGACATCGAGACCGATCACCGTGTCGATCCGTCCGGCCACGGCCTCGACGAAATCAGAGCCGCCGCCCTGGATCGCATAGGCGCCGGCACGGTCGAGGGGCTCGCCCGAAGCCACGTACATGTCGAGCGCGTCGTCAGAGAAGTCGCAGAACTTGACCGCGGACCGGCTGACACCGAGTGCCTCATGGTCACTCTCGGTGCACATCGCGCAGACACCGGTGAGCACCGTGTGGCGCTTGCCGCGCAGGTCGTTGAGCATTTCCCGGGCGATCTCCGGCGTCCGCGGCTTGCCGAGGGGTCCGCGAGGCCCGACGACGATCGTGTCAGCGCTGAGGACGTACGTCCCTGCGGGCACGAGCTTGCACACAGCGACGGCTTTCTGTCGAGCGACCAGCTGCACGGCCAGCTCCGCGCTGACGCCTGCGGGCAGCGGAACGTCCTCGGGGGGCTCCATGACCCGGAAACGGATCCCCGCCCGGGTCAGCAACTCGCGCCGGCGAGGCGACCTGGACGCGAGAACAATTCCAATCACGTGGCGGTCACGCGCGCAACAGCCGCATCAAAATCTCGCGCCAACTCACGTTCCATGCTAGCACCGCGATGCAGCCCCGAGTTGATGAAGTCGGCGTTCGCGCACAATGCCTTACGGGCGCGAGGCGATCACGGTGGTCGCCACTGCTGCAACTGAGCACAGGCAGGCGGCCGCCACCAGCGACGCATGCTCCCTCTGGACGGCAGCTCGCGAAAGTCGCAACAGCAACGCATACGCCGCCACCGCCGCGACCAGGCCCACAACCCAAAGCGGTGCCACCGGCCACTGCTGGGCGGGCGGAATGACGATGACGAGCACCACCTCGAGCGACGCAGCGGTCACCGTCGCGCGGGCCGCCCCGGAAGCGGCGGCCACGTGCGGCTTCACCACCAGGGGCATGGCGACGAGGGCCGCAACCACAGCCATGATGCGGGCAGCGGAATTCGCTGCACCGGCCGTTCCCGAGATGGCTGTCGTCGAAAACGAGCTGGCCACGAGGCCGAGCACGACGAGCGCGATGCCCCCAAAGCCCAGCAGGACCCGGCGACGCGACGACCATGGCTGCGGAGCAACCAGTGACCCCGCCGCCACGATGAGGATGACTGCGGCGATCAGGTTCGGCGTCGCCCCCCCAGGCGGCGGGAGCGATGCGGCCGGCGTCCCCGGCAACGGCGCCATGGCGGCGGCAACGACCGCGGCGGCAATCGCGACGAGGCCGCGCAGGTCGAGCCCGGCGCCTCGCTCCAATCCGGCTCCTCGATAGGTGATCCATGCCATGACCGCCAGGAAGAGGCCGCCGGGATATGCCGCAAGGGCCACGACTTCGAGGAGCAGGCCGAGAGGGTCCATCCCTTCAGTGCCCGAACACGAAGCCGGTGAATGACTGCGGCGCCAGTCCGGCGGCGATGCCCGCCGCGACGAGCAGCCATGCGACGAGTTCACCGGCGCGCCCCCAGCCGGTCGCTCGCCTGACCCGAACCCTCGTCGAGCTCGCCATCACTGCGGCGATGAAGATGGCCACCATCGCGACCACTGCGGCAATCGTCGATCCGACATTCCCCGCGGCGAGGGCCTCGAGGAGCAGCAGGCGGCCCCAGAAGGTCGGAGAGGGCGGGACGCCACTGAGCAACGCCCACGCCACCCGCCTTGGCCACAGGAGGGCCGCCTCATCAGATCGAAGAAGGATCGGCGCAACGATCAGGTGGGTGACCAGGATGATGAGGGCGCCGGTGATCGCGGGGGACACGGACGCGCCTTCCACCGCGGCGACGCAGAGCGCGATATCCGCCATGAAGACACGTCCGTAACGCGCTGCGCCCGGGCCACGAACCGCCCAGAAGCCACCCCAGACGGCGCTGCCGAGCCCGACCACGAGCAGAACGTGCTCGAAGATCGGGCTCCCATCGCCGAGGACACCACCCGGAATTCGCTCAGCGAGGAGGAGAACGACCGGCACGAGCAGGATCATCCAGGGGGCGACGTCCGCCGGTTTGAGCGATCCGATGATCCCGGCCGCCCAGCCTCCCAGTGGATAGACGGCGAGCAGCGCGGCTGTGCCCGTGGCCAGCAATGCGGCGACCACGACCGGGCGATCCCCCGTCGTGAAGCCGGTCAGTGGCAGAAACGGAGAGGCGGCGAGCAACGCGACGGTCCCCGTCCCCGCCACGCGCCCGGCGGCCAGCGTGGTTCTTCCTGGCGAGAGACCGATCCAATGCAGGACCAGGGTCGCGATCGCGGCGGTCAGGGTCACGGCGGTCACCAGGGGGTCACTGCTGGCCATGACGACGGTGGCGGCCGCCCCCACCACTCCGATTGTTCGCCCGAGCGAAACGTCGAGCGACGGCTGGAGCAGGATCACCAATCCCATCGAGAGACCCGCGAGGATGAGCAGCCCCTGGCCGGCCCTATCGAGCCCGCTGATCCCGCTGAAGCCGCCGAGCGGTACCGCCGGCGTCGTGGATCGCGCGGCCAGCAGCGTCAATCCCGCGCCGACCAGGGGCACGACCGCCACGAGCCGTGCCGTCCGCCGCCGGAGCAGGACCGGCGCTGCAAGGCCGAGAACCAACCATGCCGCGGCAATAACGAGGGGATTCACGCCTCGTGCTCCACCAGCGGACGGGCGTGACGGGAGCTGCGTCCGTTCAGCCATCCGGCGAGCAATGCGGAGAGTGGTGCGAGGACACACGCGAGCGCCGCCCCGGGAAATGAATCAGTTCCGCTGCGCAGCAACCACGCGGTTCCTGTGGCCACGCTGACCATCGCGACCCCAACCGCGAGGTCCTCCAGGGTCCGGGCGACCAGCAGCCGTATGACCCCGCAGCTCCAGGCATATGCGATGGGAAAGAGCAGTCCCTCGACCGCAGTGACCTGGCCGATCGGAACGTTGAAGCTCACCCATGAGGCAACCGGGATCGCGGCGGCCGCTCCGAAGGCGCGGCTGCTGCGCGGACCGAAGAGCCGGTCCGCTGGTGCGAAGGCCGGGATGGTCGGATCGAGCCGGGACAGCCAGGGGAGCGCCCGCCCGCCGAGGCCTCCCGCCCAGGCGAGCAGCACCGCAGCGATGGCAGACACGCCGAGCACCGCGACACCGGGGCCGCCGCCGAAGGTGGCGGCGGTCGGCGCCAGGCCCGCCGCGACGAATACCACGGCGAGCGCGACCGCTCGCCTTCCATCCACCATCATCGCGACCACCGCACCAACCACGCCCGCGGCTGAGAGCAGCGGCGCCGAAACGCCCATCAGTGGATCAGCTGGAGCAGCACGATGGCCAGGATCGATCCTCCGAGGACCACGACGAGTTGGGGCTGCACCACGAGCCAGTCATCGGTCTCACGCAGCCACGAGTTGCCACGAACCGCCACGGGGCGCAGCCGGCGAGCAACGCCGAGCCTGATGGCACGGGTCGCTGTCGCCTGAGGCCCCTCGCCGGGAGCCGGCGGCGCCGGCGACCAGCCGGCCAGGGTGGCGAACGCCCAGACGCCGGCTGCCACGATGACGAACGCGACCACGACATACCCGCCGGCCCAGTCGCCGGCTTGCGTGCGGATCGCCGCAGCCCCGATTGGTTCCGTGAGCCCGCCAGAGTTCAGCGCCACGAGCACCGATGTCGCCACCGTCCCCGGCACCACGGCCGCGATGAGGGAGACAACGGCGGCGACCGCGCCGAGAACCGACGGGAACCGGTCGCTCCCGGCATCCCCCTCCGACATGAGGATTCGCGAAGCGGCCCGGACGGCAGCGGCGGCGCCGAGGATGCCGGCGATGCCCAGGGCGGCGAGGAGTGCGGCTCCCGGTCGGCCGATCGAGACCGCCGCCGAAAGCTCGAGGATGAGCGCGGTGATGCCGAATCCGATCGGCAGCGACCCCGCGGCGCCGAGGCCGAATGATGCCAGGGCTCGTCCGCCTGTCCCGCGACCGACGTGCTCCCACGCCGGGGTCAATGCCGTGACCAGCATCACCGAGCAGATGCCGGCGGCGACCGCAGCGCTCGCAGATGGTCCCGCGACGCCCGTGAGCGCGACGACCGGAGCGGCTGCGACCACGCAGAGCGCACGGCCCGCGACCACCGGCGTGCCGGAACAGCGCAGGGCAACGATGACCGCCGCGATCGCGGCGACACCGCCCACGACCGCCAGCCCTATCGTGATCGGTTCGGAGAGTGGACCGCCTGCAGCCTCGCGGAGCCGGAGCAGGACGATCGCCCCACATGGGATCGCACCGGTCGTCGCCCACGCCGCAGTTGGGATTCTGTTGCCGCGAATCGGAACAAACGAGGGCGAGAGGAGACGAACAACGCCCGCCACAGCCCACGGCCCGACGACCGACGCTCCGACGGCTCCGGCTGGAATGACCGAGAAGTCGGTCGTCCCGGTGATGCTGAGGAGCTGGACGGCCGCTACCACCAAGCCCAGCGATGCAAGGTGATCGATGCCGATCGCCAGAAGCCCGCCTCGCCCGGCTCGACCCCGGACGGCGCTGGTCATGAGCAACGTGCCGACACCGGCGATCTCAACGCCGCCTGCGAGCATCACCACGTTGCCTGCGAGCGCTGCGACGACCGTGCCCGTGAGGCACACCAGGAGCGCGCTCACCTCGCGGGTTCGACGATCGCTTTCGAGGAGGAGCAGAAGTCCGGCCACAGCCGCGGCCAGGCCGAGCGTCGCACCGGGCAGATCGAGCCTGAGCAGGTACGCGACCCCGCTCACCGGCGTCCCCAGAGATGCCTCGATGCGGCCGCTTCCGTTGAGAAAGACCACCTCGACGGCGAGGAGCGCGATGGTTGCAGCGATGCCGGCTCCTGCGGCAGCCCTCGCCGCGCGCGCTTGATCGGGCCGGAGCGCGAACACAACGATCGCCGCCGCGATCAGCGGCGCGGGAATCAGCGCCAGCTGGAGCCCACTGCCCAGCATCGGGCCGCTACCTCCCGGTGCGGGCCAGCGCCGGCGCTCCGACCTCTGTGGCGCAGTACGGGCAGACGCCCCATCCGAGGCGGAGGCTGCGATCGCACCCCGTGCACCGCCGGGCGAACTGGGTCCGGCAGTACGGGCAGAGGATGAACTCCTGCTCGATCTCCCGCCCGCAGGTCGGGCACGGGCGGGTCGGCACTCCCTCGACCGGCGGCTCGAGCAGCACCTGCTCCTCGATGGCGAGCGATCGCACCTGCTCCATGGTGAGCGGCGGCCGCACCATGAAATAGATGAGCGCACCGAGGAACGGCGGGACGAAGCCGAGCAGCATCGCGAAGAGCGTGAAGCCAGGTGACGTCGTGCGCCGGCGTGCGTCGCGAACCACGTAGAAGGCAAGCGCCAGCCACAACACTACCAGATAGGCGACGACGACGACCACGATCCCCGTGAGCAGCGTCCCCAGGTCAACCAGCAGCATCGATTCGTCCTCCTGCCGAACCACTGCGCAACAGCTCCAGCTGTGCGCTCGCCTCGGCGAGCCGCCGGCGCGCTTCGTCCACGACCTGGGCCGGTGCCCCGTTCACGAACGCCGGGTTGGCGAGCTGTGCCTGGAGCCGCGACACGTTTGCCTCGAGAAGGCCGATCTGACGTGCGGTCGTACTGGCGTCGGCGGCGGTGTCGGCGATCACCACCTCGGCGTGGAGCCTACCCGATACAACCACCACCGGATCGACGCCGTGCTCGTGGCTCTCAACCACTGTCGCCGGCACGAGACCGGCGATGAGGCGCGTGATGTGCTGGCTCGGGCCGCTGCGATCAGCGGTTCGCACCACGATCCTGATCCGATCGCGCGCGCCCCGCGGGACCCTGTGACCGTGGCCGAGCGCTCGGATCCGCTTCACCAGCTCGATCGCCTCGGCGATCTCCTCGTGTGCGGCCGTGGTTTCGGCGTCGTTCCACAGCGGGTCCTCCGCGGGCCACGAACGCCGCTGCAGCGTGGGCGCCGCGTTGGGGAGTTGCTGCGCGCATTCCTCGGTCACAAACGGCATGAACGGGTGGAGCAGGCGCAGGAGCACGTCGAGCGTCGTGACGGCGGTCCATATGGCAGCGCGGCGCGACTCATGGTCGCCGGCATCTGCGAGACGCAGCTTGATGATCTCGATGTACCAGTCGCAGAAGGAATGCCAGGTGGTGTCGTACAGCGCGTCGACCGCCTCGTGGAATCGGTAGGCGCTGAACCCGGCATCGCAGGCACGCACCGCTCCGACAAGCTCGGCGAGCATCCAGCGATCCTCAGGTCGCAGCGTTTCCGGCTTGGGTGGATGGACATCGAGATCGGCGATCGACCCGTTGCCGACCTTGGCGACGAGGAATCCGCTGGTCACCTGCCACAGCTTGTTGGCAAATCGCTGGTACGAGGCGATCCGGTCCTCGTCGAAGCGCATGTCCTGGACGCTGGTTGACACCGCCGCGGCCCACGCGCGCACGGCGTCGGCGCCGAATTTGTCCGCGAGGTCGAGGGGGTCGACCGTGTTGCCCTTCGACTTGCTCATGCGCGAGCCGTCCGTCGCCTGGATCGTGCTCGTGATCAGCACATCGCTGAAGGGGATTCGGCCTGTGAACTTGATGCCGTTCATGATCATCCGGGAGACCCAGAGAAAGATGATGTCGCGCCCAGTGACCAGAAGGTCGGTCGGGTAGAACCTCTCGAGGTCCGGTGTCAGTTCAGGCCACCCGAAGATTGCAAATGGCCAGAGACCACTGCTGAACCAGGTGTCGAGCACATCGGGATCGTCGGTCAGCGCGGTGTTGCCGCACTCTGGGCATGTGGTCGGCGGGTCGATCCACGCGAACCGATGTCCATTGCCACACGTCGACACCGGAATCGCGTGTCCCAGCCAGATCTGCCTGCTGATGCACCAGTCCTTGATATTGCGCATCCAGTGCAGGTACACGTCGGTGTATCGGGCCGGGTGGAAGGTGATCTCACCACTTTCGACGGCGCCGATTCCCGGAGCGGCAAGCGACGCCATGCGAACCCACCACTGCTCGCTGACCAGTGGCTCGAGCACGGTGCCGCTTCGGTCGCAGTGACCGACCTCATGCGTATACGGCTCCTCCTTGACAAGCACACCCAGTGCGCGAAGCGCCTCTGCCACGGCAGTCCGCGCCTCCTCGACCGGCATGCCATGGAATTGCGGAAGCGCGGGCACGTCCATGGTGCCATCGAGGGCGATGACATTGACGATGGGCAGAGAATGACGCGCCCCGATCTCGTAGTCGGTCGGGTCGTGGCCGGGTGTCACCTTGAGCGCACCGGTGCCGAATTCGGGTCGCACCGCTTCGTCGGCAAAGATCGGCACCACCCGCCAGGTGAGCGGCAGCGTCACGTGCTTGCCGATGAGCGACGCGTAGCGTGGATCACCGGGCGCGACTGCAACCCCCGTGTCACCGAGCATCGTCTCCGGGCGCACCGTCGCGACCGTGATGCTCTGGCCACCCTCGACCGGATACTTGAGGTAGTAGAGCGTGTCGGTCTGCTCGCGCCAGTCGATCTCCTCATCGCTGATCGCCGAGCGACAGTAGGGACACCAGTTGACGATTCGCGGACCGCGATACACAAGCCCCTCGTCGAAAAGCGTCTTGAACACGAGCCTGATCGCATGCACGTACTGCTCGTCGAGGGTGAAACGCAAACGCTCCCAGTCGCATGTGTATCCCATCCGCCGCATCTGTTCGATGATGCGTCCGCCGTATTCCTCGTACCAGGCGTCGACGCGCGTCTGAAACGCGGCCCTGCCCAAAGCCTCCTTGGTCAGACCCTCATCAGCGAGCTGACGCTCGATGACGTTCTGCGTGGCGATCGCCGCGTGATCCGTCCCCGGAGCCCATTCGACCTCGTAGCCCCGCATGCGCCGCTCGCGGCACACGGTGTCCTGGATGGAGAACGTCGATGCGTGCCCCATGTGCAGCACGCCGGTGATGTTCGGGGGCGGGAGCGCGATGACGAATGCGGGCTTGGCGCTTTTGACATCGGCATGTCCGACTCGGAGCTCGCTCCAGCGCTCCCGCCATTTCGGTTCGACGCTGGACCAGTCGAAATTCGTGTTCATGGAGCGATTGAGTATATGGGGCGACCGGGTGTTACTCGCCCGCCGAGATGGTCTCGCCGGATTGCGTGTTGCGCCATTCGGGCATGAACGGCGAGGTCGCGTAGACGAGTTGCGGGGTCGAGGTGGCGAGTTGCTGCGCCGCTGCACTCTCCCCCACCGTGGGGAACGCCAGAGCGCTCGACGGTCCCAGCGACGCGATATTCGCGACCGATCCGAAGTACGCGCGCCCGCCGCAGCCGACGTAGAACGACACGAGCCCGACCAGTCGCACGCCGCCAGTCGACGCTTGAGCGGTGAGCGGCACCACCACCGCTGCCGCTTGCCCGGTGACGGCCGCCGCCACGTTCACGGGTCGCTGCGCGCTCGCGCCGTCGAGGTTCGGCATCACCGCGGCGGCCGCGTTCTGTCCCACCCGGGCCAGTTCATTGGGATTGCTCGCGTCGAACGACTGGTCAAAACCACCGAGCGAGCGCAGGGCGGCAGGCAGGCTCGGCGCCGGCGCTGCGATCGCACAGCCTGAAGCGCTGTTGGTGATGACGTGCGTCAGCGTGATC
>JBIOIZ010000024.1:0-35346 GCA_044450385.1 Candidatus Dormibacteria bacterium
AGTTGCTCGTACAGCGTGCGGTCCTCGTGCGACAGATGGCTCGGCACCACCACGCGCACGACGCAGATGAGATCGCCGCGTCGCCCGGTGCGAACGTGCGGCACCCCCAACCCATGGACCTTGATCTGGCGTCCCGGCTGCGTGCCCGGAGGCACCTCGACCGGGTGTTCGCCGTCGACGGTCGCGATGGTGATGGTGTCGCCGAGCACCGCCTGCGGCACCGACACGGGGAGCTCGTAGAGCAGGTCCTGGCCACGTCGCACGAGGTTGGGATGTGGCCTGACGCGGAAGCCCAGGTACAGATCACCGGAGGGTCCCCCACGCGGCCCCGGCTCACCCTCACCGGTGAGGCGCAGCGTGACATCGTCGTCCACACCCGCGGGAATCGTGACCTCGACCGTGTGCCGGCCCTGGATGCGGCCCTGTCCACGGCACACGGGACACGGGTCGGCGATCACCTGCCCCTCGCCGTGACACGTCGGACACGGTGTGACGCTGGCAACCTGACCGAAGATCGACTGCATTGTCCGGCGCACCTGCCCGCTGCCGGAACACGTCGCGCACTGCGTGGCGCTTGTGCCCGGCTTGGCCCCCGAGCCGCTGCACTCCGTGCACTGCGTCGCCCGCGGCACCTCGACCGTGCGTTTGGCGCCGAACACCGCCTCCTCGAAGGTGATCTCGATGTTCATGCGCAGGTCGTCGCCGCGCTGTGGGCCGGTGTGGGCACGGCGGCGTCCGCCGCCGCCGAAGAACATGTCGAAGAGGTCGAAGGCCGAGTCGAACGAGAAGTTGCCGAAGTCCGGCTGCGGGCCATCGGCAACGTGGCCAAAGGCGTCGTAGCGCTGCCGCTTCTGCGGGTCGCTCAGCACCGAGTACGCCTCACCGACCTCTTTGAACTGCTCCTCGGCGCCCTTGTCGCCATTGTTGCGGTCCGGGTGGTACTGCATCGCGAGCTTGCGATACGCGGCCTTCAGCTGTTCCGGCGTCGCCGTGCGGGCGACGCCGAGCACCTCGTAGTAGTCGCGCTTGATCGTCGCCATCGATCAGCTGTCGGCGGCGGGGGTCCGGGGACGGACGACGCGGACGATCGCGGGCCGGAGGAGGCGGTCGTGGAGGCGATAACCGGGGACGAGCTCGGCGGCGACGGTGTCCTCCTCGACCTCATCGGATTCGTCCGCCGCGATCGCGTCGTGGATCGCCGGGTCGAAGCGCTCGCCGGCCGCGGGCACCGGGACGACCCCGAGGCGCTCGAGGGCGGTCTCGAACTCGCGGACCACGAGCTGCAGGCCGCTCACGAAGTAGTCCTCGGCACCCGCCTCGCTCGCGTGTTCGACAGCCCTCCGGAGGTTGTCGAGCACCGGGAGCAGCGCGACAGCGGCGTCCTCACTCTCATAACGCCGCGCGTCGGCAAGCTCCTGGCCCTTGCGGCGCTTGAAGTTCTCGAAGTCGGCGGCCAGGCGGAGGTAGCGCGCGTCACGCTCATCCGGCTCCTTGGCGGCGGCCTCCTCCGGCTCGGGCTCCGCTGAGGCGCCCGTGTCAGTGGGGTTCTGTTCTTCCGTCGTCATCCGCTCACTATGCCCAAGGTCAGCTCAAAGCACGCCCGACGGCTCGTCCCATCCGCTGGGCCACGTATCGCACGCGAGGTCCGACCTGCGCGTAGGGCATCCGCGTGGAGCCAAGGACGCCGATGGTGCCGCGGCGCTCCGCCCCGGCGCGATACGTGGTGAGCACCAGGCTGCACCGCGAGAGCTCGGCCATGCCGCTCTCTCTGCCGATCATGATCTGGATACCGTGGTCGAGATCGGCTGCGCTGAGCAGTGCCGCGAGCATGCGCTCCTCCTCCACCACCTCGATGACCTGCTGCAGCAGCTCGACGTCGCCGAACTCGGGTTGGCGAAGCAGGTTGCGAACGCCGTCGTGGAGGATGAGGGTGTCCTGCTGAGCGTCGCAGACGGTCATGAAGGCGACGATCTGGATGAGCAGATCACGCTCGAGCGACGCATGCTCGCCGACCGACTCGGGCAGTCTCGACATCTCGGCCGCATTGAGGCCGACGGCGACTGCGTTGAGCCCGGCGGCGATCGCGCTGAGCACCGTCTGGTCGGTGGGCGCGGTCAGGTTGAGCGCCTGCTGGCGAACCAGGTTGCCCTCAAGCACGAGCACGAGCAGCGCCTGGGCGTCATTGAGCTTCACGAGATCGAGGTGCTTGACGCGGACGCCCAGCGCACGCGGTGCGGTGACCAGGCTCACGGCGTCGGCTGCGTGGGCGAGGGCGGTCGCGGCGATCTCGAGAATGTCCTCGACCCCCGTGGGCATCACCGCGAAGTACGGGTCAACCTGACGGCGGACCGCAGCCGGAACGTCCTCCTCGTCCATGAGGAAGTCGACGTAGTAGCGATAGCCCAGGTCCGAGGGAACGCGCCCAGCCGACGTGTGCGGCTGGATGAGGTAGCCGACCTCGCTGAGCGTTGCCAGCTCGTTGCGGATCGTGGCCGACGACCAGGTGGCGAGATGGATGGCAAGGGACGCCGACCCGACGGGCACGCCGGTTCGGGTGTAGTCCGCAACCACGGCCTTGAGGATCTGCTGCTTGCGCTGATCGAGGGGAACTGGATGTTGCACGTCTGGCCAGAGGCGACGGTGCGGTCGCGGCCGGTCGCCGGCGCTTTAGCACTCGTCAGTGTTGACTGCTAAGCCTACCAGCTAGGCGGCTCGATCGCCTACCAGGCGGAGCGTCACCTGGTTGAGCAGCGCCTCGCCCCGGGCGGTGGCCCGGACCCGATCGCCGTCGATCGCCACGAGCCCGAGACCCTCGAGGGAACGCGCCTCGTCCAGGCTCGAGGGGCTGACGCTCACCCCCTCGCGAAGGCGCAACCCGAGCATCACCCGCTCCTCCTCGCGCATCTCAGGAGCGACAGGCTCCGAGCCGGCCACGGGGAGCTCGCCGGCCCGGATCGCCCGCCCGTAGGCGGCGATACCCCGCCCGTGCCAGTGGCGGACCGAGACCGAACCCGGTTCGACATCGAGGCCGATCGCCGCAGCCGCGGCCGCCGGAAGGTGACCGTGGGCCCCGACACCCGCAGCGGCGTAGTACCCGTTACGCCAGTAGACGAGGTTGTGGCGGCACTCCTCGCCAGGGAGGGCGAAGTTGCTGACCTCGTACTGGTCGTAGCCGGCACGTGCCAGCAGTTCGACGGCGATGTGGTGCTGGCGAATCGAGCGGGCGCCCGCGACCGGTCTGACGAGCCCGCGTCGCACGCGGGTGTGCAGCGGCGTCCCGGGCTCCACGGTCAGCTCATAGCACGAGACATGGGTTGGGCCCGCCGCGACCACACGCTCGAGGGTGCGCTGCCAGCGGATGTCCCCGAGGCCCGGGACGGCGTAGATGAGATCGCAGTTGATCGAGGTGAAGCCCGCCTCGCGCACCTCGGCGATCGCGTCGATGGCGCGACCGGCGTCATGAACCCGTCCAAGAAAACGGAGCGCGTCGGCCTCCAGACTCTGCACGCCGATGCTGATCCGGTTCACGCCGGCAGCCTTCCACACGCGTGCGCGAGCGGCGGTGATGCTCGACGGGTTGGCTTCCATGGTCACCTCGGCGCCATCGGCGACCGAGAATGTGCTCCGAACGGTTGCCACAAGACCTGCAAGGAGCTCTGGTTCGACCAGGGATGGCGTCCCTCCTCCGATGAACACGGTGTCGAGGGTCAGCCCGCCCAGGCGATCGCCCAGACGGCGCACCTCGGCGCCCAGGGCATCCATGTACGCGACCGACCCGGTGGCACCGGCGACGCTCGTGAAGTCGCAGTACTCGCATTTCCGTTCGCAGAACGGGATGTGCAGGTACAACGAGCGCACGTCGTCGAATGTCGTGGTCAGGATGTCGAGTCCTTTGCCTGCGAGTCGCGTGCCGACGCCTCGTCCATCCTGTCGACGATGGATTTCGAGCTCGGCTTGGCCGCCTCGGGCTTCGGAGTCTTGACGGGTCGTGGCGGTGGGCGGCGGCGCATGAACCTGTAGAGCGCCGGATACAGGTAGAACGTGCCCACGTAGCTGAGGATCCCGATCACGATCAGCCCGATCACGGCGGCCGGGGTGGAGACCGTGGCTGCTGAGGTCTTCGTGGACGCGAAGCCGCCGATCAGGAACGTGAGTGCCACGAACAGGGCCAGCCAGACGAAGTACTGCATGATCCCCGCCATCACCGACTCCATGAAGCGCAGCGAGCGCGGCTCCTTGGTGATGAACTTCGCGAGTGGCGCCGCGACGAGTGCTGCAGCGACCGGCACCAGAGGGTTGTAGGTGACCCCGAGAACGTAGAGACCGAACGCCGGCCGCGGAGTGGCGAGCGTGAAATACGCCGCCGAACCGACCGCGACCTCGGCGACGAAGAGCAGCGCGATCAGAACGAGATAGGAGCGCTTGGCCCAGGGGACGAACGGTTCGTCGATGCGCCGCGCGCGCGCCGCGGCGCCGCCTTTGGGCGCCGGACGGCCCTTGGCGGCGGGTTGCGACTTCGCGTTCGGCTGCTTGCCGTCACCGCCGTTCTTCTCCTTGACCTGGGCGGTCTGCTTGGCAAGCGAGACCTCCGCGCGCGTCGAGCGTTCGACGGAATCGGGGCGCCGGCGCGGACGCTTGCGGGGTGGGTTCGGCCGTGGCATCAGACGTCCACCTACTGCTCGTCCATCTTGAGCACAGCCATGAATGCCTCCTGGGGAATTTCCACGTTGCCCACCCGTTTCATGCGCCGCTTGCCCTCGCGCTGCTTCTCGAGCAGCTTGCGCTTCCGCGTGATGTCCCCGCCGTAGCATTTGGCGAGCACATCCTTGCGCATCGCTGAAACGGTCTCACGGGCGACGATCTTGCCACCGATGGCCGCCTGTATGGGGACTTCGAAGAGCTGACGGGGGATCAGCTTGCGAAGACGCTCGGCCAGCTTCCGGCCGTGCGCGTTCGCCCGGTCGCGGTGGACGATCATGCTCAGCGCGTCGACGCGCTGCCCACCGACGAGGATGTCGAGCTTGACCAGCGACTCGGCGCGGAAGCCGGTGATCTCATAGTCGAGCGACGCGTAACCGCGGCTGCGCGACTTGAGCTGGTCGTAGAAGTCGTGGATGATCTCGCCGAGCGGAAGGTCGTACGTGAGCGCGACTCGATCTCCCGGCTGGTAGTCCATGTGCTGGAACTCCCCGCGGCGCTCCTGGCACAACTCCATGATCGCGCCGACGTACGTGCTCGGCACGATGATCGTCGCCTTGGTCCGTGGCTCCTCGATCACCTCGATGTTCGAAGCGTCGGGCAGCATCTCCGGGTTGTCGATCGCGATCACCTCGCCGGATCGGAGTCGGACTCGGTACTCGACGGTCGGCGCCGTGGTGATCAGCGAAAGGTTGAACTCCCGCTCCAGTCGCTCCTGCACGATCTCCATGTGCAGCAGGCCCAGGAAGCCGCAGCGAAACCCGAATCCGAGTGCCGCAGACGACTCCGGTTCGAAGACCAGTGACGCGTCGTTGAGGTTGAGCCGCTGCAGCGCCTCCTTGAGGTCGGTGACGTCATCGGAATCGACCGGGAAGATGCCGGCATAGACCATCGGCGTCACCGCCCGGTATCCCGGCAGCGGATGCGTGGTCGGGTGGGCGGCGTCGGTCACGGTGTCGCCAACCTTGCTGTCGCGAACGTTCTTGATGGATGCGATGAAATAGCCGACCTCACCGCACGCCAGCTCGTCGACCGGCGACATCGCCGGTGCGAAGACTCCAACCTCGTCGACGACGAACTCGCTCCGGTTGTTCATCATCCGGATGCGCATGCCCCCGGCGATGTGACCGTCCACGATGCGAACGTAGACGACGACCCCGCGGTAGGGATCGTATTTGGCATCGAAGATGAGCGCACGCAGCGGCCCGTCGGGGTCGCCTCTGGGCGGCGGCACGTGCTTGACGATCGCCTCGAGCACCTCGTGGATGCCGATTCCCTGACGGGCGCTGGTGAGGATGGCGTTGTCGGCGGGGATGCCGATGACCTCCTCGATCTCACGACGGACCAGTTCCGGGTCCGCGTTGGCGAGATCGATCTTGTTGATGACGGGGATGATCTCGAGGTGATTCTCGAGCGCCTGGTACACGTTCGCGAGCGTCTGCGCCTCGACACCCTGGGTCGCATCGACCACCAGCAACGCACCTTCGCAGGCGGCGAGTGACCTCGACACCTCGTACGCGAAATCGACGTGCCCAGGCGTGTCGATGAGGTTCAGCTCATACGCGATCCCGTCAGACGCCGTGTACGCGAGTCGCACCGCCTGCGCCTTGATGGTGATGCCGCGCTCGCGTTCGAGGTCGAGCTGGTCGAGCACCTGATCCTGCATATCGCGCAGGGCAACCGTCCCAGTCGCCTCGAGCAGCCGATCCGCAAGGGTCGACTTGCCATGATCGATGTGCGCGATGATGCTGAAGTTGCGGATCCGGTCAAGACGCATGCATCACGGAGGGGAGTACTAGTCTTGCAGCGCGCCGTCGCCGTCGTGCGCGGTGCGCAGGATCTCCGCCAGATCGGTCAATCCGCGGCGGCTTCCCGAGAGCCCGGGCTTGACACGATGCGCCAGCACCATCGGTGCAACATGCTCGACGTCGTCGATGCCGACCGCGGATCGATCCTCGTGCGCGGCGAGAGCCTGCGCCGCCTTGCGGGTGACGATGTCAGCGCGATGACCGTCGACCTCGAGCTCGATGCTGAGCGCGGCAATGGCCACGAGAATGTTGCGATCCACCACAACGTCGGAGAGCATCGACATCGCCCGTGCGATGCGCTCGGCTTCCGCATGTTCGGCGGGTTCGAAACGAGCAGTGAACGCGGCGGGGTCTTCTTCAAAGGCTTCGCGCCGCTCGACGATCTCGACGCGCTGGCGCACATCGCGGATCCCCTCGACATCGACGCACAGCCCAAAACGGTCGAGCAGCTGGGGACGAAGCTCGCCCTCCTCGGGGTTCATGGTGCCGACGAGGATGAAGCGCGACGGGTGCGACACCGACACTCCCTCGCGCTCGACGGTGTTCTGACCCATCGCAGCAGCGTCGAGGAGGACGTCGACGATGTGGTCGTCGAGCAGGTTCACCTCGTCGACGTAGAGGATGTTGCGGTTCGCCTCCGCGAGCACGCCCGGCTCGAATTCCTTCTCGCCGCGCTTGATCGCAGCCTCGATGTCGATCGCACCCACGACGCGATCCTCGGACGCATTGATCGGCAGCTCCACGACACGCATGCGACGGCGCTCGCGCGGAAGCGTTTCCCCACTCACCACGCGCTCGGTGCATTCCATGCATTGCAGGTCGGCATCATCCGGCGGGCATCCGTAGCGACAGTCGGCCACGACGTCAAGCCCTGGCAGCAGTTTCGTCAGCGAGCGGACCGCGGTCGACTTCGCGGTCCCCTTCTCACCGCGAATCAGCACGCCACCGATGGCGGGGTTGATCGCGTTGAGAATCAGGGCCTGTTTCATCAGATCCTGCCCAACGATCGCGGTGAAGGGGAACACGCTTCTGCCTGTCTGCATCAGTTTCATTGTGTCATGCGACCTCGAAGCGACTTCTCGACGCCCTCGACGATGGCGCCCTGGGAGAGGTCGAAGAGCCCGAGATATTCGCCGCCGGCGCGGTCGGCGAGGTCACGGCAGGCGTTGAATCCATAGCCCCCGAACAGGGGCGGCCGGCTCTGGCCTCCGACACGCGGCATCGGCCGCGTGGTGTGATCGCGCGCCGAGTCGATGACCAGCATGTGCACGCCGTCGGCACCGAGCTGTTCTGCGACACGCTGCGCCTCGACGAGCGGTTCCTCACCGAAGAGCGAGATATTGCCGCGGCCATCGCTGATCAGCACGACCAGGGGATAGACGCTCGGGTCGCGCAAGCGCTCGGTGCGCACGATCCGCAGCCCCGCGACCAGCCCATGCGTCAGCGGTGTCGTGCCGCCGACGGTGAGGCGCTGCAACCGCTGCTCCGCCAGGTCCACCGACGCGGTCGGCTGGAGGACGACACGCGCAGCCCGCCCGGAAAAGACCACGAGCGACACCTTGTCGCGGCGCAGATATGCATCGCGCAGCAATGACAGCACGGCACCCTTGGTGGCCTGCATGCGCTGCTCGGCATCCATCGACGCGCTCGCATCGACGACGAAGACGATGAGCGTTCCAGTGCGGCGGTGCCTGACCTTCTGGCGGAGATCCTGGCGTTCGAGGTGGAGCGCGGGCCCAACCCGGCCGGCGGGCGTCTCGGCCCGGCGACGGACCTGGTGCGGAGCGGCTGCGCGCATCGTGGCGTCGAACGCGATATCGGTGGTCTTTTCGGTCTGGGTCGCCCGAACGTAGCGCCCGCGCTTGTCGCTGCTCTGCGAGGAGCTCCGCTTGCCTGAGGTCGCTCGGCTGCGGCGATCTCGGGGCAGGGCGATCTTGCGGACCGGGAAGATCTCGCCCTCGAAGAGCTGCTCCGCGCTCCGGCGCGTGACCGCCTGGGTGGCCTGGTCGCTGCCCTGCACCTGGCCCGGGCTCTCCCCCTCCTCGCCACTTCCCGAGTCATCCGGGGGCTGGTCGCCTGATTCGGCGGCCTGCTCGGACACGACCGCAGCCTCAGCCTCCTGGGCGATCTCCTCGAACCGCTCCCGGACCCGCTCGGCCGCGGCCCCGGCGGGCTGGGACACGCCGTCCTGCCGGCTGCGCCTTCGGTGGGCGAGCGCCAGCTCGGCCGCGGCGGTGGCGTCGGCGGTGGTGACCACGAGTCTGCCGGCAGCCTCAGCCGGTCGTCCGGCGCTGCGCGCGCGCACCAGCTTCTCGGCTTCCTCCCACGCCCGCGCGGTCCGGGCCGCGCTGCTCACGACGATGTCGGCGCGATGGCCAAGGGCACCGGCGTCGATGCATACCAGGGCGATGAACCAGCCGATGGTCGGGGGGATCTCCACGCGCGGGAGCAGGCGTTTCGCCTCCTCGATGACCGCCTTGAGCTGACCTTCGCTGGCGAGAAATTCGCTCTCGAGCGCAGCGCCGTCCTGGTTGCGGCGCGAATCGCGCTCCATGATGCGCACACGCTCGTCGAGGTCCCGGAGCCCGGTGATGTCGACGCAGAGACCGAAGCGATCCAGGAGCTGCGGGCGAAGGTCCCCCTCCTCTGGATTCATCGTCCCGACGAGGATGAAGCGCGACGGGTGCGAGAACGAGATGCCCTCGCGTTCCACGACGTTCCACCCCATCGCGGCAGCGTCGAGGAGGACGTCGACGATGTGATCGTCGAGAAGATTGACCTCGTCGACGTAGAGGATTCCGCGGTTGGCGTCGGCGAGGAGCCCCGGCTCGAAGCGGCGTTCGCCGAGCTTGATCGCAGCTTCAGTGTCGATGGTGCCGACGACGCGATCCTCGGACGCGTTGACCGGGAGTTCCACGACGCGCATCCGCCGGCGCTCCACGACCGGGGCGATCCCGGCGTCTGCGCGAGCGCGACAATCGTCGCACCAGGTCGCTGGTGCCTCCGGATCGCAGCGATAGCGGCACCCGGCGATCACGTCGATCTCCGGGAGGAGGCGCGCCAGTGCCCGGACCGCGGTGGACTTGGCGGTGCCCCGCTGACCCCGGATGAGCACGCCACCGATCCCCGGGTTGATGGCGTTGAGGACCAGCGCGGTCTTCATCGCATCCTGACCGACCAGGGCGGTGAACGGCATGATGGAACGGGAGTTGGGCATCAAATCCATTGTGCCAGCGGTGCCGAGCGCCGAGCCTGCTACAAAGCCTCGATGCCGCGACCTCTCCGCGTCCTGCTCGAGGCGAGCTGTCTGCGAGACGGCCGCCGGGACGCTGGAATCGGCCGGTACGCGAGCCAGCTGATCGAGGCGCTGCGCGCCGTCCCCGACCTGGAGGTCACACCTTCGGTCCCCACGTCGCCGCCGTGGAGTGAGGCACGCCCCGCGCGGTTTCTGCGCGCCCAGCCCCACGTACTCTCGGACGCGATCGCCCGGCACCCGCACCTGATGCATGGCCTTGGCGGGGAACCGGTCATCGGCTTTCCGATGTCTCGCCAGGTCGTGACGCTGCACGACGTCGAGATGTGGCGAAGCGCGGTCGCTCCCGGTGCCTGGGGAGCGGCCCGCCGCCTCTATGGGGCGGTGCTCGCACCGGCACTCCGGTCGTGCGCCGCGATCATCGCGGTGAGTGAGAGCACGCGCAGAGAGGCGATCGCTGCCCTCGGTCTTGACCCCGCCCGCATACGTGTGATCCCGCTCGGGGTCGGACCCGTGTTCTCATCGCGGCCGAAGCTTCGCGACGCGCGCACGGCTGAGGCACTGGGTCTCGATGAGCCGTTCGTGCTCTGGGTGGGCAGCCTGCGGTCACTCGACCCACGCAAGGGGCTCGACACCCTCCTCGAGGCGATGGAGCGGCTTCCCGGAGGCGGGCCTCCGCTCGCCCTCGCCGGCGCACTCGGCCCGGAGGCTGACCGCATCGCGGCCGAAGCCTGGCGGCGGCACGTGCGCCTGGTGCTCTGCGGGCCGGTCGACGACACCGACCTTGCGTCGCTGTACCGGCAGGCCGCGGTCGTCGTACTGCCGTCGACGCATGAGGGTTTCGGTCTGACCGCACTCGAGGCGATGGCGTGCGCGGCGCCGCTGGTCGCCACCGCGGTCGGCAACCTCCCCCAGCTGACCCTTGACGTCGCCGTCCTGGTGCCCCCCGGCGATTCCGATGGGCTCGCCCACGGCATCGAATCGGTGCTCCGGGAGCCGGTCCGTGCCGCGCGCATGCGTCACGCCGGCGCCGACCGGGCGTCCGGCTACACCTGGGAGCACACCGCGGCGATGACCGCGGCCGTGTACCGGGAGGTTGCGGTCAGGAGCAGCGCCCCCGGGTGAGGCGGCGAGCGTCGGGTTACAGGTCCGCCGCGATCGCCTGGCGCTGTGCGTTGTCGAGGGTGACGCTCACACGCAGACTGGGATGATCGGTCCCCACGCTGATGGGCGACCCGGTCAGGATCGCCGCCCGCTGGTCGGGGTCGAGGCTGAAGCGCACGAAATGGGCGGGCGCGCTCTCCCCGGGAGGTGCCACCGCCTCGGGGATTCCCCGAGTCCTGCTTCCGGCGACCTCGACAAAGATGCTGTGCTCGATGTGCTGCAGATCTGAGGCGGCCGCCGCGAGGTCGGCCGGGTCGGCCACCTCAAGGAAGAGCAACGCCCCGAGCTGGCCGGGCTCGGGCACGACCGCGTTGAACGCCGCGATCTCGCCGGCGATCCGATCCGCATCGTCAACCCGTTCGGTGCGCAGCGTCTCCTCGAGCATGGACCGGATGGTGGCCCGGTTCTCGAAGACCAGGGCGAGGGTGTCGCTGAGCCGAACCCTGCGGACACCCTTCAGCTCGGCGACGCTGCGGCGCTCGTCGGCGCGCGCCGCCTCATAGGCGCTGCCGGCGCGGACATCGTCGAGGCCGAGCCGGGACGATCCTTCGGACGTCACGGACACCTCCATAGGGCTGCGGCTGAACGACGCCGACTCTCGCACGTCGGTGTTCGGGTCGGCGGGTCTGCAATACCTGACCTGCGCGGTATGATTTCGAGGTCATGGCTGTCGTTCCGTTCGACCGCAGCGTCCTCAAGGTGAATCAGGCGATCCTGATGACCCTCATCGTGGTCGGCTACGTCATCGGGCTGGCCTATCACCCGGCCGCCTGGGCCCTTCCCGTCCTCGCCGTGATGATGCTGGCAGCGGTGGCGTCCCCCTCGTTCAACGTGCCCCGCCTGCTCTATCTCCGCTGGCTCAAGCCGGCGGCGATCGTCAAGCCGCGGGTGGTCCAGGAGGACCCGGCGCCGCACCGGTTCGCGCAGCTCGTCGGTGGCGTGTTTCTCGTGGCGGCGAGCATCTTCGTCTTCACCGGCCTCCTGCTGGTCGCATGGGCACTGGCGTGGATCGTGGCCGCGCTCGCCTTTCTCAACTTCGCATTCAACATCTGCGTCGGCTGCATCATGTATGCCCAACTGGTGCGGGTCGGGTTGCTGCCGCTCACCCGCGAACCGGCGAGATGATCCTCCTCCTGGCGCCGCTCATCGCGATCGCGGTCATCAGCGGTGTCGCGCTCGTGCTTCGGCTCCAGCAGGGTGGGCAGCGCGAGCTGGTCGGGAATGTCGTCGAGCCCGCCGGTAGCCGAGGTCGGCTGCCATCCATCCTGTATTTCACCGGCGAGGCCTGCACGATCTGCCATACGGCCCAGAAGCCGGCGCTCCAAGCGCTTGCTGCCGATATCGACCCGGGCATCGAGATCCGCGAGATCGACATCGCTGTCGAACCCGACCTCGCCCGTCGCTATCGCGTCATGTCGCTTCCGACCACGATCGTGCTCGATACGGCGGGCCAGGTGACCGAGATCAACGTCGGCTTCGCGAGCGGCGAGGTGCTTCGTCGCCAGCTCGTCGACGCCGGAATGCCTGTCGCCGCGTAGCCGACCGGGTACTCTGAGCGCATGGCCGTCACCGAGCGCGCTCCACGCATGCGCGCGCTGGTCCCGTCAGATCTCTTCGCCGTCGACGACCTGCTCGGCGATGACGAGCGTCTGATCCGCGACACGGTGCGAGCCTTCGTCCGCGAACGCGCGCTGCCGGTGATCCCCGAGCATTTCGAGGCGGGCACGTTCCCGCGTGAGCTCATCCCCGAGATCGCGGCGCTGGGACTTCTCGGGATGCATCTGCAAGGCTACGGATGCGCAGGGAGCTCGGCGACCGCCTATGGGGTCGCCTCCGAGGAGCTCGAGGCGGGTGACAGTGGGTTGCGCTCCTTCGTGTCGGTGCAGGGCTCGCTTGCGATGTTCCCCATCTCCGCCTACGGCAGTGACGAGCAGAAGGCTCGCTGGCTCCCCGAGATGGCGGCGGGACGGGCGATCGGATGCTTCGGTCTCACCGAGCCGGACGCTGGATCCGATCCCTCGTCGATGCGCACGTCGGCTCGCCGCGACGGCGGTGACTGGGTCATCAACGGCACCAAGATGTGGATCACCAACGGCTCGATGGCGGATATCGCCGTTGTCTGGGCGATGACCGATGCGGGCGTGCGAGGCTTCCTCGTCGAGCGCGGAACGCGCGGCTTCACGTCGTCGGACGTGCACAACAAGCTGTCGCTGCGCGCATCGGTGACGTCCGAACTGTCGTTCGACTCGGTGCGCGTGCCCGACAGCGCAGTGCTCCCCGGTGTGAGCGGCATGCGCGGACCGCTCTCGTGCCTGAACGAGGCCCGGTTCGGAATCGGCTGGGGCGCCATGGGTGCGGCGCGCGCATGCTTCGAATCGGCACTCGAGTACAGCAAGGCGCGCCACGCCTTCGGCAAGCCCATCGGCGCGATGCAGCTCACCCAGCAGAAGCTCGCGAACATGGCCACCGCGATCGTCCAGGGTCGCCTGCTCGCGCACCGGCTCGGCACGCTGAAGGATCAGGGTCGTCTCCATCCCGTCCAGGTGTCGATCACCAAGCGGGCCAACGTGCGCGCCGCCCTCGACATCGCGCGCAGCGCGCGCACGATCCTCGGCGCCAACGGCATCACACTTGAATATCCCGTCTCGCGGCACATGGCCAACCTCGAATCGGTGCTCACCTACGAGGGCACCGAGGAGGTGCACACGCTGATCATCGGAAAGGAGCTCACCGGCGAGAACGCCTTCAGCTGACGGCTCGCTAGGCGGCCTCGTCCCAGCTCTCGGTCTCACGGAAGGAATGGTGTCCGCGCCTGGCGACGATCAGGTGATCGAGCATGGGGACCCCAAGCAGAGCACCGGCGCTGCGCAGCGCGGCGGTGACGACGCGATCGGCGCGGCTCGGTGCCGGGTCGCCACTCGGGTGGTTGTGGCCGATGATGACAGCAACCGCATCGCTCCGGAGCGCGGGACCGAAGACATCGCGAGGCTGGAGCCGCGACGCATTGATGGTGCCGACCGCGACCGTCTCGAGCTTGATCGGCCGGTGGCGCGCGTCGAGCAGCAGGACCACGACCTGCTCGCGACGCGCGCGCCGCAGCCCGTCGAGCATGAGCAGCGCATCGCGTGGTGAACCGATCGCCGGGCGGTCGTCGTCAGTCCAGCGTTCAGCGAGCTCCCACATGGCCGCGAGCCGCTCTGCCCGTTCCCGAGGCACGCCGTGCTCACGGGTGAGCCCCGCCGCGTCGAGCGCCCGGCGCTCCCACCAGGGGATGCGTGCAACCCGATTGGCGACGGCGCTCAGGTCGGCGGCAGGAGACGAACCGCCGAGTGCACGGGCGAGGAGTTCCGCCTCACCAGTGCCGCGTCCGGGTTCGGTATCCACCGCCCGAGGATATCACAAATCCGTGTAGTTGTCGACGCCAGCTAGCCGTGCCGGAACACGAGCATCCCGATCACGAAGATGGCGACGATCAGGGCACCGGCGATCGCCACGGGGATCCACCCACCCCCGGCGGCCAGCAGTGAAGCGCGTGCCGAGGCGCTTGGTGGCGAGATCGGCGCTGGAGCATCGACGATGTCCGCCGGCGCTTCGACCGCGATCAACTTCACGCGCCCCGGTGCGTCCTCAGGCAGCTCAGCGGGGTCGAGGAGCGCGGGTGCCACGGCGACACTGCGCCGGCGCCGCGGGGAGCGGAGCTCAGACACCGCGCTCGCCCTCGGCGATCAAGGCCGCCAGCACCTCGTCAGCGAATGATCGATATGCCGCCGCGGCCTCGGAGGATGAGGCCATCACGGTGACCGGTTCGCCGGCCAGCGCCGACTCCTGGAGGCGCACGGTGACCTTGATGACCGTATTGAAGACGCGCAGGTTCGGGATCGCGCGCAATCCCTCCAGCAGGTCGCGCGAAAAGCGCGTCCGCATCACCACGAACGTCGGCAGCAGACCGAGCACGCGCAGGTCCGGGTTCAACCCCTGGCGCACGTGGTGCACGGACCGGAGTGTTTCCTTCAGGCCCTTCACCGCATAGCCCGACATCTGCATGGGAATGACGATGAAGTGGGTGGCCGCCAGGACGCTGACGGTGTGAAACGCAAAGTTCGGCGGCGTGTCGAAGAGGATGAAGTCGTAGTCGCGACAATCGCGATCGAGGGCTCGACGCAACCGCATTTCGGAGTCGAGCGTCGTGGGCAACCCGGCCTCGACCGCAGCAAGATCGGGGTTCGCCGGGAGCAGGTGCAGGCCCGGCCACCTGGTGCGGACGATCAGCTCGTCGACCGACTGGTCCGGCTCGAGAATCGCATCCGCAACGGTGTGCGTGAGCGAGTACGGATTGAAGCCCAGCCCCGACGTGAGGTTGGACTGCGGATCCATGTCGACTGCGAGCACGCGCCGTCCGCGTTCTGCGAACACAGCCGCCAAGGAGGCGCAGGTGGTTGTCTTTCCCACCCCGCCTTTTCCAGAGATACAGGCGATCGAAACAGCCACCGCGACCGGTTAGTCTAGTCCAGGCCGCCGCAACCGGGACATGAAAGCGGGCATGGCGACGACAGAAAGGGTCAGCTTGGAGCCACCCGTACTGTCGGGCGCACCGCAGGTGCCGCCGCCATGTCGTCCTCCCAGGCGCGGTTGAGACGCCGCTGCATGATTGCCATGAGGATGAGGCCGCCCGCAATCGGGAGCAGCATCCAGCAGATGGCGCGCGCCGGCCGCAACTGCACATCGGTGGTGCGACCCATGCGGTCCTCGAGGATGCGCACGCGCTCCAGGGTCATCACGATGGCGATCGCGCTGAATGGCAGCACCAGCTCCAGATATGGAATCACCAGGCAGCCGCCGAGCAATCCATACGCCTGCAAAACGGTGAAATGCGGGTCGAACGGTAGCGCGACGTTGGCTACCGCAAGCACGATTCTCACGGCCCCTGCGATGCTCACCAGCCAGCCGATCGCCCAGGGGATCGCCACCGCGATGGTGGAACGCCCGGGGATGACGTGCATGCGTGTGTCGAAATTGCCGATCTCGCGGTTGATCCGATGGTGCCAGACGAGGCTGTAGATCCCGAGCGTGACCACCGAGAGCGCAACGATTGCGAACGTCGAGCGCCGTTTCCCAGGAGGACCGAACGACGTCACCTTGGGCAGCGCCTTCTCCGGCGTGGTGATCGCCGCAACGATCGTGACCTCGGTGGGATCCGTCTCAAGTGTGGCGTCAGGCGGTGGTGGACTCGCCGACCCGTCGATCATGTGCTCGTCACCTTCTTCGTCGCGCATGACATCCCCCTCCAGCGGGTTCGACTTCGGCGCCGACGAGGGCCACGACCACGCGGGTGGCGGTGGTGGCGAAGCGACGAGGGCTGCGCCCTCGGGGTCGGACGCGTTCAGGGTCGCGACAGCGGGCGTGGTGCCCGGCCGCGATGCGGTCTCGGTCATCCCGTGTTCCTCGTGTACGGCGCCGCCTCGGGCGATGCCGCGTGCTGCTAGTGGGACGTCGACGCTCCGGGTACTGGATTCGAACCAGTGGCCTTGCGGTTAACAGCCGCCTGCTCTACCGCTGAGCTAACCCGGATCATGACTCAAGTCTACCTGCCGTGACGCACCGTGCCCGCGACGACACGATTCGTCACCGGCGGCGAGAGCGCCGTTCCGGCTACTCGAGGTAGTCCTTGAGCTTCTTGGAACGCGACGGATGGCGGAGCTTGCGCAGGGCTTTCGCCTCGATCTGACGAATGCGTTCACGGGTGACGCCGAAACGCTTGCCCACCTCTTCGAGCGTCCGCTGATGTCCGTCGATGAGCCCGAATCGCAGTTGGAGCACGCGCCGTTCACGCGGCGTCAGCGTATCGAGAATGTCCTCGACCTCGGTGCGCAACATGGTGAGCGACGCTGCATCGGACGGAGCCGTGGCCTCTTTGTCCTCGACAAAGTCGCCGAGGTGCGAGTCCTCTTCCTCACCGATCGGGGTCTCCAGCGAGACCGGATCCTGAGAAACCTTGGTGATCTCGCGCACCTTCTCCGGCGTGATCCCCATCTCCTCGGCGATCTCCTCGTCGTTGGGCTCGCGGCCCAACTCCTGGAGCAGCCGGCGCGATACACGGACGAGCTTGTTGATGGTCTCGACCATGTGCACCGGGATGCGGATGGTTCGCGCCTGGTCGGCGATGGCACGAGTGATCGCCTGGCGGATCCACCACGTCGCGTACGTCGAGAACTTGTACCCCTTGTGGTAGTCGAACTTCTCGACGGCACGAATCAACCCCATGTTGCCTTCCTGGATCAGGTCGAGGAAGGACATGCCACGGCCGATGTACTTCTTGGCAATGCTGACCACAAGGCGCAGGTTCGCTTCGGTGAGCTGGTTCTTCGCCTCTTCGTCACCCTGCTCGATCAGCTTTGCGTAGTGGACTTCCTGCTCGGCCTTGAGAAGCGCGACCCTGCCGATCTCCTTGAGATACATGCGCACCGGGTCGTCGAGGGAGACGGAATCGATGGCCTCGGCCTTGGCGATGAGCTCCTCGTCGATCTCATCGACGGTCTCGAAGTCCTTGTCGCCATCGCTGACTTCGATCCCCATCTCGCGGAAGACGTGGAAGATCCGCTCCAGATGGTCGGGCTCGACATCGATCTCCGGGAAGGCGGCGAGGATGTCGTCGGGCGTGAGATATCCATGGTCCTTGCCCTTGATGATCAGCGCTTCGGCGGCCGAGACGAGGAGATCAGCGCCGGTTGGCGGCGGCAGGGTGGCTGCTCTGGATCGGGTCGTGGTGGTGGCTGTGGTCATTTCAACTCTGTCTCAGGCGGTGCAGGCTGACGCACGCTCTGCGAGGTCCGCCGGACGATCGGGCAACGACAGTATTCACAATAATTGTCGAAGCCGTCTGAGTGTGCCAATTCGCGATATCGGATAGGGAATTCCACACAGGGCACGAGGGAGATGGTGGCTCGGGAGCGCGCAGATCAAACATGCGCACGCTCGCGCGTGCCGGAGCAGCCCCCGATCAGCGAACCGCCACGGTACGGCGCAGATGGGGCGCGTCCGCCGCAAGCCGGCTCAGCTTGGCTGCGAGCGCGTCCGCGTCCTCCGTCCGCCCCTCATCTCGGGCGCGATGCATCTCGGCTGAGATGCTGACCAGCGCGCGACGCACGCTCTCCTCGTGGATGAGGCGCACGCAGTCGGCCATGAGCTGCTTGAGCGCCTGCGGCTCAGCAGCATCCGCGAATTCCGGCACCTCCCGGACCAGGAGTCCGGCGGCCCGGCGCTGGTCTCCACCACTGAGACGCCGCAGGGTGAATTCGGACGGGTCGGTCGAGGCGGCATCAAAGATCCGCCGTGCGGTCGGGTTGGTGAACTCGTCCGGGCCCAGGCCGGTTTCCGTTCTCAGCGCGGCCGCGAGCTCCGGTCTGATCAGCACCACCCGCGCCAGCTGCGCCTCCCACGGCGGCATCGGCTCGTCCGCCTCGATGGGCTCAGGTTCCTCGAGCGCGCCCGGGGCCGGCTCGGCGGGCGCGGCGACCACGATCCTGGCGGGCTTCCGTATGCCGTCACGCATGGAGTGGGCCAGGTCGGCGCTCAGCGATCGGGCGCCGATATCGAGCCGGCGGGCCGCCTGCTGGAGGTAGAGCTCACGCGTGGTCGCCTCGGGGATTCTGGCCAGCACGGAGACCGCCCGTTCCGCTGCTGCGCGGCGCGCATCAACGCTGCCGCCCTCGCCCGCGCCGAGTGCGGCGTCGAGGAGGACCTGCCAGCCCGGCGGGGAGCCGACGATTGCCCGAGCGAATGCCCCCGGGTCCACGTGGACGAGCTCGTCCGGGTCCTTCACGCCGGCCGGAAGGCGGCAGATCCGGGCCTGGATACCCTCCACAGCGATGACGTCCATCGCCCGGGTCGCCGCGACTCTGCCGGCATCGTCGCCGTCAAAGCACAGAACAAGGGTCTCGGCGATGCGGCCGAGGCTGTGCACCTGCTCCCGGGTGAGCGCCGTCCCGCTGCTCGCCACCGTGTGCTCGATGCCGGCGGCATGCGCCGCGAGGACATCGAAGTACCCCTCGACGATCACGGCGGCACGCTCGCGCACGATCGCCGTGCGGGCGAGATCGAGGCCGAAGATGGCTGCCGACTTGTGATATGCGGCGGAGTCCGGACTGTTCAGATACTTCGGCTTGGCGTCACCGAGGGCGCGAGCACCGAAGCCGAGGACCTCACCACGCTCATCGCGGATGGGGAAGACAAGCCTGTCCCGAAAGCGGTCACGCGTCCTGCCGCCTCGCTGCGGATGGACGAGCCCGGCTTCGACCAGCTCCTCGACGCCCGCCCCGCCCTTGCCGGTGAGGTACCGCGCCAGGGCATCCTCGCCGGCGCCCCCCGCGGGTGCGAAGCCGACCCCGAACCGCCGCGCGAGTGCCTCCTCAACCCCGCGCTCGCGAAGCAGGTTCCGGCCGGGCTCACCGGCGGGAGTCGCCCAGAGCACGTGCTGGTAGTAGGCCTGCGCCCTGCCGTTGAGCTCGATGGACCGTCGCCGCCGGCGTCCCGCGCCACGGTCTGACCTCGGTCCGCTTTCGAGCTCAACGCCGGCGCGGTCGGCGAGCATCTCGAGGGCTCGACGGAAATCGATGCGCTCGATCTGCTCGATGAACTTGAAGAGGTCACCGCCCTCGTGACAGCCATGGCAGTACCAGACCTGACGTTCGGGGCTCACCGTGAACGACGGCGTCTTCTCGGCGTGGAACGGGCACAGCCCGGTCAGCTCGCGCCCGGCGCGGTGCAGGGTGACGTACCCCCCGATGACCTCGACGAGATCAAGGCGCGACTTGACCTCAGCGACAGCGTCCCCAGCCATGGCCCGCCAGCCGACCGCGCTAGCGGCTGAAGAACCAGCGGCGGCGCCTGCCGGCGACGTCCTGTGGATCGGGCGCGCCGGCCTGGAGTTCGCTGATCCGCCGGTCGCGGTCGGCAATGCGACGATCCTTCTCTGCCTGAGCGGCCGCGTGCTCAGCCCGCGCGGTCTGCAGCTCCAGCTGGAGCTGCTTGACCAGGTTCTGACGCGAATTCAGCTCGGCTTCGAAGCGCTGGCGCTGCTCCGAGTAGATCCGCTGCTCGAGGGTCCGTTCCCAACGGTCCAGCAGCCCAGCCACGAGCTCGCGGGGGTCGAGCGATGTCATCGACGCGACGTCGCGTCGGGGCTCGTCCACCTGGGCGACCTCGATCATCGATCCGGCGCGGGCGTGCGAGGTCTGTCCCTCGGCGGCAAGCTCTTCCGCGGGAGGCGGGACCACCTTGTCGGGCCACGACGATGGCTGCGCGGTGCCGACAACATCGACGCTCGCGGCCTGGTCGACCGCCGTTGCAGCGTTGTCGCCGTTCGGCGGCGGTGGCGGCGGTTGCACCTCCGGGGTGATCGTGTGGGTCGCGGGACTCTCGATGCCCAGGTCGCCCAGGCGGACGAGATAGCGGACGCCATCCGGGCCTTCCTCGCGACGCGACGGGACGTCGCCCGCTTCCACGCGACGAAGCAGAATGCCGAGGGGGAGATCCAGCCTCTGTGCGACTTCCTCGACAGGAAGGTATGGCTCAGCATTCGGCGCGGTAGTGGTGGCTTCGGGCATGGCTGTTTGCGGCCAGGACATCAATAGGAAGAGTAGGCCAAACGCGATACCACGTGGGGACCACCGGTGAACCGTTACGAGCGACCTAGCGTCCGACCACCTCGATTGCATATTTCGAGTTGTCGGTGAGCAACAGGATCCCACCGTGTTGATCGGTGATCACCGCACGAACAGGCGAGGTCGCGAACACATCGGGCGCGTCGGTATGTTCGGTGACGGTACGTCGCACGGCATATGGCATCCCGGGTGTGGGTGGCGTCAACTCATCGCCTTCGACCACGTGACCATCGTCAAGCATTTCCGGGCGTCCGCTCCGCGTCGCGACCTTGCGGATCCGCACATGCTCGGTCACTCGCGTATCGCCTCCATATCAGTTGAGAGTAGCGAGAGTGCTCGGGCACGGGTCATTCCGGTGTCGACGGCATGACCCGGCCCACCTCGATCTGAGGCAACTCCTCAGCAAACAGACGTCCGCCCTGCGCTGAGCCGGGATGGCTTCAGCGATCGCGCTCCACTCGTGCCAGGCGGGCATGGGCGGCCGCCAACCGTGCAGCGGGGACGCGGAACGGCGAGCAGGAGACGTAGTCGAGCCCCAGTTCCTCGCACAGCGCGATGGATTCGGGGTCACCACCGTGCTCCCCGCAGATGCCGACGCTCAATGATGGACGGACCTCCCGGCCTTCCTCGACAGCGAAGCGCATGATGCGACCAACACCATCCCGATCGAGTGTCTCGAAGGGGTTGCGCGGCAGGATCTTCTCCTCGACGTAGCGAAGCAGGAACTTGCCCTCGGCGTCGTCGCGCGACACACCGAAGGTCATCTGGGTCAGGTCGTTGGTGCCGAAGGAGAAGAAGTCCGCGGACTGCGCGATCTGTCCGGCGGTCAGTGCCGCGCGAGGTACCTCGATCATCGTGCCGACGAGATAGTTGACCTTGGCCTTGGTCTCTTTGAAAACTTCCTGGGCAACGCGGTCGATCACCTCACGCGTCCTGCGCAGTTCTTCGAGTGTCCCGACCAGAGGCACCATGATTTCCGGGCGCACGTCGACGCGCTCCTTCTTCAGGCTCACCGACGCCTCGATGATGGCTCGCGCCTGCATCTCGATGATCTCCGGGAACAGCAGGCCGAGGCGGCAACCGCGGAGTCCGAGCATCGGGTTCTGCTCGTGCAGGTTGCGCACCGCGGCGAGCAGGTTCAGCTGCTTGCGGTACGACGTCTCGGGTTTGCCCAGCGCCTGTGCGCGCGTCACCTCGACGAGCAACTCCTCGAGCGACGGCAGGAATTCGTGGAGCGGCGGGTCGATGAGCCGGATGATGACCGGCAATCCGTGCATCGCCGCGAGGATGCCGCGGAAGTCGTCGCGCTGCATCGGGAGCAGCTTCGCCAGCTCCCTGCGGCGCTCCGTTTCGTCCTCCGCGAGGATCATCTTCTGGACGATCGGCAGGCGTTCCTGCTGCATGAACATGTGCTCGGTGCGGCAGAGGCCGATGCCCTCCGCGCCGAACTCGCGAGCGCGCACGGCGTCGTGCGGGTAGTCGCCGTTGGCCCAGACCTGGAGGCGTCGGAAGGAATCCGCCCAGCGCAGCAACTCCTCGAGCTCGCCCGAAATCTCGGCGTCGAGCATCGGCACGCGTCCCTCGATGACATTCCCGGTGGAGCCGTCGATGGTGAACGCCTCGCCTTCCTTGATCGTCTTCCCGCCTGCGGTGAACTGACGCTTGGTCAGGTCGACCTTCACCGACTCTGCGCCCGCGACGCAGGGCTTTCCCATCCCTCGCGCAACCACCGCTGCGTGCGACGTGCGTCCACCGCGCGAGGTGAGCACACCCTCCGCGGCGATCATGCCGTGCACGTCGTCCGGGTTGGTCTCGATCCGGACGAGGATCACCTTCTCGCCCTTCTTGGCCATCGCCTCGGCGCGGTCCGCGTCGAACACCGCCTTGCCGTAGGCGGCGCCGGGTGACGCAGCGAGTCCGGTGGCCAGCACGTGAACTTTCGCCTTCGGGTCGATGCGCCGATGGAGCAGCTGATCGACCTGGCCCGGCTCGACGCGGAGCACCGCCTCGCGCTTGGTGATGAGTCGTTCGCGGACCATCTCGACGGCGACCTTCACGGCGGCCTCCGCGGTGCGCTTGCCACTGCGCGTCTGCAGCATGTAGAGCTTGCCGCGCTCGATGGTGAACTCCATGTCCTGCACATCGCGGTAGTGCTTCTCAAGCTTGCGTGCGATCTGCTCGAACTGCTTGTATGCCCTGGGAAGGTCCGTCGCCATTGCGGCGATCGGCTTCGGCGTGCGAATGCCTGCGACGACATCCTCGCCCTGCGCGTTGGTGAGGTACTCGCCGTACAGCTTTCGCTCGCCGGTCGAAGGATCCCGGGTGAACGCGACCCCCGTACCGGAGTCGTCACCCATGTTTCCGAAGACCATCGACTGGACGTTGACCGCGGTGCCAAGGTCGTGGGGAATGCGGTTGTAGTTGCGATAGTCGGTGGCCCGCTTGTTGTTCCACGACTCGAACACCGCGCCGATTGCGGCGCGCAACTGAGCCATCGGGTCTTCTGGGAATTCCGTGCGCGAATTGCGCTTGACGATCGCCCGGTATTCGACGATCAGCTCCTCGAGCGCGGACGCGCTGAGGTCGGCGTCCGTCTTCGCCTTCTTGCGCGTCTTCATCGCGTCGAGCGCTTCCTCGAACAGCTGACCGTCGATTCCCAGCACGATCTTGCTGAAGAGCTGGATGAACCGGCGATGAGCATCGAGCGCAAAGCGGCGGTCCTTGGTGAGCGTCGCGAGCCCTTCGAGTGTCGCCGAGTTGAGGCCAAGGTTCAGGACCGTGTCCATCATTCCCGGCATCGAGAACTTCGCTCCACTGCGGACGCTCACGAGGAGCGGATTGCGCGCGTCGCCGAAGCCCTTGCCGGTTGTCTTCTCAACGACCTTGAGCGACTTCTCCACCTGCTCCCAGAGGCCGTCAGGAAACTTCGCACCCTTGGCGTAGAAGGCATTGCACGCCTCGGTTGTGATCGTGAAGCCAGGCGGGACCGGCAGGCCGGCCCTGGTCATCTCGGCGACGCCCGCGCCCTTGCCGCCGAGCAGGTCACGCATCGAGGCACTGCCCTCGTCGAAGCGGTACACCCACTTGTGGGCGCGACCAACAGCGCCGTTCTGCGATGCGGTGCTGCGCGCGGAGGGCTTCCGAGCTTGAGATTTCTTCGCCGGACTCTTTTTGCCCCGGGTGCCTACCGCCATTGGCCAGTCCTCACATGATCCCTGTGCTGCGTGCGCAGAAGCGCGCCCCAGCGTAGCATCGGGCCGCCGCGAGGCCGAACTGAGGCGATGTGACCACCGGCTCGGGTCGGGCGAGGACGGCTACCCGGACTTTTTCGAGGGCTTCTTCGGGGTGTGATGCGCTCTCGGCTTGGTCCACTCCGCCCTTTTCGGCGCGCCGGTGACTCCCGCCTCCTGCAGCGCAGGGCCGAGGCGGGTCTTCATGAACTCGTCCTGGTCTTCCTGGGACTCCCAGACCTCCACCACGATCCAACCGCCGCCCTCGGTGGGCCCAGCCAGGTGGGTATGGAGTCCGGCGGGCCAGTCGCCGTCACCCGAGTCCATGTTGATCCCCAGCACCTTGTTGACCCGGTCGTACGCATCGGCACCGAACCCCTCGAACTCGAGGATGAAGACTTCAGCCATGATTCACTCCCAGGGTAGTTAGGCCCACCGACGGGGCGCCGGGATCATGCCAAAGTGCAGCCGCCCCTTACAAGATCAGCATCGCGTCGCCGAACTCGTGCCAGAGATAGCCGCGTTCGCGAACCTCCGCATAGGCTCGCTCGAGGAGGTTCTGGTCGAGCAGCGCGCCGAGCATGTCGAGGTGCGTGGCCGGCGGCTCGTGCAACCCCGTCAGCAGTGCATCCACAACGCGCAAGCGCGTGTGCGGCGTGATGACCACTCGCGTCCACCCGCTCATGGGATGCACCACGCCGCCGCCGTCGACTGCGGTCTCCAGGGTACGAATGACGCTCGTCCCCACCGCGATCACTCGCCGGGCACGGTTGATGCGCTGCGCCGCGGAGTCGCGAATGTCGAACCGCTCCTCAATGAGCGGCTTCTCCAGGTCGGCGTCGTCGTCCTGAAACGAGCTGAGCCCGCAGTGCAGGACGATGTCCGTCACGCCGACTCCGCGCCGGCGCAGCTCGCTGAGCACTTGCCAGGTGAGGTGGCGTCCCGCGGAGGGGGTTTCGACCGAGCCCGGCGCGCCGGCATACACCGTCTGGTAATGCTCCAGCGGCACGGGGTCGTGCACGTACGAGTATCGGATCGGTTCGCCGTCGCTGAGCAGTGTCTGCACCGGATCACCGCTCTCCACGGTCATGCGCCAGAGCAGCGGCGCGTCACCGCGCGGCTCGAGGACGCGCAGGCGGAGACCACCCGGCGCCGTCAGGGTTTCGCCAGGCTCGAGCCGTACGTTGCGATGCGGCGGTGCCGTCTCCACCGCCAGCGCGTCCCATTCGCGATCGCGGAGCGCACCCGGGCGCAGCTGCACCTGCCGCGCCCCGGCCCGGTCGACCCGCAGCGCGGCGGGCAGCGTGCGGCTCGAGTTGACCACCAGCAGATCGCCCGGTGCGAGGTGCTCGCCGAGGCGCGCAACCGTCGTATCGCTGATCCTGCCTGACGCCCGTTCCACTACGCAGAGCCGTGCGCCGTCGCGGCGCATGCCGCGCAGCTCTGCGGGAAGCGATGCGCGGAGCTCGCGCGGTGGAGAGATCATCCGAGACTCGCCGCTTCGAAGCGATCGACGGCCGGGAGCGGTCCAGCAAAGAGGACCACGAGCCGCTTCGCAACATCTTCAGGGCGAAGCAGATCGTGCGGGTTGGCCTCAGGGTCTGCCGCCATGTGCATCTCCGTGTGCATGTCGCCGGGATCGACGCTGATCACCCGCACCTCCGTGCGGCGCAGCTCCGCCGACCAGCTCCGTGTCAGCGCGTCGAGCGCAGCCTTGGATGCGCTGTACAGACCCAGCCCCTCAAAGCCGATCACGGCGGCGTCCGTGCTGATGTTGAGCACGAGCCCACGGTTGCGCAGCAGCATCCCGCCGATCACCGCCTGGGTGAGGCGTAGCGGTCCGAGAACATTTGCCTGGAGCACGTGCTCGAGCGCGCTCGACGGCGCATCGGTGAGCTGTGGCAACGGCAGCGGGCCAAGCTCGGCTGCATTGTTGACCAGGACGTCGATGCCCCCGAACCGCTCCAACGCGGTGGCGGCGAACCGCTCGATATCGGTCGCGTCGGACATGTCGGCGAGGACGGCCAGCACCTCCGCGTCGAGTGCGCGGCACTCCTCGGCCACGGCCTCGAGTGCCTGACCGCCGCGGGCGCAGATGGCGAGCGAGGCGCCTTCTCGAGCAGCCGCCACGGCGACGGCGCGGCCAAGGCCCCTGGAGGCGCCGGTGATCATGACCGTGGTTCCGGAGAGCGTTCCCATGGCCTCAATCCTGCGCGCGCAGGCGGTCGAGCGCGTCCGCCCGATGCCGCAGCGTCGCATCCGCCGTTCGGCGGACCCGTCAGTCGACGAGACCTTCCCTGATGGCCAGGACTGCCGCCTGCGTTCTGTCGGCCACACCCAGCTTCGCAAGCACGCGGCTCACGTGCGTCTTGATGGTCTTCTCTCCGATTCCGAGCCGCTGAGCGATCTGCTTGTTCGCGAGCCCCTCCACCACCAGGCGGAGGACGTCGCGTTCCCGGGCGGTGAGATCCGTGCGGTCAGCAACCGACGACCGGCTGCGACGCATCAACCGAGACGCCACTGACGGATGCAGCGCCGGGCGCCCGGCATGGACGTCGCGGATGCCGTCGGCGAGTGCCCCGGGATCGACATCCTTGAGCAGGTACCCGGCAGCCCCTGCTGCGATTGCTGCAAAGATCTGAGCGTCGTCAGCGAAACTCGTGAGCACGAGCACTCGGGTGTGTGGGACCACTTCGAGGAGGCGGCGGATTGCGCCGATGCCGTCGCCCTCCGGCATGACCAGGTCGAGGAGGACCACGTCGGGCAGCGACTCCTCGGCCACTCGCACTGATTCATCGGCACCCGCGGCCTCGCCGACCACCTCGATGCCCTCCTGGAGTCGCAGAAACGCGCGGAGCCCCTCGCGGACGACCGAGTGGTCGTCGACGATCACCAGCCGGATGGGCGGACTCATGCGCTCATCCCGTCGGGACCTTGACCGTCACGGCCGTCCCACCGCCGCGATGCTTCCGGATGTCGAGCTGCGCACCGATCTCGTGGGCTCGTTCGCGCATGGTCGTCAGCCCCATGCCGCGCCGTGTATGCGGCAGAGCACCTGGATCGAACCCGGGACCGTCGTCATGAATGCGCATCGTCACCGCCTTGGATCCCGAGCGCAGGGTCACCCGAACCGATGCGCCGGGTGCGTGGCGCATGGCGTTGTGGAGCGCCTCCTGGGCGATGCGAAGCAGCGCGTGCTCCGTCTCCAGCGGAAGGCGGACACCTTCATCCGCGTCGACCACGACCCGCGCTCCACTGGTGCGCAGCGCTTCGGCGTGGTCGGCAAGCGTCGCGGCGAGTCCATCGCGCTCGAGGCTCTTGGGCCGGAGCGCGTGGACGAGTCCACGCAACTCCTGGAGCGCGGACGTGGTTCGCTGTTCGAAACCGCGGATGGTTTCGCGAGCTTCCTCGTCGCGGGTGGAAAGCGCCGCGGCCCTCGCGGCGAGCACGAGGCTGAACAGCGTCTGCGTGGCCGCGTCGTGCAATTCGCGGGCAACCCGGTTGCGTTCCTCAACAACCGCGAGCCGCTGCGAACGCGCGTAAAGCTCGGCGTTCACGATCGCGACACCCGCATACGCCGCAAGCGTTTCGAGCCTGCGGGCGTCGGCCCTGGTGAAGTGACCCGCCCGGTGTCCGCTGACGAAGAGGTTGCCGACAACTCGCCCCCGGTGCCTGATGGGCACGCCGAGGAAATCGGTGAGCGTGGGGTGATGCGCGGGGTAGTACGAGAAGCGGGGATGGCTGCGGATGTCGTCAAGCAGGATCGGCCCCTCCTCGAGCAGCGCGCCGAGGACGCCATGGGTTCGAGGCAGCTCGCCGATGGTCGCGGCGACCCGTTCGCTGATCCCTGAGGTCACGAACCGGGCGAAGCCGCCGCGGCCGTCCGGGACACCGATGGCTCCATATCGAGCTGTCGACTGGCGCCTCGCCGCCCGAACGATCCGCTCGAGCACCGTGTCCAGGTCCGGCGCATCGCCGAGCGCGAGCAGATCGAGCACACCGGCGGCCACCGCATCGGTGTCGCTCCGAGCACTCGCCACGCCGGGATGCTACCCGGTGGGTTCGCCGTTCGCTCGCGAACGTGCCTGCGCCCGAGCCACATCGAGCTGATCGCGGAGCGCATCGTGCAGCCCGTCGATCGGCACGCGCACCTGCGTCATCCCGTCGCGCTCACGGATGGTGACCGCGCGGTCGTTGAGCGAGTCGAAGTCGAAGGTGATCGCCAGTGGCGTGCCGATCTCATCCTGACGGCGATAGCGACGGCCGATGGCCTGGGTCTCGTCATACATCGTGGCGAAATGTGGGCGCAGGTCATGCTCGATGCGACGCGCGGGCTCGGTGAGCTCGGCCTTCTTGGAGAGCGGCAGGACAGCGACCTGCACCGGTGCAACATCCGGGTGCAGATGCAGCACCACGCGCTTCTCGCCGCGCACCTCCTCCTCGTCGTATGCGTCGACGAGCAGCGTGATGAAGATCCGGTCGGTGCTCACCGCAGGTTCGATCACATAGGGGATGTAGCGCTCGTTCGTTTCGGGATCGAAGTAGGAGAGATCGCGGCCGCTGTGCTGCATGTGCGTCTTCAGGTCGTAGTCCGTCCGATCCGCGACTCCCTCGAGCTCACCCCAACCGAATGGATACCGATACTCGATGTCACTGGTTGCGGAGCTGTAATGCGAGAGCTCGGCCGTATCGTGCGGGCGCAGACGAAGATTCGTCTTGCGCACCCCCAGGGTGTCCACATGCCAGCTGAACCGCTCGGCGCACCAGTACTCGTGCCACTCCCGGTCGGTGCCAGGTTTGCAAAAGTACTCCATCTCCATCAGCTCGAATTCGCGCAGCCGGAAGATGAAGTTTCCCGGTGAGATCTCGTTGCGAAACGCCTTGCCCTGCTGGGCGATGCCGAACGGCAGCCGGCGCCGCGTGGAGTTGAGCACGCTGGCGAAGTTGACGAACATGCCCTGTGCGGTCTCGGGGCGGAGCCAGATCTGCGCAGCCGCGTCTTCAACCGGACCGATGAACGTCTTGAACATGAGGTTGAACTGGCGGGCCTGGGTGAGCGGTCCTCCGCATTCCGGACATCCCGGAGCATCAGGCGGCTTCCCGCGAGCGCGCCGCTCATCGGCGAGATGGTCCTCACGCCAGCGCTTCTTGCAGGTGCCCATGCAATCCACGAGCGGGTCGGTGAAGCCGGCGACGTGGCCACTTGCGACCCACACCTCAGGGTTCATGAGGATCGCCGTTTCGATGCCCTCGACATCGTCACGGAGATCCACCATCGACTGCCACCAGCGCTCGCGGATGTTGCGGCGCAGCCGGACTCCGAGCGGCCCAAAGTCGTACACGGCGTTCAGACCGCCATAGATCTCGCTTGACGGGTAGACAAACCCTCGTTGTTTGGACAGCGAGACGAGCTTCTCGATGACGTCCAGCTGCGCCTGGTCCTCTTGAGTCTGGTCCTGGGCCATGGCGGGTCAGTCTACCGGCAGCCTCACGGCACCCCGTCCCTCGATGGCTCGCAGCACGTCGATCGAACGCAGCCGGCGGTCGAGGTGATGGGCCAGCTCGGACTCAACGATTCGCTCGAGCGTCTGCAGCGTGGGAGCATCGAGCCGCAGGCGCAGCCAGAGCTCCTCGTCCCCGTCCGCGGCAGCGCGCAGCACCTTGATGACTCGCACCGCGCACTCCACCGCCTCGGGATCGCCCGGGGCACAGCGCACGCAGAGCAGCCCGCCACCCGGTGCGCTGAACCACGCGGCCTGCTCGGGAAGACGGCGCTCGCACCCGGCGCAGTCGATCAGCTGTGGTGCATAGCCGAGCCGATCCACCATCCGGCGCGCGAACCACACGATGGCGGCGCGAGGATCGCGCTCGGGGTCGGCGCACGCCGTCAGGGCGCTCGCGACCAGCGCGTAGATCTCGGGGTCGGCGTGGTGGTTCTCGAGAACGCGGTCGGTCAACTCGGCACACAGCGATGCGCATGCCGCGCGACGGGCGTCGCTCCGCAGCGGGGTCGCCTCCACCGTCTCCGCCTGGGTCAGCACCTCAAGCTCGCCCCGTCCTCGGGCGAGCTGCATGCGGCTGCGCGTGAAGAGGTCGGTCCGCGATGCGAGCCGGCTCTGACTCTTGCGCACCCCGCGGGCGATGACGCCGATCTTGCCGTGCTCCAGCGTCAGCACGGTGAGGATGCGGTCGGTCTCACCGTAGTCGATGCGGCGCAGCACGATTCCCTCATCGCTGTAGGTCGGCATCCGACCATCATGCGCACTACTGGCGTCGAGCGTGCGCCGGCGACTCCTCCTCGGTGTCGTGAGACTCCTGCTGGCCGTCATGCTCTGAGGGTCGCGCCCCGCGCTCGCGGATCAGCGGTACCGGGCTGGTGATGCGCACCGTCTGGATGCTCTGGCGGCGGACGGCCTCGACCGTCAGCGTCGCGGAACCCAACTGGATGGTGGCCCCGACCTTCGGAATCTCACCAAGCTCCTCGTAGACCAGCCCACCGACGGTGTCGGCCTCGACATCGGGGACGTCGAGATTCAGAGCCTCCTTGAGGTCATCGACCGGGAAACGTGCACTGACCACGACCTCGTGGTCCGAGACGATCTGCAATTCCTCGACCTCGCTGATGTCGTACTCGTCGCGGATCGGCCCGACGATCTCCTCGATGAGATCCTCGAAGGTGACGATCCCGGCGGTGCCGCCATGCTCGTCGACGACCACGGCGATGTGCACCTTGCGCTCCTTCATCTCGCGAAGCAACTCGCCGACGTGCTTCGCCTCGGGCGTGAAGTACGGCACGCGTGCCACCTCCTTGAGCGGGCGCTGGTCGTCGCCGACCACGCCATGGCGCAACAGGTCCTTCGCGTAGACGATGCCGACGATGTTGTCGACGTTGTCCTCGTAGATCGGAATCCTCGAGAAGCCGTACTCGATGATCACCTTGATCACGTCGGCAATCGAGTCGGTGGCCTCGACGGCAACGATGTCCACGCGGGGGACCATCACCTCGCGCACCGACTTGTCGGTCATCTCGAGGATGCCGTGGATCATCTCCCGCTCCTCCTGCTCGACGATCCCCTCCTGCTCACCGACATAGAGGAGGAGCTTCAACTCCTCCTCGGTCACGAACGGGCCGCGCACGGTGTGACCCCTGGTGGCAGCGCGGACGATCAGCCGCGACATCGCGCTCAGGCCGCCGACAAACGGCCGGAGCAGCCTGGTCAGGAACAGCACCGGCCCGGCGAGCACCAGCGCGAAGGTCTCGTTGAACCGCAACGCGAGGGACTTCGGCGCGATCTCGCAGAAGATGAGAACGACGATCGAGAGCACGATCGCGCCGACCGCCTGCGGAACGGTGCGGAGGTAGGACTGGATGAGCAGCGCCGTCGCGGTGGAGACGACGATGACGGCGACGGTGTTCAGGGTGAGGATGGTCGACAGGTACGCGTTCGGATCGGCGTGCAGGCGCGTGACCGTGCGCGCGCGCTTGTTGCCGTCATCGGCGAGGCTGCGCATGCGTATGCGGCTCACGCTCGTCAACGACGTCTCGGCCGCGGCCGCGAATGCAGCCACAACCAGACCGAGGATGATGACGATGATGAGCGGCGTCATCGGCTCGGGGACGGTGGTGGGTCTGAGCCGCTCACCGGAACAATTCGCTCACGCTGCGTCCCTCATGGACGCGCACGATCGCCTCGGCGATCAGCGGCGCGACCGAGAGGATGCGGAGCTTGGGCGTATCGTCGAAACTGTGACTGCCGTTGTGATACGGGATCGTGTCGGTGATGCAGATCTCGTCGATGGGTGCGGCGTGGAGTCGCGCCACGGCGCCGTTGCTCAACACACCGTGCGTGGCCACGACGTCGACGGATTTCGCGCCGCTGGCGAGGAGCGCTTTCGCGGCGTTGACGAGCGTCCCACCGGTCGAGATCAGGTCGTCAACGATGATGCAGACCGCGCCGTCGACGTCACCGATCACGTTGACGACCTCGACGGTGTCGTCACGCGGACGCCGCTTGTCGATGAACGCGATGGGTGCGTCGAGGATGCGCGCGAGGTTGCGCGCGCGATTCACACCACCGGTGTCCGGTGACACCACAACGACATCGTGCCCGTGCCGTTCGCGCACGCGCCGTGCAAGGATCTTGGTGGCGATGAGCGCATCGACGGGGATGTCGAAGAACCCCTGGATCGCTTCGGCATGGAGGTCGACGCAGATCACCCGGTTCGCGCCGGCGAGCTCGATGATGTTCGCCATCAGCTTGGCGCTGATCGGGTCGCGAGCCTGGGTCTTCTTCTCCTTGCGCTGGTACCCGTAGTACGGGATCACCGCGGTGATGCGCGACGCCGAGGCTCGCCGCAAGGCGTCGAGGATGATGAACAGCTCGATCAGGTTGTCACTGACCGGGTGGCAGGTGGGCTGGATGAGGAACACGTCGTGACCGCGAACCGACTCGCGGATCTTGACGTCGAACTCGCCGTCGGCAAAGCGGGTGATCTCGACCTCGGCAAGCTTCACGCCGATCTCGCGAGCGATTCGCTCGCTGAGCTCGGGGTTCCCGCTGCCCGAGAGGAGCAGCAGCTCGCCGTACGGGTTGGAGTCGGTCACGGCTGCAACGACCGCCGGGCCGCCCATCCCTCGACGTTGCGCTGCCGGCTCCGGCCGACGGCGAGCGCGCCAGGGGGCACGTCCTGATCGATGAAGGAGCCGGCGCCGATATAACAGTCATCTCCGAGGTGGACCGGAGCCACCAGGGTGGCATTCGTCCCGACGAAGACCCGGTCGCCGATCGTGGTGCGGTGCTTCGCGACGCCGTCGTAGTTGCAGGTGACGGTGCCGGCGCCGATGTTCACCGCTTCACCCACGTCACTGTCGAGCACACAGGAGAAGTGGCTGATGCGAGTTCCGGCGCCCACGGTGCTGTTCTTGACCTCGGCATGCGTGCCCAACTCTACCCCGGACGCGAGCACGGTATTCGGACGGACCCGGCAGTACGACCCCACCCGGACGCCATCGCCGAGTTCGCACTCCTCGAGGTGAGCCTGGCCGACCACCACCATGTCGCCCGCCCGGACGTCGGACAGCACTGCCATGGGGCCGATCTCGCACCCCGCGCCGATCGTGGTGGTCCCGCGGAGGGTGGTCATGGCGTGAATGACGCTGTCCCTGCCCACGACCACCTGGGGGTCGACGTAGGTGGTGGCGGGATCCTCGACGGTGACCCCGGCAAGCATGAGCGCGTCGACGGTGCGGCGCCGGAGCACCGCCTCGGCAGCGGCCAGTTGACGGCGGTCGTTGATCCCCAGCACCTCGTCGGGGTCGGTGGCCACCACGCCCTCGACCGGTCCGGTCAGAAGTGCGACGACGTCGGTCAGGTAGAACTCGCCCTGTGCGTTGGCGGAGCTCAGGCGATCGAGCGCCGGCCAGAGCTGAGCCCCGTCGAAGACGTACACCCCGGCGTTGGACTCCATCGGCACCGGCTCGCCCGGGGGCAGATCTGCCTCCTCGACGATGCGAAGCACGTGGCCCCACGCGTCACGGATGACCCTGCCCATCCCCGACGGATTGTTGGGAATGGCCAGAAGCAGCGTGCAGGCCCGCGGATTCGAGGCATGAGCGGCGAGGAGACGCAGGAGTGTCTCGGGCGTGATCAGCGGAGCATCGCCGTGCATCACCAGGACAGGCCCGGCGTCGCGCAACGACGCGGGAACGCTGCGCAAGGCATCCCCGGTGCCACGAGCGTGCTCCTGCTCGACGCACGTCGCACCGTCACCGATGAGATCTCGGACTGCCGTGTCCCCCTTGGCTCACCACCAGCGGGACGCTGCTCGTGGCGGCGCGCACGGCGTCAACCACGTGAAGAATGAGCGGCCGGCCGCCGAGCGGATGAAGGACTTTGGGGACAGCGCTCCGCATCCGTTTGCCCTGCCCCGCGGCGAGGATCACCGCTTGGGGCCCGTCACCCATGTGCTGACGAGTATACGGGCTCACCGAAGCCGAGCCTCGGGGACACTGCCTACGATTGAGGGGATGCAGTCCTCAATGCTCGACATCGAGGGGCCGGTCTACGTCGCCGACTTCGGCGGTGATGGGCCTGTGATGCTGCTCGTCCACGGCCTCGGCGGGGCGCATTTGAACTGGATGGCGGTTGCCCCGCAGCTGGCGGCGCACCACCGCGTCTACGCGCTCGACCTCCCAGGGTTTGGCCGGTCGCCGCTTGCCGGGCGGCGCTCGACGATTGCCGCCAACGTCGACGTGGTCTCCCGGGCCATCATCAGGCTGTCGCGAGGACCGGTGGTCTTGATCGGCAACTCCATGGGTGGCCTGCTCGCGATCGGCGCGGCAGCACTGCATCCGAGCCTGGTCGACCTGCTCGTGCTGGTGGATCCCGCGGTGCCGCCTCCGCGCGGCGAGTTTCCGCCCCGGCTCGACACCGTCTCGCGGACGTTCCTCGCGACCGCATTCATGCCGCGCTGGGGCGCGAGGCGACTCAGCCGAGCCGTGGCGGCTCTTGGTCCGGAGAGCCTGGTCCGCGAGACGATGCGCCTGGTCAGCAGCGACCCCAGCCGCGTCGAACAGGCGGTGATCGATGCGCACGTCGCGCTCGAGGCGGAGCGGCTTGCCGAGTCCAGCTGGCACGAGTCGTTCTATGCGGCGACGCGATCGCTGGTGGCAGCGCTCGTGCAGAAGCGCAAGGTCTTCCGTTGGGTGCAGGAGGTCGGCGCCCCGACGCTGCTGCTCCACGGAGATCGCGACCGTCTCGTCCCGGTCGCCGCGGCCCGGAACATCGCCTCGATGCGCCCCGACTGGGAGTACCACGAGTTCGCCGGAGCTGGCCACGTGCCCATGCTCGAGGTGCCGGGCGAGTTCGTCGAGGTTGTGAGTGACTGGCTGACCCGGCAGCGCGCTGCGGTCGCTCGTGATGTCGAGGCAGCTCCGGCCGGGTCGAGGAGCTGAGGAACCCGGCCGCTGACCGCAGGCCCGGGTAGGATCGACGTGCCACTGGGGAGTCGCCAAGTGGTAAGGCAGCGGACTTTGGATCCGCCATCCGAAGGTTCGAATCCTTCCTCCCCAGCTTTTTGTCTTGTAGTGATCCGGCTGATCCCTGAAAAAAGGGGTTCGGCTGATGCTTGACATGGCTTCGGTTGATGCTTGACATCGGTTTCGGCTGACGCTTGACGCTCCCTCACATGAGGAAACCGGGTCCACCGTGGTCATCGCCGCCGTCGTCGAAGTCGTGGCGCAGGTGAAAGGGCGCCGGCCTGACATCGACCAGTCGCGCCGACGAGTTACTGCCGGACATGGCTGTAACTTGTCACGGCGTCACATTATCCGTGCTGTAGCGAACAGGTGTTTGGTACAATGTTGTGTATGGAAGCGTTCGCCATACCGGATGCGCGAGACCGTTTGCAGGCGGCGGTCGACGCACTCGTCGACGAGCCCATCGATGACTTCTCCACGCACGCGCTGGGTGCGGACCTGGTCGCCATCCGGCACGAGATCGATCGGCTCGAAGCCGAGTTCCTCCGTCGCGTGC
>JBIOIZ010000025.1:0-34495 GCA_044450385.1 Candidatus Dormibacteria bacterium
ACCCCAACGCCGCGACCGACCCCGACGCCCACGCACCGGCCGACATTCACACCGACGCCAGTGCCGACCTCGACCGCGATCGCAAAGCCGCCGACCCCAACGCCCACGCCGCTCCCGACGCCAACCCCATTCGTCATCGGCGGCGGGGGGGGTGGATCCGGTGGCGGGCCTCCTCAGGGCGGAGCGGACTGTTCGGCGGGCCTGGGGCGAAGCCCGACGGCGAGCGAGCTCGAATCCGTCACCGCTGAGCTGGTCAGCGCCGACTCGACGGTGCTGGAGATCCAGCTCCTCTCGTCGTCCGAGTACTACGCGGACGCGGGCGGCAACAGCCTGGGCTTCGTGACGCGCCTCTATGACGATGTGCTTCGGCACGATCCGACCCCGATTGAAGTGGCGACGGCGCTGCAGATCGTGTCGGGAGGCGGCGATGCCGCCCGGAACCAGCTCGTCCAGGACGTGGTGCTCAGCCCGGAGGCACGAGCGATCCGTGTCGACCAGGCGTTTCACACCCTCCTGAAAACGTACCCGAACGGTGCCGACCTTGCCCTGTGGGTCAATCGCCTCTCGGCACCCGGCGTCCCGGGTGTTACCCAGAACTTCATGGTGGCGCGCATCGCCGCGTCTGCCCCGTACTACACGCTCGCCGGCGGCACTGCTTCGAGCTTCATGACCAGCCTGTTCCAGGATCTCCTCAACACCGCGCCGACGTCCGCCGACCTCGCCGCCTATTCCAGTCTGATGGCCAAGATCCAGACCGGGACCGCAACGTCGACATACAACGCGAGGCTGAACGTGGCGGAGGACGTGCTTGCCAGCGCGACATTTCGCGTTGACGAGGTCACATCGTTCTTCACCAACTACTTTCACCCGACCTGCCGCCAGCTCCTGGCACAGGAATGCGTCAGCACCATCGCAACGCCGACGTCGGCACAGCTGTCCGCCGGGCTCGCCGACTTCTCGAACGGAATGACGGAAGAGGGAATCATCGCCGGCCTGGTCGGCAGCGATCAGTACTACCAGAATCATGGGAGCACCCAGGCCGGCCTGATCAAGGCTGCCTACCAGGATCTGCTCGGTCGAGCGCCGACCAGTGCCGAGCTGTCGGCCGCGCTCAGCACCTATACGAACGATCAGTACGGACATCTCAAATTCGCTCAGGCGATGGTGGCTTCGCTTCCCTATCAGGACCTCCAGGTGACGCTCGACTACCAGCAGCTGCTGATGAGGGGGCCGCTCGCCACCGAAACCTTTGCGGGCCAGGGGATTCTCGGCGGCGACGTCAAATCGCTGCAGACTCCTGATGATCTCCTGATCGAGGTGATCGCTTCCACACCGGAGTATTACGCCGACGCGGGCGGCACTGCCTCCCACTTCATCGCGGGGACGATTGCAACCTTGCTGATGCGATCAGTCGAGGGCAACGAGGAGACGGCGCTCCTCAATCTTCGCGCGACTCACGACGCGACCTGGCAGGGCGCGGTCGCCCAGTCGCTCGTCAACGATGCCGAATACCGCACCTATTTCATCCGCGGCATCTACGCGAAATTCCTCTCAGATTCGGTGTGCGCTGTGGCATCAGCACCGTTACCGGGAGGAGACCCGGGCGGCTTCCTCAAGAGCATCCCAGGGGGTTGGTTCGGGCTCGGCGCCTTCGTCGGCGTGCTGGTCATCGGCGCCTCCGCCGCGGGCTTCTTTGCGCTCGAGCGGCGCCGGTTCTCGCGGTTGTACCCGCAGGAGATCACGCAGCACCCCGAGTGACCAGGTCATGCCTGGCCTGATCGGTCCTCTACACTCGAGAGAGGGTGGACGAGTACCAGCTGGAGATCCAGTCGCTGCGCCGGACGCTCGCACGGTTGCGTGACGAGGAGGCGGACTCGGCGCTGATCGAGGAGTACGAGACCGAGTACCGCAACCTCAGCTCGCTCTACAAGGCAGCGACGGACACCTTCGACGCCGATCAGAGTGAACCGCGGCTCCCCGACGCGCTTCGCTCACTCGGATTCGGCGACTGGACGCTGAGCAACGTGTACAGCTTCGTCTACGACGCATCGATGGAGCTCCCGGTCGACGACGGGCGCGAGCTCGCGCGACGCATCGACGAAACCGACTATGCGGCCTCGTTGCTCGCCGCGCTCGACGCCGTGGACTGACGTTCGGGGATCTTCTTTCCGGGGTTGAGCACGCCGTTCGGGTCGAGGGCGGTCTTGATCCTGCGCATCAGCTCCACGGTTCCCGGCCCGAGCTGCCGCTCCACGTACTGCAGCTTGGCTGCGCCCACGCCGTGCTCACCGGACAGCGAGCCGCCCATGGCGAGGACCGTTTCGAACAGCTCCCCGGCCGCGGCGTCGGCGCGGGAGCGCTCACCCTCGATGCGGGGATCGATCAGGAACGTGGCGTGCACGTTGCCGTCACCGAGGTGACCGAAGTTCACGACCGGGAGCTGGTGCTTCGCGCCGAGCTCGCGGGTGTGTGCGACCAGCTCAGCGACGCGGTCACGAGGGACCACCACGTCCTCGTTCACCTTGCCGATCTGCACCTTGGCCACCGCGGCGCTGACCGCCTTGCGGGCGGCCCAGAGGCGCTGCGCCTGACCGGGCTCGGTCGCACGCTGGAGCTGTGATGCGCCGGCGCGGGTGATCGCGGTACACGCCGCCTCGGTGTCAGCCCCGACCGTTGCCACCTCACCTTCCAGTTCGACGATCAGCAGCGCGGCAGCGTCGCCGCCGATGTTGCCACCGCCGGCCCTGCGAACGGCGTCCAGGGCCCCGGCGTCCAGGAACTCGAGGGCAGCCGGGACGATTCCCGCATCGCTGATCTCGGCGACGGCCGCTGCAGCGCGCTCCATGCCGGTGAACGTGGCGGCGAGCGTCGAACGAGTTTTCGGAGCGGGGATCAGACGCAGGAGCACTTCGGTGATCACCCCGAGGGTCCCCTCGGAGCCGACCAGCAGCGTGAGCAGCGCCGACGCCGACCCGTCCCCGCCCTCGCCGATCCGCACGATCTGCCCGTCCGAGAGGACGGCCGTGACACCGGCGACGAAGTCGGCCGTGACCCCATAGCGGAGGGTATGCGGGCCGGCGGCATTGCAGGCGACGTTGCCGCCGATGGTGCACGTCGCCGATGAGCCGGGGTCGGGTGGGTAGTAGAGACCGGCCGCCGTGGCGTGGGCGTGAATCCCCGCGGTGATGGCTCCGGCCTGGGCATTCAGGCGCAGCGCCTCGGATTCGACGCCGAGCACCCGGTTGAGACGGGCGAGGCTCAAGATCACGCCGCCGCACGACGGCGATGCCCCCGCCGCGTAGCCGGTGCCGGCTCCACGAGGCACGATCGGCACGCGGTGAACGGCACAGACGCTCACGACGCCCGCCACCTCCTGGGTTGAGGCCGGGAAGACCACGGCGTCGGGAAGGTGTCGCTCGCCCGATGCCCCCCATGCGTCATAGGCATACGCAGCGAGATCCGCGGGGCGTGTGTAGACGTGTGAGGGGGACACCTGACCCTCGAGATCGCGAATCACGCGGCGATCGAGCATGCCCGCCGCATTGTAGAGAGCGCATCAATTCCGGTGCACATCGGGCGCCGCCGTCCGTGCTGCCACCGGGACAATGACGTTGAATAGGAAGCGTGAGACCACGTGCCGCCGCGTTGTCGTTCGGCTGCTTCGCCATCCTCTTTGTGAGCGCCTGCAGTTCGTCACCGCCGAACCGACCGCAACCGACCCAGACCGTTGCGCCGATACGAGTGCTCATCCCGCCGGCAGCGGTGGTCGCGCTCGCCAGCGCCTTTGAGACGCAGTTCACCACGAGCGCGTATGAAGCGCAGTGGAACGAGCTGGCACCGCAGGCGCAGGCACTGTGGCCATCGGAGGGAGCGCGAACAGCGATGCTCGCCCGGAAATTCGCTCACGCGGCAGTGGCGGGCATCACCGTCGGTCAACCGGTGTTCGAATCCACCTGGACGGCGCCCGAGAATCCATCGGTCCATGTCGAAGGCGTCTGGAGTTTCCCGGTGAAAGTGTCCTTTGCCAACCCTGCTGTCATGCGTCCCGCCGGCGTGGCGGCGCTGTTCTCGATGACGTCCCTGCAGATCGTCTCGAACTCCGGATCAGGCACGGCCGAGGTCCTGGGAGAGGGCCCGGAGTCGCTCGACGCGCCGATCATCCTCCCGCCGGCGATCACGCCCGTCAGTCTCGACGTCCCGATTCTGATGTATCACCTGGTCGATCAGATTCCACCGCGCTCCATCGAGCCGTCGACGTATGGATGGAAGCTGGAAGTCGGCCTCACCACGTTGCCGAAGGCATTCGATGCGCAGATGGGCTACCTGTCGGGAATCCACGCGACATCGATCTCGCTCCAGCATCTCGCCGATGCACTGCTCTACGGACTTGCGTTGCCGCCACATCCATTTGTGATCACGTTCGACGATGGAAGGCTGAGCCCCTGGACGAACGCGGTCCCGGTGTTGCGCCAGTACGGGTTCACGGCGGTGTTCTTTCCCTGCACAGCGCTCATCGGTGGAAAGGTCGGGCCCCAGACATACATGACCGCATCAGAGCTCCAGAACCTTGCGACGACGGGATTCTCCATCGAGGATCACACCGTCAACGATGACACCGACTTCTTCTCCGCGGGACCCCACGTGCTCGATGTGCTGACCAACCGCACCAAGACGGTGCTCGAGAATCTGACCGGTGATCCCGTGCAATTCCTCGCGTATACAGGGCTCTGGCCGTGGCCGACGAGCACGCAGGGCTCGGTTCAGGAGGCATCGATGTTCGCGACACTCGCGACCTACGGGTACATCGGTGGTGTCCAGGATCTTCGCATCGACAGTGCCAGCGACACGAGCACCGCGCTGTGGCAGCTGCCGAGGATCCGCATCGGCCTCGCGACAACCATGCCGTTCTTCGAACACTGGTTCAGCGCTCAACCCTCCTGAGCCTGGCCTGGAGGGGCCGTGGGTATACTCAAACCCAGATGAGTGATCCCGGAACGCTCGACGCCCTCGAGCGGGCGCTCGCCACCGTCATCGATCCCGAGCTGCACAAGCCGATGCTCCAGCTCGGGATGCTGCGTGACCTTGCAATCGACGGCGGGGTCGCCGCGATCCGGGTCGTGCTCACGACGCCCGCCTGCCCGCTGAAAGATCGGATCCGCGAGGACATCGATGCCGCGGTCCTGGGCGTCGTCCCGGGCATCACCAGGGTCGAGATCCGCTGGGACGCCGACGTGAGTACCACGCGTGGATTGCCCGGCCGCCAGGAGATCGTCGGGGTTCGCAATGCGATCGCCATCAGCGCCGGGAAGGGCGGAGTGGGCAAAACCACGGTCGCGGTCAACGTCGCGATCGCGTTGCGCCTGGCCGGTGCGCGGGTTGGTCTGCTCGACGCGGACGTGTATGGACCGAATGTCCCGATCATGCTTGGGATTCGTGAGCGCCCGCACGCCGGTCCGGACGGAAAGATGCAGCCGCTCGAGGCGCACGGGCTCAAGGTGGTGTCCTTCGGGACCATCCTCGATCCCGGCCAGCCGGTGATCTGGCGCGGTCCGATGCTTGCCAAGGCGCTGCGCGAGTTCCTCTACGAGGTCTCATGGGGTGAGCTCGACTATCTCGTCATCGATCTCCCACCCGGAACGGGCGATGTCCAGCTCAGTCTTGCGCAGAGCATGCCCATGACCGGCGCGGTCATCTGCACGACACCCCAGGACGTGTCCCTCGCGGACGTGAGCCGGGGCATCGAGATGTTCCGCAAGCTCAATGTCCCGGTCCTCGGCGTGGTCGAGAACATGAGCGGATTCATCTGCCCGCACTGCAATGAGCGCACTGATATCTTCGGCTCCGGGGGCGGGCGCGACCTTGCGGCTCGCTATGAGCTGCCCTTTCTTGGAGCCGTTCCACTCGATCCGCGCATCCGCGGTGCGGACGGCGATGGTCGACCGATCATGGCCGCTGCCCCGTCGAGCCCGATCGGTGAGGTGTTCCGCGACGTCGCTTCGCACATCGCCGCTCAGGTGAGCCAGGAGAACTTCAGCGCAGCCACTGGTCCGGTGATGCCGTCCGGTCCGCGTCTGCCCGTCGCGCCCTAGGACCTGCCCGCGAAAGCGATGCCTGCGCGACCTCGAATCGTGGCCGTCTGCGGCGCCTCGCAGGCCGGCGACGACGACCGCAACAACGCAACAGCTGTTGGAGAGATCCTGGCGCAGCGCGGATTTCTCGTCGTATGTGGCGGTGGCACGGGTGTGGCGACCGCGGTCGCTGCCGCGGTGCACGCGTCCGGAGGAACCTGCATCGGTTTGCTTCCAGGCGATGCACCCGAGGAGGCGGCGTCAGGCGTGACCATCCCGATCGCCACCGGTTTGGGCCACGTTCGCAACGCCCTGATCGCGCGCTCGTGCGATGCGCTCATCGCCATCGGCGGGGGATACGGCACGCTCAGCGAGATGGCGTTTGGGCTCGTCCTGGGCAAGCCGGTGGTCGCGCTCAACAGCTGGAGCTTCAGCGGGCCCGGCCGGAGCGAATCCGATCCCGCAGTGCACACCGCCTCCAGCCCGGAGGAAGCAGTCGATTGGGTTGAGCGGAGCCTCGCCTGATCAGCCGTCGATGACAGCCGTGACGGCGTCGCGGACGGTCTGCAACGCGGAGATGTCATCGGTGAAGACGCGAATCACCTGGTTGTGCTGGGGCAGGCGCGCCACCAGCTCCGCAGCTCGCGCAGCCTCGATGGTGTCGTTGAGCGGGTCATAGATCCTGACCATGCCGTCATCGGTCATCGGGTTCTGCGGTGCGATGCGAGCGATGGCGACATCAACTTCGACCCGCGCGCGCAACGCCTTCGACGTGAGCTGCTTGTTGAGCCGTTCCTGCAGCGTCGACGTGTCCATCCCCATGTGGACGACACTTTCGTAGGCGAGATGCCATGGAAGGTCGCGTGCCGCGATGCGCGCCCACGCCTCTGCAAGACGGCGCCGTTCGCTGCCGGGCGGGTCTCGCAGCCAGCGCTGCACCGCCACCAGCATCGACCAGTCGTTGAGCTGCTCGTACTCGTCGAGATGCTCGAGCGGATTGCCGTGCAGTAGCTGCGCAATGGTGTCGGCGAAGATCTCGCGCATCGACAGGTCGAACCGGCGCCCGGTCCGGTGGTGATACACCTGCAGGTACATGTAGAGACGCGACGCAAGGAACATCTCGAGCGCTCCGGCCGCGTGAGCGTGCAGAACGATGCTGTCGCCGCTGACGAATGTGTAGTGGATGATGCGTTGCACCTCCACCGCGCCGAGGCTGATGCCGCACATGTATGCGTCGCGCGGGACGTAATCGAGGTTGTCCACCGTTGCGGGACCGCAGAGAATCGGCTTCAACGCGCGCAGCCATCCGGGAGGCGAGTAGCCGGCGATGTCAGCGTCGGCCATCACCCATGCAACCCACATCGGGTCGATCTGCTCGCCGGGTGAGAACCGATCGGTGGGACTCGCGCGGAGCGATGCGACGATGTCGGCGAGCTGGTGAGTCACCAGGTGGCGGCCGATCACCTCATGGTCGAGATGCCACTGTTCGAGGACCTCATGGTCGAAGAAATGCCCGAACGGGCCGTGGCCGACGTCATGCAGCAAGCCTGCGATCCGGAGTGTCTCCTCAACCAGCGCGGGGGACGGAGCATCGGGGAACGCGACGCGCAGCGAGGCGTCGACGCGTCGAGCGAACAGGCTGGCAAGGTGCATGGCGCCCAGGAGATGGGTGAATCGCGAATGTTCTGCGCTGGGGAACACCCACCACGCCGACTGGAGCTGGTGTACGCGGCGGAGGCGCTGCAACCAGACCGTGTCGAGGAGCTGACGCTCACTCGCCTCACCCGGCCGGTCTTTGGTGATCTCTATGTAGCCATAGAGCGGATCGGCGATGAGGTTGACCTGACGGAAGCGCTCCGCCGCGCCGAGGGAGCTACTCGTCCTCGTCCTCGTCGTCGTCCTCTTCGTCACCCTCTTCTTCGTCGTCGTCATCGGCGAGCGAAATGGGTTTCCAGCCACGAAGGTCGGTCATCAAGGATCTCCTGGAATGGGCGATCTGCCGGATGTCCGGTGGGGCAATTTTATACGCCATCGCCACTGCCAGACGCCCGGACAGTGGTCAGGCGACCACCTAGCAGATGTCACGAAGCGATGACCACTGTCACAGCGATGTGTCACGACGGGGATTCGCTCCTACAATCGACCCGGTGCGCCGCACGTTCCTGTACTCGTCCGCGTTGGTCGCCGCACTGACAGTTGTGTCGTCGGCGACATCTGTGCTCGCAGCGTACGCGCAACCTCACGCGCTCACAGCGACTTCACAGCAGGCTGTTGGTCAAACGCGCGCGCACACCCTTCTCGCGACCACGGTCGCGGCAGGCAGCGTGCCATCACAGCTGCAGAAGCAGCCGGGGCTCAGCGAGCAAGCTGCCATTGCTGCCGCGGGATCAGGCAACGCGGCGGTGACCACGCCGGCCGATCCGAGCATCGCCGTTGGCCCGAACAATATCGTCGAGGCGGTGAACAGCGCGCTCCAGATCACCACGCGCGCGGGGATCTCGCCGGTGGTGATGAACATCAGCGCGATGATCAAGAACACCTCGACATGGGACGTGCGCTACCCGCGCGTGGTGTACGACCCGGTGTCGGGCCAGTTCATCCTGATGGTGCTGCAGTTCAATGCGTCGGGATGCGGCAGTCAGGTGGCGGTGATGGTGTCGCAGGCCAACCCGGCGCTCGCATGGACATCTCACGGCACGATCAACCTCGATCCTGAGCTCGGTGGTGGCCTGCAACTCTCCAACGTCTCGCTCGGTCTCACTGCGAACCTGGTCGTCGAGTCGAGTGACTACGCGAGTTGCACCACGGGACTTCCCGTTGCGAGCCAGACCACGATCATTCAGCGATCGGATCTCGTCAGCGGCGCGCTCGGCGTCAACAGTTACGTCTTCATGGTCCCCGGGCCGATCGGGTTGCAACCCGCGATGGGGGTGAGTGCGCAATCCGTCGCATATGAGGTTGCGAACGGCGCCAACTGCACGACGGTTGCATCAGGGAGTGTGGCCGTTTTCGCCATCACGGGGACGCCGGAGGCCAAGAACGTTGCGCACACGTGCGCTCCGGTGTCATCGGCGGTGACCAGTGTTCCGCCCCCGGCTGCACAGAACGGCACAGCCGCGACGCTGACCACCGGAGACGATCGATTCCTGAGCGCCTTCTGGCAGGGCAACACGCTCTGGGTCGCGGGCAACACCGGATGCACGCCGGCTGGGGACAGCCACGTACGGTCATGCCTGAACGTCATGTCGATCGCCGCGTCGTCAACCGGGTCGGTGGGATCGCCGACGCAATTCCCGGCGCAGGGCGTCAACGGTGCGTATCTGTACGATCCCGCAATCGCGCTCGACGCCTCAGGTGATGCGATCCTGACATTCGACGAGTCGTCGAGCACGGCGTTCGAGGCGGTGATGGTCGCCGCGATCACAGGCGGCGTCTGGAGCAGCTTCAGCACGCTGCATGCGAGCACGACCTTCTACAGCCCCGGCGCATGCACGACCTGCACGTGGGGGGATTACTCAGCGGCCGTGCAGGATTCGTCGCATCCCACCGATGTCTGGGTGCTCGCTCAGGAGACCGACGGCAACACCGGCACGAGCTGCGCGAGTGCGAACACGTGCTGGAACACATACATCGGCCGCTACACGTTTGCGGGTCCGACGATCTCATCGCTGTCCCCGGCCGCCGGGCCGGCAGCGGGCGGAGAGCTCGTGACCGTCACCGGCTCAGATTTCGCGGTGGACAGTACCCTCACCTTCAACGGCGCACCGGTCGCGATCACCACCGGGACGCTGACCCCGGACTCATTCACATTCACAACGCCTCCGGGTGCGTCCGGCCTCGTGCAGGCGCAGGTCCACGACTCACTCGGCACCAGTCCGACAGGCGTCGGCTCGGGATACATCTACGTCGGCCTGGCGAACTACGTGGCTCTCAACCCGTTCCGGATTCTTGACACTCGACCCGGGACATGCGTCCAGTGCACGATCGATCCCACCTTCGGCCAAGGCGTGACCGAGAAGGTGCAGCTGACCGGCGTGACGATCGGGGGCGTCTCCGATCCGATTCCCACCAACGCGACGGCGGTGGTGCTCAACGTGACCGAGGTGCTCGGCAGTGGGAACAGCCTGTTGACCGTCTGGCCGTCGGGCACCGGCATGCCCAAGACATCCAACCTGAACTTCGCTCCCGGCAAGGTGATCGCCAACCTGGTCACCGTCACTCTCGGCCAGGGTGGCGCGGTCAACATCTTCAACGCCGTCGGAACAGTGAACGTCCTTGCTGATGTCGAGGGGTACTTCGAGCCCCAGGCGTCGACCGTTGTGACCGGCGAATTCCATCCCATCGCACCGGTCCGGGTGTGCGACACCCGGAGCACCTCACCGACGCCGGGGTGCAAGGCGCACGGGGCGCTCGGGGCGGGCGCCGCAATGCTCGTCAATGTGACCGGCACCGGGTCGGATGCCATTCCCGGGAACGGGACCGCGGTGGCGGCGGTGGTCAATCTGACCGGCGTGGCCGGCTCAGTCGGCACATATCTGACCCTCAGTCCGACCAACCCGAACGGACAGTGTCCGTACGGCGGTACCACCGCGCCGAAGTTCTCGACCATCAATCTCTCGGCCGGGCTGGTGGCGGCCAATCGCGTCATGGTGGCGCTCGGTCCGACCACGACGGGTGGCCCAGACACATCGCTGTGCGTCTACAACTCCGCCGGCGTCATCAACGTCCTCATCGACGCGGGTGGCTGGTTCGGGAGCAGCACGGCAGCCGCTGGTGCTCAATACCAGGGAATCCAGCCAACCCGCATCTGCGACACGCGGCTTGGAGGGTCGGTCTGTCCGGGCGCCCTGGGGGCGAAGGCCAGCGGCCTCATCGGCGTGGCGGGGCACGGCGGAGTACCGGCGCTCGGATCCGGTATCACCGCGGTGGCGGTCATCGCAAACCTCACGGCGATCAACCCCACCGCGGGCACCTACTTGATCGTGTACCCCGCAAATCTGACGTCGCCCCCCGGCGCGTCGGACCTCAACGTCAATGCGGGGGAGGTGTTGCCCAACCTGACCGTCGTGCAACTCGACCCAGCGACCGGCGCCAACCAGGGGGATATCTACCTCTTCAACGCCGCGGGCAGCGTCAACGCAATCGTGGACATCGAAGGCTGGTTCCAGTAATCGCCTGAGGCGGGCGCCGCAGCGTCACCGCCGGGCGAACTCGATCGTTGCGACCCCGTGACGGCAACGTCAGAGGACCTCTGGCAGTCTGGGCCGGCATGCATACGTCCTTCCATCGATTGGCGCTTGCCGCGCTGCTCGCTGGATCCGCGAGCTTTGCTCCCCTCATGGGCGTTGGAGCTGCGGCCCCGAGCACACCCGTACCAGCCGCGCCCGCTGCCGCGGTGAGCAGCATCGGTGCAGTCGTCGCTCTGACTGCCTCGGTGACCGCCCCGGCAGCGCCCACGCGGCTCGGCAGCCCGCCTCCAGCGGCGCCGACGGTAACCCACGGCATGCTCGCAGCCGAGACCTCGGGCACCGGTAACTATGGCCAGCCGCTGATCAGCGGTTGCACCTGGGCGACCTGGGTGACGAACTGTCAGAACCTCACGGCGTATGGCAACGGATCGTCGTTCGACGACGTGGGCTGCGGCACCCCGAACGGATGCAAGTTCGGCTCTGAATTCCAGTGCTCCGAACTCGCACAGCGCTACGCGTATTACGCGTGGGGCGAGCCCGCGACCTGGAGCGGCGCGGCGTACACCATGTGGGCGGCTGGTCCGAATCTGCCGATCCCGCTCCAGCAGTTCGCGAACGGTGCGGGCGTGGCACCGATGCAGGGCGACCTCATGATCTTCGGCCCCGGGTGGCTTGGCAATTACTGGGACGGGTCTGGCCACGTTGCCATCGTTCGGGACGTGGGTCCCGGCTACGTCGACGTCGTCGAGCAGAATGCCACCTCCTCGGGCACGGATCGCTTCCCGCTCAGCGGTTCCCGGGTCACCGCCAACGGCTATACGCCGATCATCGGCTGGCTGCGCCAGACGGAGCAGGCGCCCGTGGAACTGACGGCCTCGACTGTGGCCGGGACTCCAAAGAGTGTGTCGGACCAGCCCGGCGATATCGATGTCATCTGGCGCGGCACGGATGCGAAGCTCCATGACATCGCGTATCGCAGCGAGGCCTGGCAGCCGCAGTCGACGGCGGCGATCAGCGCGGCCAACGTTGCGTCGGACCCTGCAGTGGTCTCTCCGGTCGCGGGTCAGGTGGACGCGTTCTGGGCGGACGCGTCCGGCAACCTCTGGCAGGTTCAGTCGCAGAGCGGCTTCTTCGGCTCAGAGGCATGGTCCGCACCCCAGGAGCTCCAGGTGGGCGCGCTTGCAGTGGGGTCGGCTCCGACTGCCGTGAGCCAGGCGCCGGGCGACATGCAGGTCATCTGGAAGTCCACGGACGGGCAGCTGTGGGTGGACACGTACAACGGCGCCTGGTCGGGCGCGACGCCGCTCAACTCGGGTGCGGTCCAGGGAAACCCTGATGCCGTGGCCACCGCCAACGGGACGGTCGGGGTGGTGTGGCGCGATGCCGCCGGCAATCTCTGGAGCGACCTCGGCACGTCCTTCGGGTGGTTCGGTGCCCATCAGGTCGGCACCGGCGGCCTCGCGAACGATCCCACCATCGTCACGGCAGGCTCAGGCACTGTTGACGCCGTCTGGCGAACCACGGCCGGCTCGGTCTGGGCCGCGGGAGTAACGGCGAATGGCGGATCCGCCCAGGTGGAGGTCAGCTCCGCGGTCAGCATGGGGCGGCCGGCAGCGGCGGGTACCGCGGCGAGCGCGGTGACGGTGGTGATGCAGCGCGCCAACGGGAGCCTCGCCGCCGCGATCTACGACCCGGTCAACGGATGGGTCGGACCGGAGCAACTCAACCAGGTCACTGCGAGCTCGATGCTCTCGGCTGTGAGCTGGTACGGGAACGCCGTCGCGGCCTTCTGGCAGGGAACCGGCGGCAGCCTGTGGTGGTCGCCCGCGTGTGACGGCTGCGCAGCGCACCCGCCTCCCGTTTACAACCCGGTCGCCTAGCGCTCGCGCCGCGGCTCCACAGCAGTGCCTGGTCGGCGGAGGCGATGATCCCCGGGTGACCACCCTGACCGAACTGGCGACCGCCGGCGACGCCATCGCCGGGACATCCTCGAAGTCCGAGAAGGTGCGCCTGCTTGGACAGTTCCTGGCCACGACCGACGCGGACGAGCTGGCGCATGCGGTGCGGTACTTCGGGGGAAGCATCTTCCCAGCGAGCGACCAGCGCACCCTCCAGGTGGGCGGTGCAGCGTTCTCAACGGTGCTCCGTCACGTCAGTGGAGCAGACGATGCGGCGATCCGAGCGGCGTGGCGACGCCACTCAGACGCGGGCGACGTCACGGGTGACCTGCTGTCACGCCTCGAAAGACGTGAGATCAGACCGATCTCGATACGCGAGCTCGACGAGGCGTTCGCGGAGATTGCGAGCGCGCGTGTGGCACGCGATCGCACCGCCCTGCTCAGCGCTCTACTCGGACGGGTGGGCGCGGATGAAGCGCGCTACATCGCCAAGCTGATCAGCGGCGAGCTGCGCATCGGCCTGCGTGAAGGACTCGTCGAGGAGGCGATCGCCATCGCATTCGGCACTCCGCCCGCCGCAGTGGGCCGTGCCGTGATGCTCACCGGTGACCTCGGAGAGGCGGCGCGTCTCGCCAGAGAAGGGCGTCTCGACGATGCTGCACCGCGCTGGTTCGTTCCACTGAGGTCCATGCTCGCGACGCCCGTCGCCGACGCCGCAGAGGCTGTGGCTCGACTTGGTGAGGACGTCTGGGTTGAAGACAAATATGACGGGATCAGGTGTCAGCTCCATCGTCGCCGTGCCCAGGTGGCGCTGTACAGCCGCGACCTGAAGAATATCTCGGCCCAGTTCCCGGAGATCACCGATGCTGCGGCGCAGCTCCACGATGACGTGATGCTCGATGGCGAGATCCTCGCGTTTCACGACGGCCGGGTGATGCCGTTCCACGCGCTCCAGACACGGCTCGGGCGAGTCTCGCCCGACGTCGAGGTCATGGCCGCGGTCCCGGTGATCTACGTGGCCTGGGACGTGCTGATGGTGAACGACGAGGTCTTGATCGATCTTCCACTTCGCGAACGGCGCGCCCGACTCGAGGAGCTGGTGGTCCCCCACCCCCTCGCGCTCGCCCACCTCGAGCGCGTTCATGGCGAAGCCGAGATCGACCGCCGCTTTGCCGATGCTCGCGCCCGGCTGAACGAGGGGCTGCTTCTGAAGCAACCCGAGTCGCTATACACTCCCGGACGTCGTGGATTGAATTGGCTCAAGCTGAAACGCCCGCTCGACACGCTCGACGTGGTGGTCGTCGGCGCGGAATGGGGACACGGAAAACGGCGTGGCGTGCTCAGTGACGTCACCTTCGCGGTGCGTGTTGACGGCAGCGATGACCTCGCGACCATCGGCAAGGCGTACACCGGGCTCACCGACACCGAGATCGCGGAGATGACCGCATTGCTGCTCGACATCACAGTTGCGGATCATGGCCACTACCGCAGTGTGCAGCCGCGCATCGTTCTCGAGATCGCATTCGACGCAGTGCAATCGTCGTCACGCCACCGGTCAGGCTTCGCATTGCGTTTTCCGCGCATCGCGCGTTGGCGTCACGACAAGGCTCCGTCGGATATCGACACGCTGTCGCGGGTGCGCGACCTTGCCATGGCGATCGAGCACGAACGCGTCCAGCTCGTCGACCAGACAGGCGCCTGATCAGCCTCCCTTCAGAAACGCTCCGAAGAGTTCCGGGGTGTCCACCGCCGGGTCGCCGACCTGAGAAAAGGCGTCGAATCGTGCGCGCAGGGCAGCGTACTGCTGCACCAAAGCCCGGTCGTCATACGCCTCCATCGGATCCCAGGGATGGAGGTAGTGCACCTCGCTGATCCCCGCCTGCAACATCTCCTTGAGGCAGCCGAAGCATGGTTGGGTGGTGGTGGTCATCGACGCACCCAATGTCTGCTGCCCGAATCGAGCCGCGGTGAGCAGCGCGTTCTGTTCGGCATGAACGCAGATGCAGATGTCATACGCCCCGCCGCGAAGTCCGTCGTCATCGCGCCGGGAACATCGGTGGCAGCCGCCGTCAGAACAGTTCGGCATGCCGAAGGGCGTGCCGTTGTATCCGGTGCTGAGGACTCGGGCGTCACGGGTGATCACGGCGCCGACTCTGCGTCCGAGGCAATCGGCACGCGTGCGGGCGGCGAGCGCGATCAGCAGAAAGTACTGATCCTTGCTGGGCCGGTGCGGCGCTGCGGCGCTCATATCTCTATGGTGGCCGAGAGCGCCAGGTTCGTGCCGTGTGCCTCCCGCGGGATAGAGTCGGGCCAAGGGCGGGTAGCTCAGCCGGTTAGAGCAGGGGGCTCATAACCCCACGGTCCCAGGTTCGAATCCTGGCCCGCCCACCCCCGTTTTGAATTCGAATCGAGGGTGATTCGCCTGTCAACTTGGTGACGCGTTTGGTGTGTGACCCCAACGTTGACCCCAACGCGGTTGGGGTCAGATTCACCGAGAATCGCATCCATCGTCCGGGCGGCTTCGCGCTGCATGGTCTCGGTCACGTGCGAGTACACGTCGAGCGTGAAGGCGACGCTCGCGTGCCCGAGCATTTCCGACGCGATCTTCGGGTGGACGCCGCCGCTGAGCAGGAGCGTGGCTGCCGTGTGCCGCAGGTCGTGGAAGCGAATCCGGGGAAGTCCAGCCTTCAGCAGGAGGTTCGTGAAGGACCGGCGAAGGTTGCTTGCGTCCACCGGCCTCCCGAACTCGTTGGTGAAGACGAGTCCGATCGGGTCGTCCCACTCAGCGTGCGCGAGGCGTTCGGCCGCGTTCCGAGCGGCGTGCCGCCGAAGCGCGCTCACGGCGGCCCCGGAAAGCTGCAGCTGGCGTCGCGACCGCGCGGTCTTCGGCTCGCTGATGGCTGGAGTGCCGCCCCGTGGCCAGAACAGCGTGCCGGTGACCCGAAGCCGGCCGGTCGCCAGGTCGACATCGCGCCAGCGCAGCGCGAGCAGCTCGCCCTGGCGCATACCCGTGGTCACAGCGAGGACGTACAGCGCCTCCAGGCGATCGTCAGCGACCGCGTCCAGCAACGCCCGGACCTGGCCCGGGTCGAGGGTCCGCATCTCGTGGTGGGCACGCCGAGGTGGTTGCACCAGCGCAGCAGGGTTGCGAGAGATGAGTCCCCAGCGCGCTGCCTGACCGAACGCCTTGTTGAGGATTTCGTGCAGATGGCGGACGGTGGTCGGGCTCAGGCCGGACTCCACGCGGTCGAGGTAGAGCCGCTGGATGTCGGACGGCTGCAGCTCGGCGAGGCGGCGACGGCCGATGAGCGGAAAGACGTGGAGGCGCAGGTGGCGCTCGTACGCGCACCACGTCTGGGCTCGAATCGTCGACTTGGAGCCGGCAAGCCACTCAACGAGATATGCGGCGACCGTCTGTCGCCCGTCTGGGATGGGGAGCCCATCTTCGTGCGCCTTGATGACGGCGCGGAGCTGACGCGCGGCCTCATCACGCGTCTCTGCGTACACCGATCGTCGAAGGAGCCGACCGCCGTGATCGAACGCCACGCGACCTTCCCACCGACCGTCGGGACGGCGCCGGACGTTGCCCTCTCCGTTGCCGCGCTTGCTAGTCACCTGATAATGCCCCCGGTCTGTGTTGGCCCGCAACGCTGGGAACCGCCTCCAAGTTTGCCAGCAGCGGGATGGCCGCGTCCGCCGGGACCGGGTCGGGAGCGGTCCGGCTAGATGTTCAGTCGGACCGAGCATCTACGCGAAGACGCTCGACCAGGGCATCGAGTGCGGCAACAGGAACGCGGCGCAGCCTTCCAAGCTTGACCGTCTCAATCTCGCCGGAGCTGATGAGCTCGTACACGAATGTACGGCCGCATCCGAGTCGCTCCGCAACCTCGCGAACGGTGAGCAGCAGTGTGCGCGTCCGAATCGGGCCTTCGTGCGAAGCGCGTACGGACGCCACTGGCTGCAGGCGAACGTCGGCGTTCTCTCGCACAGGAGGGTCATCGAACAACAACTCTGACTGCGCCATGTGTGCACTCTACATCGCCAGCGCTTACCGGTCGCTTACACTTTTCGCGATCACTGGTGTGCGTTCGGACGCGACGGCATACTCGTTCAAGTGCGCGCCATATCGAGCCATGGCAACGGTCGCCGCATGTCGCAGGTGTTCGTCCTGCACGTGATCGCGGCGCGATGACGACGTCGTGAAGCCACCAGTCGTCGATCAGGGTTCGGTCCTCTGTGCTGCGTGCAACGTTGCGATGGAGGGGCGCTCCGTCCGCGGCCGTCCGCCGCGTTTCTGCGGCCAAGCGTGTCGGGCTGCTGCCTACCGGCGTCGGCGCCAGGGCCAGCCCGAGTCGCTGCCGCGATGGTCACACCCCAGGGGGCAGTTACGTCTCTCCGGAGCAGACTTCTGGGAGACGCGCCGGAACGCGCCGGCCGGCGTTCGTGCCACCGCGCGCGAGGAACGCGCACGCCAGGCCGCTGTGCGCCGGGCACTGCGCCACTGGGACAGCGCCTTCGCAGCCGCAGAGAGACTCCACGTGCTCCGTGGGGCGCCCGCCCCAACGCCCGCGGCCGCTGCCGCATGGCGGGAGATCGCTGCGGCAGCCGCGGAGTGCGCTCGAGCGCAGGCCCCGGGAGGTCCGTGGACGCCGGTGCAGGAAAGCGCCGAGCGCGCCTTGGTTCTGCTGACGTCCCCGTACCTGACCCGAGTGGACAACAGGCGCCGGCAGCGAGAGGAGCGGAAGCGGACCCGGCGACTGGGTTGGTCCCCCCGCGCCGGGATGGCTCGATAACCGCGACGCGCCGGCCTGGGGTGAACGGCCCCGCTCCGAAACCCCCAGCCAGCCCGCGGAGCCAGCTCACGTAACCGCGCCTCCGCACCCAACGCCGTCATCCACATCGTCCCGCGCCTGCATCCGCCTCCTCTCCCGACATCCTTCCGCCGCATCAATCGCACTGCTCTCTCGACCTCGCGCCTTCACATCACACACACTTGCACCAACGGTGCCCACGACCCTTCTTGCGTCACGAAAAGACGCAGAAGCGAAAGGGAATTTGGCCACGTAGCGCTTGCCGGACTATTGCGCAGTGCTGATGGATCTTGGGCGTTGCAGCCGGACCACGAGTGCCTTCATATTTCGGGTATCGCTCGGTACGTCCGCTTCACGTGCCGCTGCGACGTCCCAGCCGGCAAAGACGCTCAACAGTGTGTCCATGCCGATGTCGTTGCGGACACCTGCCGCTCGCAGGCATGCCCTCAACAAGAAACGTCCGCCGGGACGGAGAACCCGCAAGGCTTCGCTCGCATACACGGATCGATCAGCCGGCGCCAGGTAGTGAAAGCACCCACGGTCAAGCAGCGCCTCGAAACTACCGTCGGCGAAGGGAAGCGAGCGCACATCCGCCTGGACGAACAACACCGCGGGATGTGCGGCAGATGCGCGTGCGAGCGCCACCGATGACAGATCAACCCCAACCGCCCGGAAACCAGCCTCGCCCAACATTGCGGCCTCGAGGCCCAGGCCACACCCGATATCGAGCGCCCGACCCGGTGGCCTGATCCAGCCGTCGGAAAGGGCTGCGGTCAGCTCTGGTGGCGGAGTGGATAGGTGCCAGTAGGCGCACACGCCCGTGGCGTAAGGATCGTCATGCACTCACGCCAAGCCTACAGCCGGCAAGCCGCCGTTCTGACGTGGAGAGGATGTTTTGCCGACGCTACCCCTTATCGCGCTGAACGTTTCCCACACCCTCTCGGACACCCTATTTCGCGGTCACTCCCGATTCTCCGCGGACGGAGTTGCCATGCTGATGCCTAGTTTGAATACGGACACGGCCATCGGCGGACACGGTCGAACGCAACCAGGTCGGCCTCAAGAACCGCTAGCAGCGCGGTAGTCTCAAACGCATGCGTGCGGATCGGACGCTGCTGGACTGGCTCGAGGGTTGCCTCCAAAGCGCGCGAGACTTCGTCCCCTACACCCGGGAGCACTTTCCGGATCACGTGGCCGAGGCCGCCGCAGAGATGCAGTTCTACACGGCGGCCGTCGAATTTGTGAAGTCCGGTGCGTCAGCGCCACCGGACCGCACTAGCCCGGGTACGATCGTGATCAACATGGTCTTGGAGGCGGCCGACTACTCGATCAACCGGGCCGAGGAGTCGCTCAGCAGCGGCCACCTACCGGCCTCGCGGGTGCAAGAACTGGAGTCTCACCGCGACGCGTGGCGGCGCTTGCGCGAGTTTGTCGAAGGGTACTGACTCCGGTGCCCAACTGCCTGAGCGAACCACGAAAAGTCGACCAGGCGAACCTCATCTCTGTTTAGCCAAGTGACACCCTATCCGACACCCTGCAGCGCGGTCAGGGGCGAACTCTGGCAGACGAATTCCCTACGCGGACGCCCAACTCTGAATACCGGGCGCCTGTTGACGCTCGTCGACGAACGTATCGCGGGCGAACTTGAAAACCGATGCGGTGGAAAATGAGAGCGGAAAGCCGTGGGTGCACAATACGGTGGTGACTTGGAGCATGGGCCGGAAGGGGCTCGGACCTTGGGCTGCGCGAAGCGGGCTGTTGGCAATCGCGGTTCTTACTCTTGCGACCGGAGGATCGGTCGCTATTGCCCCGACTACCCCGTCGCCTCGCGAATTGGACGCGAGCCACCAGGCAGTCAAGGTAACGGAACCCGATCGCCTGCTTCAGGAAGCCGCGATGAAGGACCTCCGGACACTGCGATCGGAATTGACCTTTAAGCCGTTTCTCCCATCACACCTTGCCTTGCCTGCCGGGGATCTGTACAACCGGATTACGTGGAGTTCTGCGCCGGTCACTGGATTCGGGATCTTCATCAGTGCTCAATCGGGCGCATGGGGAACTCTCGCGATCCACATGGATCAGTCGGTGATGTCGCCAGCCGATCTCCGTAATCCCAGCTTCCCAATGAATGCTTTCAAGTCGATCCTCCGCCCACTCAGGCTATCCAATGGGGTGTGGTTTGAAATGCAGCAACAGCACGCACCATGGCGTGGCATGTGGATCCTGATGCGCGTTGACGGCAACATAGCGATCGAGGTCGATGGCCTGAGCCCCAAGCAGTTGCTCGCGCAGTTCGCGGCGAGCCTGGTCCGGTCGGCCTAACCCTTTAGCGATCAATGGGTGGTAGGGGATGCACCGCACGAGTACCTTCGGCCTCCGGCGGGCGATGACGCCGTAGGCGGTCCGCGGTGACATCCTCGCAGACACCTCACCGGTCGGACGTTTTCGGACGCTGGCGAACGCGATCGCTCTAGGCGCTCGAGACGATCCGACTCTCTTGCCGCCCCACGGCGGACACCTCTGAACGCACGTCGCACGGTCTCAAGAACCGCTGTGGTTGACTTTTGTGGAGTCGGATTCTTGGACCACGATTCCGGATGGCTAGCCGAAGGTCACATGCAGAAGCAAAGTCTCGTTGCCGCCGACGACCCATAAGCCGGGCGCACCGGGGGCAAGGAGAAACACTTCGGATGAAGCGGTGCCGGGGATCGCCAGGTGGGACGACGACTCGAGTCCCGTATTGGGGTCGAGCGCTGTGAGATATCCCGGCGATACCGTGGGACCTGGCGTGTTGTGCAACTGCCAGATCAATCCGGATTCGAATGCGGCTGCCGAAGCTCCCGACCCGCCGGGCACCGTGCTGATCTTGCCATCAGCGAGGTTCACCACTACCGGAAGGTCACCGGCCCCGTCGAAGACGTAGATCCGGTTGCCCCCGCAGGACATCGCAGGCCACTGCTCGCCCTGAATCGTCGCGATGGTCCGCACAGGTCCACCACCTACGCGAACCACGTAGATGTTGATGCTCTGGGCACCGCTAGCGGACAGCTCGCTCACGCCCAGATACACCTGGCCACCGCAGACGGCGAGTGCGGCCTCGGCCGACAGCGAAGTGCCCTGCAGGACCCCCGGCACGGTGGCGACGGGTGATGACCGTCCGGCGGTCAGGAGATAAATGTCGGTCGGACCATTTGCCGTACGCCAGGACATGACCAGCGCGCCGTTTCCATTCGCCACCATCGCGATGGGGCTCGTGATTCGATACAGGTGCACCAGAGTTCCGGTGACCGCGTTGAACTGCATGACGGTGTTCTGATCGGGCAACACGCGCGAACCATCGCCGAAGCTGTTGGCCACCCAGACGTAGCTGCCGGACGCTGAAACCGCTTCAGGGTCTCCCCCGACCGGCCAGCTTCCAGTCTGGCGAGCCGACGACGCATCGACGCGAAGCAGTCTGCCCGTGTCCCCGTACGCGAGGCCCTGGGCCGCCACCCACACGATGCCCGGACTCACGGATATCGCATTAGCAGACCGGCCAAGGCTCAGTTGCTGCGTGATGCGTAACGGAATCGTCGGTCCGAGCGTCGGGCTCAGTGACGGTGTCGGAGGGCTGGCAGTTACGGTGGCTGTTGGCACCGGAGTGTGGTGTGCCGGCGATGGCGTTGGCAGCGAAGGATGAGTGAGCGCCACGATGAGCGTGACTGCCACTGCTGCAACGACCCCCGCCATAAGGATCTCGAGGGCAAGCCTCGGTCGTTGCTGCGCCGCGAAGTCGTGATGCGACACGAACTGCTCCACGCGAGCGAGCGTGGCCTCTTCGGTCTGGGTGAGTGGACGGCTAGTCAGTGTCTCTGCGATCACGTCGACGTCATCGCTCATAGCTCACCTCTCGGAATCGACGACAGAGTTCGACGGAGTGACTCACGTGCTCGGGCAAGCAACTGCTTCGCGGCAGGCATCACTGATGCCTAACGTGCTGGCGACATCGAGAATGGTCAGATCGCTGCCGTATCGCAGCGAGACTGCGGTCCGCTGCCTCCGCGGCAGCCGCGCGAGAGCACGGTCGAGGTCATCATTTCGCGCCTCCTGGTCCGGTGAGCTCCTTGCTCCCTGCCAGAAGACCGGGATGGCGGGCCACCGGCGGTGCGGGCGTCGTGCCTCGTGATAGGCGATGGCGATGAACCACGCCGCGAACTCGCCGTGTCGCTGGGCGCGGTGCCGCCACGCCCGGATAGAGGCATCCTGAAGCACGTCGGCGGTGTCATCCTCGGAAAGACCCATGGCACGAAGGGCTCGCAAAGCCGGTCGCAGGGCGGCCAGGAGCGCTTCCGCGAAGGCCTCCTCGTCGTGGCCCGGGATCTCCTGGGAACTCACGTCGACCGGCCTCTCCATGAGCAATTTCTGCCCGTCCGTTGCCATCTGCTGCCAGTAAGACCCTGGCAGGGAGGGAAAAGGTAACGGTCGCTTTGAGGGACGGCCGGGATTCAAGCCATCACGAGGCCGGCTCCTTCCTCGGTGCGATCTCAGCGACCGAGGTGATAGCGGACGCCCATGGAGCATCCGACGCGTGCGAGTTGCAGAGGTTTGGAGCTCGGGCGGTCCCGTAGCCCAATCAAGTGGTTCTCAGACACGCCCGCCTCCTCTCGCTTGACGTGGCTGACACCCTTTCCGACACCCTATTTCGGGGGTCGTCCTCGGTCATCCGCGGACGGAATCGCCGTGCTGATGGCGTAGTAATGAGTACGACGCGGCCGTGGGTGGACACCGCCGGACGCACCGGGGACAAACTCAAGAACCGCTCGGTCAATCCACCAGGTGGGCGAGGGTATCTGCGGCGAATCCATGCGGGAGGTGACTCGGGGCCGGGCGGACTTCTCAAGGCGCACGCCCATCAGGCAATCGGGACCGAGGGCAGCGAACTGATACCGGTAGGATCGGACCCAGGGTATGGCAATAGGTGTTGAGCTCCGCGATGCGCGTGGACGTCGTGTCGACTCACCACAACGCTGGCCTGGCCATCGGGTTGCCAGCGAGGGGCCTGAACCAACATGGCATTGGGTTCCACCGGCGCAAGACGCCTCGGCGTTCAAGTTGCTGCCCGGGATTGACCCGTACGGGGACACCGTGTTCAACGGCATTCAATGCCGATTGGTAGTCGAGGAGTTGGTCGTTTGGCGATCGGTGGGGCCGGCGGCGCAGGCTGAGATGACCGACGAAGTCGTGCGCCTCGCCAAACTCTGTCGTGACGGGACACATCACTATCTCTGGTTTATCGGGGACTAGGATCGGCGTTTAGCTCCTGGGGGCCAAACGGACCAGCCAGCCGTGCCCACACGGATCGGTCATCAAACTCCGGCCCGCCGACCATTCTCAGCAGACTGACACCCTAACTGACACCGTATGACGCGGCCAGATCCGAACTCCGGCGGACGGAATCCCTGTGTGACCAGCCGACTTCTGAATACGCCGCGGACGTCCACGACCACCACCGGAGTCGCAGGGGACGAACTTGAAAACCGCAGGGGTTGGCAAGCCCTGGGGGTTCGAATTCCTCTCCTCCGCCAATCCCGTAGTCAGGCGGTGAACGAGGTCAATCTCCAAGCCTCGTTTATGAGGTGCTCTCTCTCAACGTCCCGCCAACAGCCCAACAGGCCCCGGACGAGTCACACGCGATGCTGGTAAGTCCGCCGCCCTGCGTGCTGGAGGTTCCGGCCACAATTGCCCACCCTCCTCCCGAGTAGCGCTCGATCAACGGCTGCGTGGACGGCTCGCTGTCAGCCGTGTTAGGGAGGGTCTGGGGGAGCAGGGCTCCGATACCTGGGAGGTCGCCAACTGCCCAGCACTCGTTGGGACTCACACACGCAACACCCTCAAGCTCCCCGCCGTTGGGGACGCTGATGTGGGGGCTGGGCACGACCGCCCAGCCCGCTGTGGAATACCTTTCGACCAGTGGCTGCTCGGTGTCCCCGGCGCCGGTCGAGCCAACTGCCCAGCAGCTGTCCGCGCCGATACACGTCACGGCGCTGAGCGTGCCCTGGACTCCTTGGCTAGTCTCGACCACCCAGCCGCCCCCGAGGTAGTGCTCAATTAGTGAGTTCGGCCCCACAGCCCAGCAGTCGTCGGAGGTGACACACGTCACCGCGGTCAACTCGCCTCCCGATCCACCGATCCGCGGACCGTCGACGACGCTCCATCTGGAGCCGGCATAGTGGGCGATCAGAGGCTGCACGGCGGGCCCACCTTCGGTGGCGGCACTGCCCACCGCCCAGCAATCATTTGCCGAGACGCAGGTGACGCTGCTGAGCTCAGGGAACGTGCCGGGGTTGGTGCTCATGGCAGGCGCGCCCACAACCGCCCACTCCCCCCCAACGCCGTGCTCAATCAGCAGCTGCGAATGGTTCCCGTCATTCACCGCACCGACAGCCCAGCACATGTCGCCGCTCGCGCATGCGACGCCGTTGAGGGACCCACCGGCCGGAAGGCGGTCGCTCACGACGGACCAGCCTGAAGCACTCGACTCATGCTCGATCGCCGAGCCAACGGCCCAACAGTCTCCCGAGTTCACGCAGTTGACGGCATAGACGTCCGCACCGCTCGAGTCCTCGGCGACGTGCCACCCGCTGGAGCCGGCGTGCAGATAGAGCACTCCCGCGGCAGTGAGCGCGCTGACCACCACAACGGCGATGACGCCAAGCACGGTGCCGAGATGCTTCGGACGACGGCGAGAGAAGGCGAACCCCAGGATGTCGTCTTCGAGACCACGAGCAGGAGGCGTCGCGCGGCGCTGGGTCAGGTACGCACGGGTCAGACCAACGAGTTCGTCATCGGACATCTTGGGGTCAGCCATCGGCAAGCTCCTTCCTCAGCTTCGCCATCGCTCGACCGAGGTGGCTTCGCGCGGTGCCGGGGCGGCAGCCGAGGAATGCCGCACATTCGTCGACGGTGAAGCCGTCGTCGTGGTGGAGCGTGACCATCGCTCGCTGTCTCGCTGAGAGATGCTGGTAGGCGCGGTGCAGGTCCATGAGCCGCTCCCCGAGGTCAGAGAACTGAAACTGACCTTCCTCGAAGCTCGGGCCGCCGGTTCTCCGGCGGAGCAGCCGGCGCTGACGGATGCATTCGCGGACGCAGACGCGAGTTAGCCACGCCGACGTGTTCGACATGGCCCGCAGTGAGGACCACCGACGCCAAGCGATGACCATGGTCTCCTGAACGGCATCCTCGGCCTCGGTAGGGTCATCGACGATTGCGAGTGCGAGCCGATAGAGACGCCTGGCCTCTGCGTCGACCAATCGTTCGAAGTCGGTCTCGTTCGGGCGATCCTCCGCGCCAGACTGGACCCTCATAGCGACGATGCTGAGGCTCATGAGAAAGAAAGGCGGTGAAGGCGCAATTTTCTTACTACCTCAATGGTTGCAGGAGATGCCTCCTGGCTAGGCGACGAGGTGCCCTATTTGGCGTCAGCAGCCACGTCGGGAAGATCGAGGAGATCGTCGCGCTCGTGGGTTAGGCTTGGACCCGTGGACGAGGGGAAGGTTAGGGCAGCGAAGCGGCGCGTCTTGTGGCTAATGATTCCGGTGGCGATCGTCGCCGTCATCCTGGCGACTATCACCGTCTTCCTCATCTGGGTGGTTACGCATCCCGGTTCGGCCGGCCCGTAGCGTCGGATTCAAACTGACCCACTACCCGCCGCCCGCTCGTTCACCGCGCAGCGCCCTCTGACGTTTTGACCCCAACGCTGACCCCAACCGGCGCGGAAACTGACGGACGACGGCGGACTCGGGGACGAGCGAAAACCCTTACGCAGCAACAACTACGGACGTAGGCGGTCGTCCCCGGACGGGCCCTTTTCCGGCTCATAACCCCACGGTCCCAGGTTCGAATCCGGGCCCGCCCACTTCGGGTTTGTGAAAGTTCGGGCTTGGATTCAGGGGGTCAATGCACCACCTCGGTTGAGCAGGGAATGATCCCGGCTACGAGGAGGTGCCATGGCGAGGCGATTCACCGAAGCGGAACGAGCTGAAATCTGGGCAAGGCTGGCGCGGGGCGAGTCCCCAAGCATGGTGGCGCGGGCGTTCGGCCGTTTCCCCAGCGCTATCTATGCGGTGCAGCGGGTGACCGGCGGCGTGCGGCCGGCGGAGCGTCGTCGCCGCAAAGACGCGCTCACATTGACTGAGCGCGAGGAGATCTCCCGCGGCTTGGCGTCGAAAGAGACCTATCGGGCGATCGCCGCGCAGCTGCACCGGGCGCCGTCGACGGTGGGTCGCGAGGTGCAACGTAATGCGGGACGGGCACAGTACCGGGCGTGCGCTGCGGAACGTCGATGTCTCCAGGTTGGGCATCGACCCAAGCCGGCGAAGCTGGCGCAGTGCCCTCGGCTGCGGACAGCGGTCGAGGCTAAGCTGGCCTTGAAGTGGTCCCCGCAGCAGATCGCCGAGTGGTTGCCCATCGCCTATCCGGCTGACCCCGAGATGCGCGTATCGCACGAGACCATTTACCTCTCGTTGTATGTCCAGGGCCGCGGTGCGTTGCGTTATGAGCTGCACCGTGCGCTGCGAACTGGGCGAGCCGTGCGCCGATCCAAAAAGGCACTCCCCGGCGTGCTCGGCAAGCTCTCCAACATGGTGCTCATCAGCGAGCGGCCGGCGGAGGTCGAGGACCGAGCGGTACCCGGGCATTGGGAGGGAGACCTGATCATGGGGACCCGCAAGACGTGCATTGGCACGCTCGTGGAGCGCTCGACGCGGTACGTCATGTTGCTCAAGCTCGAGAAGAACACTGCGGAGGCGGTGCGCACCGCGATGAGCCGGAAGATCCTCCGACTTCCCGCGGAGCTTCGACGCAGCGTCACCTGGGATCAGGGCAAGGAGATGGCTGACCATCTGCGCTTCACCGTTGACACTGGCGTCCAGGTGTACTTCTGCGACCCCAAGAGCCCCTGGCAGCGGGGCACGAACGAGAACACCAACGGCCTGCTCCGTCAGTACTTTCCCCGTCTCACCAACCTCTCGGTCTACACCGAGCGAGACCTCGACGCTGTGGCCAGCGAGCTGAACGAGCGTCCTCGACAAACGCTCGGCTGGATGACACCATCGCAACGGCTTGCCGAGGCCGTTGCGCTCACCCCCTGAATCCAAGGCTGATGTGACCCTAGCTCAGGCGCCGCCTTATCCATAGCACTGCGAGGCTGATGCAGATCACAGAGAGGGCCACATAGATGCCCGCCTCCATGACCTGGAATGGCCAGAATCGATCGGCCGGCTGATAGACCAAACTCGCGTGGATCCCGTGCCGCGCAAGGCACGCACCCGCCTGTTTTTGTCCGCTCAGCAACTCCGGGCCGCAGAACTGGAATGCCTGCGGTTCGAACACCTGATTGCCGTGGCTGTCCACGAGGCCCTGGTCGAGGATCCACGCACCCGGAGGCGCGGCATTGCTGGTGCCGATGACGGTGACCGGGTTCATGAAGTGCGGCCGCAGGAGGAACTCGATCGGAAGGCGTACCGCGAGGAACCCGGCGAGAGTCATCGCCATCGCGGGCATGACACGCCGAAGCAGCGTGCCCGCGACGACGCCGAGCGCCAGCGCAAAAAGGCTGTAGGCAACCGGCATCAAGCCCTCGAAGTCGAATCCCGACGCGTCGAAGGACGAGTTGATGAGGTCCCATGGCTGTCGCCACCAGGTCATGAGCAGCGTCATGGCTCCACCGAGGGCGGCGCCCAGCATGGCGAGTCCTGTGATCTTCACGACGATCCAACGGCGCCGCGTCACCGACTGAGTCCACGCGAGCCGGTGGGTGCCGCGCTCAAGTTCGCGCGCCACGAGGGGTGCACCGACGAAGATACCCAGCAACAACGGCACCACATTCAGCCATCCGCTCAGACCGAAAATGGTGCCGAAGGCTCGAACGAAGTCTCCCTGGCCGCCGCAGCTCGGCGCCGCATCGACGCTAAGGCACGCGAGCCCACCTTCGAACCCGCGCATCTCGATGCCGGTGCCAACCAACACAGCGGCCAGGAGCGCGAGCATGAGCGCCAACGCGATGGACGGGGCGCGTAGCTGGCGCCAGCTGAGCCAGATCACTGCCCAGCTCCCGACCCGACGACCTCGAGCGCTCGATGAGCGCTGCCAGGGCTGCGCAGATACGCGAGCACCATCTCCTCGAGGCTGACGTCGCGGAGGTCGACCCGTGGATCCCGCATGGTGCCGTTGCCACGAACGAGCGCGGTGAGTTGGCGCTCAGTCGCACGCAGCTCAATCACACGCCGATCGCTGAGGGCCACGTCGACGTGCTCGCGTGCACCACTGATGAGGTGATGCTCTGCGAGGAGTGGCTCGGTCGCGCCGTCGATCAGCACACGTCCACGCGACAGCACGATGAGGTAGTCACACACACGCTCGAGGTCGGAGATGAGGTGTGACGATAGGAGGACGGTCACGCCGCTCTCGGCCACAGTCTCCATCAAGGCTTCGAGGAACTCACGCCGTGCGAGTGGATCGAGCCGCGCCACGGGTTCGTCGAGGAACAGGATCTCGGGACGCTTCGCCACGGCGAGGGCGAGCGCCACCTGTGCCTGTTGTCCTCCCGACAGCGTGCCGCATGGACGTTCGAGCGGAATGTCGAGCCGTTCCAGCCGACGCCGGGCGAGACTGTCATCCCAGCGAGGGTTCATATGAGCCCCGAAGCGCAGCATGTCGGCGACCGAGAAGCTGCGGTAGAGGGGCGCGTCTTGTGCCACGAATCCCACCCTGGCGAGCATCTTCGCGGGCTGGCCGCGCATCGATGCATCGAGAACTCGAACCTCGCCCTCACTGGGCTCGAGAAGCCCAGTCGCGAGTTCGAGCAGTGTGGTCTTGCCGGCGCCGTTGGGCCCGACCAGCGCAGCGACGCAGCCCATCGGGATCGAGACTGTGCAACCCCGAAGCGCCCATATCCTGCCGTATCGCCGGCCCAGATCAGCTGCCTCGACCGCCATCTTCACGCGATGTCCTCCACGGCAAGGTCGCGCCGCGCCGTAGCAATCAGCGCATCGATCGATTCGTCGTCGAGTCCGGCGGCTTCGGCCTCCTGAAGCCACCTGTGCAGCCGGCGGCGTAGTGACCGTAGGTCCGCCACCCTCGGACCGGGCAGGTCGCGCACTACGAAAGTTCCCTGCCCCTGCCGGGTTGCAACCAGACCCTCATGCTCCAACTCGCTGTACGCCTTGAGGACCGTATTCGGGTTGATCGCCAGCCGCCCCACCACCTCTTTGGCGGTCGGCAGCTGATCGCCAGGCGAGAGTAAGCCGACCCGGAGCGCCTGACGAACCTGGTGCACCAGTTGCCGGTAGGTCGGTACCCCTGATCGGGGATCGAGCCGGAAATCGATCATCCTTGCACCTATAGAGCTATAACACTATGACTATAGTAGTCACTGCGGAGCACGGTTGTCAAGACTGAGGGTCACGGTCCCGCTCAGCGTTGTACCCGACGAATCAAGAGCACCCATACAACCGCTTGAGGGACGGCGGGTGAGATGAGCTCGGCTTGCGAACGACCCTGACGCGCGATTCGGCGACCGTATGCGACGGTCACGAGGAAGCTCGCCATCGTCCGCGAGAAGGCTGTAACGCTCCCCCGTATCTCTCTGGAATCGGTGGCATGTCTCAGACAGGCAAGGAGGTTTTTGCGATGACCAGCATGCGCAGGGGAGCTTGGGGTCTGCTCGTGACCGCCGCGTCAGTCGCCGTCAGCGTTCCCCTCATTGGGACTGGGACCGGGATGGCGGCTCGGACGAGCGAGGGGGCTTTCAACGCTCCTGGCAATGTGCTGATCTCGGATCAGTTCAACAACCGAGTGATCGAGGTGAATTCCGTCACGAAGTCGATCGTCTGGAGCTTTGGGTCGGGCAACCCGTCCCTCTGCAACCCCGGTCCTGGCGCCATCATCGGTCTCAATGATGCCGAGCGGTTGTCAGACGGCTTGACGCTGCTCGCCGGCACCGGCGTGCCGCTCGGTTCCTCACCCGCCAACCCTACGTTCAGCTGTGTCGACAACCGGGTCATTATCGTCAACCACGCCGGAACGATCGTTTGGCAGTACGGCCAAGCGGGAGTTACCGGGTCGGGTCCCGACCAGCTCAACGTGCCGGTATTCGCGATTCAGTTGCCCAACCGCAACATCATGATCGTTGACCAAGGAAACAACCGCGTCATCGAGGTCGGCTTCTCGTCCAGAACCGTGGTCTGGTCATACGGACCCGCGTCTGGTCCCGGGGCGCTCAACAACCCCAACAGCGCTGAGCTGTTGGACAACGGACACATCCTCATCGCCGACGAAAATAACAACCGGGTTATCGAGATCACGCGGTCCGGTCGCATCGTGTGGCAGTACGGCAGCGGTAGCCCGACGGTCACCACGCCGCTTCAGTTCGCCGCGTTCGCGAGCAGACTGGCAAACGGGGACACCCTCATCACTGACTCCGGCCATAGCCGCATCGTCGAGGTGAACGAAGACAAACATGTGGTCTTCCAGTACTTCACCAACACGGCCCCTGGCAGCGCAACTTCGCCCTTGCCGACCAACGCCGTGCGTCTCAAGAACGGTGCCATCTCGATCGCGGATCAGTTCAACCATCGCGCCATCCTGATCAGCCCGACCGGTCGCCTGCTTGAGCAGATCGGCGAGACCGGTATCCCAGGGTCGGGATTCGACCAACTCGACGGCCCCTACACAGCATTCGTGATCGGCGATTACACGGGTCAGACGCCGCCGCCCTGACGGATGCGTTGAGCGGTCAGGCGAGAGGGACGATCCGATCGGGACGCATGCGCGTGACGAGAGCGGGACGCCGGACGCGCCCCGCTCTCGAGGAGGATGAGGGTCGGATCAGACGGCCGGCTCTCCGGTCGCCGGGTTGAGAATCAGCCGGGCCGTGATGGCATGCTTGAAGTTGAACATTCCGTCGATGCTGCCGGCCAGTGCATCGAATGAACCGCCACCGATACGCGGCAGCGACCAGTTGTCTTCGATGAACCGCAGGATCGATGTCGTGTCGGTGATCGCGTTGTCCACGGAATTGCTTCGCGCGTATGGCGAGATCACGAGCAGTGGAAGCCGCTGACCGTAACCGCAGCGATTCTCGAAGTCGCCGAGCGGCGTCCCGTTACCGCAGTGGCCGGTGCTGGTCAGCGCATCCTCGGCGGAGGTCGAGGAGTTGACGATCGGCGGCATCACCTGGTCATACCAGCCGTCTGAATCGTCGTAGGTGATGACGATCGCGGTGGATTTCCAGAACCGCGAATGCTCGATGGCGTTGATCGTGTTCACGAGGTAGGTCTGCTCGTCGATCGGATCCGAGTACCCGGCGTGCCCGTCCTGGTATCGGGACGCCTTGACGAAGCTCACTGCGGGAAGGTTGCCGTCGATGAGGCTCTGGTAGAAGTAGCTGAGGTCGTACTGGTGGTTCGCCTGTCCGTTGTGGCCGACCTCGGCCTCGTTCGCGGGCGGGAGGTGCGAAGGATTCGCAGTGCTCGCGTAGTACTGGAATGGATTGTGATGTGCGCTGTAGTCGGTGACCGCGGCACCGCCGACGTTGGTGTGGCTCGAGCCGCACACGGCCAACCCGCCGGAGGTCCCGGTGGGAGTGAAGCCGCCCTGGAACCATCCCCAGGTGACGTGCTGTGCGTTGAGCTCGTTACCGACGTTGGCACCGGACATCGCGACTGTCGTTCCAGCTGAGCACTGGTCGTACGTCGGGTCGGCATCGCCGTAGATCGTCCCGTTGTCGGTGACGCCGGCGAGCACGGCGGGCGTTGCGCCGTTGGTCTGGCCGGAGACGAGGTTGAGAACGCCCGGCGTGGAGGGTCCGAACGTCGTGTCGAAGGTGTTGTCGCTCATGGCGAAACGCTGCGCGTAGTTCCAGAGCGCGGTGACGGTGTTGCCGTCGTAATAGTCCATGACGAGTCCCGGAGGCGCTGTGTCAGGTGCCGAGCAAGTCTCGACCTGTGTGTACTTCGGGAACTTGTCCATGAGTCCGCCGTCCAGGGCCTGCTGTTCGGGGGTGTAGTTGTGATTCTGGTCGCACGTCAGGATATTGGCCGCGCCGAGGCGATTGGGGTTGACCCCGTTCGGATTGGCGGTCAGCAGTTCCGGGGTCAAGCCGTTGACCGTGGGAGTCCGGTGCTTTGCCTTGAACGGCTGCCCGTCGCTGTTGGTCGCCGTCGGGTATGTGCCGAAGTAGTGGTCGAAGGAGACGTTCTCCTGATAGAGCACGACGACGTGTTTGATGGGCGACGTCGTCTTCGCGCTGCTGTTCACCGTGGGTGCGGCGTTCACAGACATCGCCGTGGCGAGGGATGCGCTGGCGATCGTCGCCGTGCCTGCCAGCGCCAGGGTGATCAATGGTCGTCTCGTCATGTTTCCTCCTCGACGAACCCGGGCCGTCTTCCTGACGGCCCACGATGATCGGCCCGGCGTTAAGGGCGTTTTGTGCAACCGGTAACTGATTCGTAAGTCCCGGCTAAGGACTGACGGGGGCAGCCGCCACGACGGTCGGCGTTGCATCCGAGTGACGCTTTAGCTAGGATTGGCCGATGACAGGGGGAGTGGTCAGTTCCATTGACGTACAGGTCGAGGCTGGCCGCCCCGCTCGCGTGGCGAGGTTCTTTTCGAGGCAGACGACCATTGCTGCGTTCGTTGCAGTGATCGCGTTGATCTTCCACGTGACCGGATCGACGGGACCAGAGTCCGCAACCGCAAATATGTCGGTATTCGTCCTTGCGATCGTCATCGCCCAGGTCACGATGCCCCACCGGCACCTTCGCCAGCTGCTGAACTCGCCCTTGCATACCACTCGGTCGCCCGCCAACGCCGACCTCGCCCCAACCTGGCAGCGGCGCCGAGATGACCCTCAGAGGGTGCGCTTCTGCGGATACACCGTCTCACCCCTCGAGAGCATTGCGACGAACTGGTTGATCCGTCGTGTGCGAGTCGCAGGCTGCTTGGCGTCGCTGATACGAAAGAGGATCGCGTAGCGGTTCTGGCTGGTCAGGATCTCGAACATCGCGTGAGCTCGCGGTTGCGCTTCGAGTGCGGCGGTGAGGTCGGCCGGCACTTCGCTGGAAGCCGGTCCGGCATAGGCGGCATCCCAGCGTCCGTCATGCTGGGCCCGCCGGACTTCGGCCTCTCCCGCAGGATGCATCCGACCCTCCGCTCGAAGGCGGGTGATGATCCCGACGTTGCGTGATGACCACCTGCTGCGTGCCCGCCGAGGCGTGAATCGCTGCCGGTAGGTCGCCTGGTCTCCAGGCGCGGCCTGACCATCGATCCAGCCATGACAAAGCGCCTCGTCGAGCGCCTGCGCGTAGGTGAGGCTCGTGGGTTGTGTGGTGCCCTTCCTGGCCAGCACGAGCCAGACGCCGGTGGGACTGGCGTGGTTCTCGCCCAGCCAGCGCCGCCACGCTGAGGCATCGGCAACTATCAACTCGGGGATGTCGACTGCCATTCCTTCAGCGTCGCAGATGGCACGGGGAGCAGCGCACCGGCGGACGGTACGATGGCCGCTCCCATGAGCTGGTGCCGGTAGCCGATCCATGGCCTGCGACTGGCTGTTCGTCGACGGGTCGAGCCTGATCTTTCGCGCGTTCTACGGTGTTCCCAAAACGGTCAGGTCGCCCGACGGACGGCTGATCAACGCCGCGCGAGGCTTCCTCGAGACGCTGACGCGGCTCATCGGCGCCAGGCAACCGGCGCGGCTCGCGGTCGCGAGCGATGCCGACTGGCGCCCGGACTGGCGGGTCGCGCTCATCCCCGGCTACAAAGCGCAGCGCGTCGCGGAACCAATTCCACCGGCGCTCATCCCGCAGATGCCGGTCATCGAAGCGTTCCTCGCCGCCATCGGCATCGAGGCACTCGGGGTGAGCGGTTACGAGGCCGAGGACGTGATCGCAACCTGGACTGCGAAGGCGCCCGGCACCGTCGAGATCGTCAGCGGTGACCGCGATCTGTTTGCGCTGATCGAGGATCCACGCGTCACGGTGCTCTATCCGGAGAAGGGGGCCTGGGCCGTGATCGACGAAGGCGAGGTCACGCGTCGATACGATATTCCCGGGCGCCGCTATGCGGACTTCGCGATGCTTCGCGGTGACCCGTCGGACGGGTTGCCGGGATTGAAGGGCGTGGGCGCTATCGCCGCGGCATCGATGATTCGCCAGTACGGTGGGGTGCCGGCGATACTCGAGGCGCGGAGGCTCAGCGAGCACGACCAGGAGTACCTGACGCGCGCGCTGCGCGTGGTTCCCCCGGTGGCGGACCTGGACATCGAGCTCCCTGCCGGCAACCGAGGTCATTACCCCGCCGATCCGGCTGCGCTCAACACGCTGATGTCCGAGCACGGACTGCAGGCTGCATCGAGCCGGCTCGTTGAAGCACTCAACGAACAGGTGCGCGAGCCCTGAGATGACCCGCCTGCGCACCGACCGCCTTCTCATCGTCGGAATCGCCGTCGCGGTCGTGAGCCCGCCGCTCTTGACCCTGGTGCTGGCGCGATTGCC
>JBIOIZ010000026.1:0-34463 GCA_044450385.1 Candidatus Dormibacteria bacterium
ATTGATGGCTTTGAGTCCGTCAACGTCGACGAGCGCCACCGCCAGTGATGACCCGATGCGAAGCGCGCGGTTCTGCTCGTCGAGCACGCGCACGGTGAAGGCATCGCGGCTCAACAAACCCGTCAACGGATCGTGGTCACTGTGAGCGTCGTGGCGAAGCAGATGCAGGAGCATGGGGATTCCGTCCAGGGACACCGCGATAGCCACGACGCTGAGATTGAGGCGCCCGCCGTCGGCATGGCGCGCCACCATATTCGGGTGAGCGCTGGCATAGGCTGAGCTGCGCGAGCTTCGCCTCGTGGGCAGCAAGCCCTGCACCTTCGGGCAGGGGTGCGTACACACGGGTGCCCCGTGCATCTTCACCCCCTCGAGGAGGACGGCGCACCCGCCACCGACGGCCCGGCTGGCCGGGTGGCCGAGCAACTCCGTTGCCGCCCGGTTCCATACCGCAATCGTGCCGTCGGGATCGGTCAGAAACGCAGCGTCGGCCAGCCGCTCCACCTGAGCTGGCGTGATCATCGGAACGTCGGTGGGTCTCGGGTCCATTTCCGTCACGTGGACTCGGCGCCGACAGGCGGAGAGGACCCGTGGTCCGGGGTGTACATCACCGGAGTCTCGTCGTGCATGTCAGCGAGCCTTTTCATCCAGTCAAGGGTGGCGGCGACGCTCCCTTGACGGGTTTCGAGGAGGCCGATGTTGGCCTCTTGCAGTCTCGGCGTCAGAGGCTGCATCGCCTCGGTAAGAAGTCCCGATGCGCCCGCTTCACGCAACCCACGCCGGCACATCCTTTGGCGTATCCCTTCCGACAGGGGGACGGTGAACGTGTCACGACACTCAGCCGCCTTAGGAAAATCCCCATGTTCGGAGACGGGCCGGTAATGGCGGCACGCAGCGACCGTCTCCCCGGAGTACGGACAGGCCGCTAATGCTTCGCGGGCGTCAGGCCTGGTTTCGAGGCGCTGATGCGCACGCGGCACGGCGAGCGCCTCCTGGCTCTGCAACGCGTCGTAGTTCTTCATAACCAGGGTGCTGTGACGTGAGCTTCCGGGGGCTCACTGGCCACCTGAACCTCTTCCGATGGCATGGCCATCATTGCGCCCCTCAGTTCAACCACCAGTGCCATTGGTCACGAACTTGGTGACCATAAGCCCAGCTGCTGGAATCGAGCATCCACGCTACCGTCGTGCCGCGGTGATCACGGAGCACGCGCTCCGTCGGCGGTCTCGATCGCGTCGTGCCGCGGGTGACAAGGCTCGGCTCCGAGTGAGCGCGCGAGGTGGGCTCAAACTCCGGGCACTCGGGCATGCGCTGGAGCGGTCAAGCCGCTGGCCAATGGCACCCCGCAAGGGTGTGAACGCGAGTGCACGGTAAGCGGTGTGGGGTCGCGGTCGAGCCGCGGGGTCGAGCGATCCCAGCACCCGGACGCCGCTGAAGGCGGGCTCGGTCGGGTGGATGCGCGAATCCGTCCCGTTCCGCGAAGCAGCGTGCCAAGAGCGAGGTCCGCCGCTGCTCCCGCACCAATCTTGCAAACGACCGCCAGCGCCCGGATCGCACGTTCCTGACCCTCACAATAGAGAGTCGTGGCAAAGAAGACAGCGTCCAAGCGCGAACGCGCGACATATCTGACCGACAAGCGGTACCAAAGGGAGTTGCGGCGGCTCCAGGTGGAGTTGGTCAAGCTGCAGGAATGGGTCCGCTCGAGTGGCGCCCGCGTCGCCGTGATCTTCGAGGGCCGCGATGGTGCCGGCAAGGGTGGCACCATCAGCCGCATCACGCAGTACCTCAATCCCCGGGTCGTGAAGGTGGCGGCTTTGCCCGCGCCATCGGATCGCGAACGTGCGCAGTGGTACTTCCAGCGGTACGTCGATCGTCTGCCCTCGGCAGGCGAGATCGTCCTGTTCGACCGGTCCTGGTACAACCGCGCCGGCGTCGAGTACGTGATGGGCTACTGCACACACGAAGAGCACCGTCTGTTCCTCCGCCAGTGCCCGATCTTCGAGAACCTGCTCATCGAATCAGGGCTTGTTCTCATCAAGTACTGGTTCTCAGTCAGCGATCAGGAGCAGGAGCGGCGCTTCCACATCCGTCTTACCGATCCGCTCAAACAGTGGAAGCTGAGTCAGATCGACCTCGAGTCGCGCCTCCGGTGGGTCGAGTACTCGCGTGCCAAGGACATCATGTTCGTCCATACGGATACGCCTGAATCGCCGTGGTACGTGGTCGAGGCCGATGACAAGCAACGTGCTCGCCTGAACTGCTTCGCACACCTGCTGTCGAAGGTGCCATACAAGGACGTCATCCAGACCCCACTGACGCTGCCGCCGCGCCAGTCCGACGAGGGGTACGTGCGACCGTCGCTCGACACCTACACCTACATACCTGACCACGTTGCGGAGTTGAGGGGCACGTAGAAGCGACCAGCCCAGGTTAGGTGTTGTGTGCGGGACCTGCATGGCAGCGCATCAGGTCCGCAGCTGTCAGGCACGGGAGCTGGCGCATCGGCAAGACCTACAAACGCCATTGCTACATCAGTCACTGCGATCGGGCGAGGAGCGGCATGCGCTGCCGCCCTACAAGCTGACGGGTCGCCCCACAGCGAGACCGGCAAGTCGAGCCTCATCGATGACAGTCACCGATCCATTCGATGTTTCGATGATGCCGCGCCTGCGGAGTGCGTTCAGTTCGCGACTCACTACCTCACGGACGGTGCCGACGGCGTCCGCCAACCGCTGGTGACTGATATGCGCGACGGCACGCCCGTCCGGCTCTCGGAGCGCGATTTCGCGAAGGTGGCGAGCGACCCGCACGGTCATCGGTTGACCACCTGTATCAGCGATCGAGAGCAGCGTCTCGGCGGTCCAAGTTGCGACGTGTTCCGCGATCTGCCATGGCAGTTCGGGGTCGTGCGTCGCGGCGCTCCGAAGTTGCTCGATGGTCAGCACTTTCAAGCTAGTGTCCGTGATCGCCTCGGCGTTCCACTGGTCGGTGCGGGCCAGGTGGGCTGCGAGACCGATCAGCTCACCCTGGCGTGCATAGCGGATGGTCAGCTGCCGCCCCGCCGATGTCAGGAGGAACACTCGTACGATGCCGGCTCCGAGGAGCGCGATTTTCGGGGTGTGACCGGCGCGAAAGACGTGGGCACCGGCCCTGACATGCACCTCGTCGGAACCGGCGCTGAGGTCGTTGTGCCACATGCCGTCAGCCGCTCAGCGGTCCCTTCTGTGCGGCGAGGGACGGCGCATCTGTCCCGATCGATCTATTGGGATCGGTGGATGCGCAGCCGGCAAGGAGGGTACAGGGTCTAGGACCATCGTTACTGTGAGGGTGTCAGGTCCGGACCTCGGGTGTCACCACCCACCCGAGTGGAACTCCATCACCCAGTCGGGGGATTTCGTACCGTCCCGCATCCACGGTGTCGCCGGGCGAGACACGGATTGCGGGACCCGACCCGTCCTGACCGGGCAGGTGGCCCGTGCTAGGATCACCAGGCCGTCGGAACCACTGGAAGGGGTTCGTTGCAGACCGATCAAACCTTCCGCGAACAGCTCAATTCGCTGCACTCGATTTCCGTCGAGATCGCATCCCTGCGGGAGCTGCCTGAGATCTATGAACGGGCGCTTGCATATTGCCTGGAGCTGACGAGATCCGAGCTCGGATTCATCGATCTCATCAGCGAGAGCGGCGAGTACATGGACATCGTCGCGGTCAAGGGCTTCGTCGCTTCCGATCCGACCTTTCACGACCGCTACCGCGTCATGCCCGTGCGCCGCAGCGTCTTCGGCGTGACCATCATCGATCAGCGCCCGTACATCTCCAATGACGTTGCCTCGGACCCGAACCACGTCGGGACGCCACCCGGTCATCCCGAGGTCCGCACCTTCCTGGGAGTACCGCTCAGGGTCGGCGCCACGATCATCGGCATGATCGGTGCCGGGAATCGCCTGGGTGGATATGGCGACGATGAGGAGCGCCTGCTCGCCACCTTCGCCAATCAGGTAGCAGTTGCGATCGACAACGCCCGCCTGTACGAGCGGCAGCGCGAGATGATCGCGGGGCTCGAGGACCTCCAACAACGCCTTGGACACGCGGAACGCGAGAGCCTGCTCGCACAGGACCGCGCGCGCATAGCGTCCGGGCTTCACGACAGCGTCGGACAGAGCCTGTTCAGCCTTGGGCTCAGCGTCAATGCGCTGCTCGAGCGGGATCTGGACACGGAGAACGCCCGCCGCGTGTTGGACATCCGGCGGATGGCAGCCAGCGCACTTGACGAGGTGCGCAGCGCCATCTTCGCGCTGGCCGCACCGCCTGACGGCGAGCCGGATCTGACGGGCACGATCCAATCGTTGCTGCGCAGTGTCGGGCGTGAACACAACCTCGACGTCGACCTCATCGTTCAGGGGATCCCCCATTCGATGGTCGAGACCTTGCAGGACGATCTGGTGGCCGTGGTGAGAGAAGCACTCACCAATATCGGTCGCCACGCCCATGCGCAGAGCGTGTTCATCAACATGCGATACGAATCCGATGACGTGGAGATCGTCGTGCAGGACGACGGCGTCGGTATGCCCACGCCCGTCGACAACGACGCGTCTGGGCGTCAGAGCCATTTCGGGCTCTTCGACATGCGACGCAGGATCGACGGTCTCGGAGGAACGCTCACGATCGAGAATGGTGAGGATTGCGGAGTCATGGTCAGGATCTCGGTGCCCGTGCCGAAGGGGGCACGATGATCCGCGTCGCGATCATCGACGATCACGAGGTTGTCCGCGAGGGGGTTCGGTCAATGCTGGGCGATGATCCCGACTTCCAGATTGTCGGCGAGCGAGATTCTGCAGAAGACATCGCCGACTTCGTCTCCGAAACCCGACCCGACATCATGCTCCTCGATGCCCGTCTTCCGGGCTTGTCGGGACCCGAGGCCTGCCGCATTCTCGGCATCACGCACCCCGACGTCAAGGTGATCATCCTCACCGTCTACTCCGACGACGTGCTCGTCGAAGAGAGCATCCGCGCCGGTGCACGTGGGTACGTCATCAAGGACGTCGAACGGTTCGACCTGAAGCAGTCCATCCGGGCCGTCCATCGTGGTGAGTCGGTCGTTTCGCCGGCGATTGCCCAACGTCTCATGGACCGAGTTCGCGGAGACGCAAACTCGACCGCCGGCTCCGCCAATCTTCCAGTGCTCAATGAGCGGCAGACTCAGATCCTCCGGTTGATCAGCGAGGGCTACTCCAACAAGGAGATCGCCAAGCGTGTCCACCTCAGCGAGAACACCGTGAAGAGCCATGTGCAGGACATCTTCTCGAAGCTCGACGTCCGCAACCGTGTGGAGGCTGCCATCACCGCGGCGCGCCAGGGACTGATTTGACCCGCATCGGGTGATGCCCGCGGGGGGTCAGTGTCATCGCGGTGGGTCAGCGCAAGGACACCGCGTGACTTCGATCACCGTTGCCGAGAGTGCCATCACCGACGGAATCGTCGTGCTTGATTAAGGTGTTCTGAACGCGCCAGAACGTCGGGACAAGCGCACGACTCCAGATAGATCCCGTGGTTGGTAACTAAGTGGGCAGACCAGGAAGCATTTGGCAACCATGAGTGCCGATACCACGAGCGTCGGCGGCAATCGGATTCTGAACGCCCTGCCGGCCTCCGAGAGACTGCGGGTGTCAACGCTCACCGAGGCTGTGACCTTCTCAGCCGAAACGGTGCTCTTCGAACCCGGCACCACTATCGACGCAGTTTACTTCCCAACCGATGGGGTCATCTCGTTGGCCACACCGCTGCGCGACGGCGCGTATATCGAGGTCGCCACTGTCGGCAACGAGGGAATCGTCGGTGTTCCCCTGGTCCCTCCCGCGGGGTCTTCGGTGCGCGCGATCTCGCGCGTGGCCGGTTGCGGACACTGGATGGACGCGGGGGTCTTCCTCGAATCGTGCCGCCGGAGCCACGCGTTCCAGACCCTGGTCGACCGCTACACGCAGGCGCTGTTCTGTCAGATCTCCCAGACGGCCGCGTGCAATCGATTCCATGTCAGCGAAGAGCGCCTGAGCCGCTGGCTGCTGATGCACCACGACCGCATCCACTCCGACCACCTCACGATCACCCAGGCGTCGCTCGGGCAGATGCTGGGCACGCGGCGTTCGACGATTTCCGTTTCCGCCGGTGGCCTGCAGCGTGCGGGGTTGATCCGCTTCGCGCGGGGCCACGTCACGATCATCGATCGGCAGGGGCTCGAAGCCCTTTCCTGTGAGTGCTACTCAATAATCAAGACCGAATTCAACCGCAGCGCGCGCCGAGACTCATGCTCACAGATAGGGGCGAGGCCGCTCCTGTGACCCGGCGCACTGACAGCATTCTCAGACGTCTATATCGTCGCGAGCAGGGCCGGGCAAGGCCGATGCACCCCCCCTGAATCGACGTCGACGACAGCCACCTGGCCGCCCGCGAGCTTTGCCTGGCTCCGCTCCCTTCAAGACGGACGCGAAAGATATGACGGAACGACTGTATCCACCGACGGCACGTGAACGGGCTGCCTTTGATGCTGCAACCCGGGCAGCACCGAGTGAATTCGTCAGCCTGTGCCGTATGGTCGAGATGGACCCGAAAAAGCTCCTCGATAGCTTTGATGCCGCGCCCTGGCGCTGGCTGTTCTACTTCTCGCTGTCGGATCTCGTTTCAGGCGCCATGCGCGATGTGTCATTCCCACCACCGATGCGGGCGCGTCTCGACGCGGCTCGCGAATACGTCGAGACCCCCTGGTGGCGACGGATCCTCGGATGGTCCGCGCGGCACCTACCGGAACCAAGGTCCGGTCGCACCTAGCCGAAGGTGCGCATCCGATGCACCGCCTCAGGACGCCATTCGGGGTGAGGGTCGGGGCCGATCGGCACCAATCTACGGGAAGGCTCACGCCGGAGCTCGATCCGCGATGCCAAAACCTTCAGCCCACGAACTCCCGACTTCTGCCCAACTCTGGCAGACTTTTGATTGACATCGTGCAAGTTCCGCCCTAGAATCCCGATCGGAATGTATGAGCCGCAGATCGAATCCGGAGAGGAGGCTCGCCTCGTTGCGATTGTCCGGGAGGCCGGAGAAATCTCTCGGCTGGAACTTGCTCAGCGTTCCGGGTTAGGCCGCAACAAAGTCTCGGCCACGCTGAAGTCGCTCCTCGATCAACACTTCCTCGAAGAGGTCGGCACCGGCGCATCGAGTGGCGGGAGGCCCCCGAGCCGCGTCCGCTTCGCGAAAGAGAGCGGCTACCTGATCGGCATCGACCTGGGCGCGACGAGCCTTGACGTGGCGGTCACCAATTTGAACGCCGAGCCGATTTGCCACCTGTCGCGCGAGATCGACGTACGCGACGGACCGGATGCGGTGATGAGCGCTGCACGAGCTGACGTGGAACGCGCTCTGGATGAGTCAGGGCTCACTCGCCAATCGCTGAAGGGCATTGGCATGGGCATCCCAGGTCCTGTCGAGTTCGCGACGGGTCGGCCGGTCTCTCCTCCGATCATGCCCGGCTGGCATCTCTTCCCGATACGCGAGTACCTCGAAGGGGAGTTCGGTTGTCCGGTGTTTGTCGATAACGACGTGAACATGATGATCACAGGCGAACGCTGGGCGGGCGCGGGTCGCGATGCGCAGAACTTCATCTTCGTCAAGCTCGGTAGTGGGATCGGCTGCGGCATCGTCAGCCACGGGAAGATCTATCGAGGCGCCCAAGGTTCAGCCGGTGACATCGGCCACATCGCTGTGGGTGACGATCCCACAGTGTGCCGGTGCGGGAATCTCGGCTGCCTCGAGTCGATCGCGGGCGGATGGGCGCTGGGGAAGACAGCGGAGCGGCTGGCCAACGAGCAGCTCAGCGAAATCCTGATGCGGCGCTCCAAGGAGTCGGCGGTGACCGCCGTCGACCTCGGAGTCGCACTCGCCGAAGGCGATCCCGTGGTCGCCGAGGTCGTTCGCCAATCGGGACGAGCGATTGGTCGCGTGCTTGCCAGCCTGGTGAACTTTTACAACCCCGAACTGATCGTCATCGGAGGCGGTGTGGCGAAAATCGGGGACCTTCTGCTTGCGGCAATCCGCGAAGCTATTTATCGACGCTCGCTTCCGCTCGCAACTCGTGACATCGTCATCTGCCGATCCCAACTTGGTGATGACGCCGGTGTGGTTGGTTCAGCCGCCCTGGTCATGGGTGAGCTCTACCAATTGTGGCCGCTGGGCATTCAGAACTAGACCTCATGCAGCTCGGAGTCTTCACGGTCGTACTCCAGCATCTGCGCTTCGAGGATGCCCTCGACCGGATCGCCGCCCTCGGGTTGACCGCCGTCGAGCTGGGCGCCGGCAACTATCCCGGGAACAAACATTGCCCTGCTGATGAATTGCTGGCGGATGCGACGAGGCTCAAGGAGTATCGACACGCGCTGGACATGCGTGGTCTGACCATCAGCGCCCTCGCGTGTCATGGCAACCCTCTGCATCCAAATCGCGACGTTGCCCGAGAACACCATCGCGTCTTCGAGCAGGCGGTCTTGCTCGCCGAGCGCCTTGATGTGGAAAGGCTCACGCTCTTTTCGGGATGTCCCGGAGACTCCCCCGCGTCAAGCCAGCCGAACTGGGTGACCTGTGCCTGGCCTACCGATTATCTGACCACCCTCAACTGGCAGTGGGAGGACGTGGTCATCCCCTACTGGAAGGAGCAAGCGACGTTTGCTCGCAACCACGGGGTTCGCAAGCTCTGCTTTGAAATGCACCCCGGCTTTGTCGTCTACAACCCCGCGACCCTGCTCCGGCTTCGGGAAGCGGTGGGTGGCGAAATCGGCGCCAACCTCGATCCGAGTCATCTCTTCTGGCAGGGCATCGACGCCGTCGTAGCCGTGCGCACGCTTGGCGATGCCATCTACCACGTTCACGCCAAGGACGTCGACTTCAATTCCGAAGCTGTCCGTCGCAATGGCGTCCTCGACACGACCCCTCTGGAGAAGATCGAGGCTCGTTCGTGGTCTTTTCGGACCGTTGGTCACGGCCACGACAGCCTGTTGTGGAAGCGGTTTTTCGGCGCCCTCCGCGAGGTGGGCTATGACGACGTCATCAGCATCGAGCACGAAGACATCCTCGCCTCTCCGGAAGAGGGGTTGGCGCAAGCCGTGGCGTTTCTGAAGAACTGTTTGTTTACCGAGCCTCGCCCTCAGCCTTGGTGGACGTCGTGATTCGTGCAGCGATTCTCGGTACCGGCTGGATGGCTCATGAGCATGCCCTTGCTCTGTCCACCATACCGGGGGTTGCAGTTGTCGCCGTCTCAAGTGGCATCCCTGAGCGGGCGCAGCGTTTTGCCACGCAACACAACATCGGGATTGCGGCCGAGCATGCAACCCTGGTCGAGAGCCCAGACATCGACGTGGTCCACGTCTGCACGAAGAACAGCGAACACTTCCAACTCTGCCTCTCCGCCTTGGAGCACGCCAAGCACGTTGTGGCGGAGAAGCCTCTTGCCATGACCTCCGATGAGACCTTGGTGTTGCTGCAACGTGCTGAAGCAGCCTCCCTCGTCCACGCCTGCAACTTCAACTATCGTGGCTACCCTCTCATGCAGCACGCTCGCGCGCTCATCCAGCGAGGCGAGATCGGGGATGTCTACCTGGCTCACGGCTCCTACACGCAAGACTGGCTCCTGCATGCCACTGATCACAACTGGCGGCTCGACCAAACTGAAGCCGGCCTGTCCGCAGCCGTTGCCGATATCGGGAGCCATTGGTTCGACCTCGTGGAGCACGTCACAAGTTGTGCAATCACGAGTGTGTCCGGTCGCTTGCGAGCCGCTGTTCCAGAGCGACGCATGGGGACCAATGGGGCTTGGCGCGCTGCTGAGCTCGATGACTGCGGTGTCATCTCGTTCGAACTGAACAACAGCGGGATTGGCAGCTTGGTGGTGTCTCAGGTCAGCGCCGGCCGAAAGAACCATCTGTGGTTCGAGGTCAGCGGATCGAAGGCTTCGCTCGCATGGTCGCAGGAGGATCCCGATCGTTTGTGGTTGGGTCGGCGAGATGGAGCCAATCAGTGGCTGATGCGCGATGCAACCATGACGCCCGACGACCCCTTACCCGCAGGGCACGTCTTTGGATGGCGCGACGCTCTCGTGCGCACCATGGCCAGCGTCTATCAGCGAATCGTGGATCCGCGGGTGATGCCTCCGGTCACCTATGCGACCTTCGCTGATGGACACCGAACGCTGCAGTTGATTGAAGCAATTGTGCGGAGTTCCTCAACCGAGAGGACCTCCGTCTCGATCGCATGATGAATGCCGTAAACGGAGGATTGGCGCCGTGACAACACTTACCGTCGGGGAGCAAGAGGCCCTGGCAATCGATGGTGGCCCGCGTCTGATCACGGAGCCACTGGGACGCGAGTGGCCAGGAACACATTTCATCGATGCCGACGAACGGCGGCTGGTCATCGAAGCACTCGAACGCAGACATGGACTTACCGACGATCTTCCACCGGTTGCGCGTCAATTCTTCTCCGCGAGGTGGGCTGCCTCCGTCAACAGCGGCACCGGGGGGTTGTTCGCGGCGATAAAGGCACTCGACATCGGTCCAGGGATGGAGGTGCTCGTGCCGGGTATCTGTTGGATCCCGACGATCACCTGCGTGGTTGCCCATGGCGCCATTCCCGTTCTCGTCGAGGTCGGCGAAGACCTCGGCATGGATCCAGCCGACATGGAACGGAAGATCACGCGTCGTACCAAAGCCGTCATCGTGGTTCACATGCTGGGTGCGGCTGCGAACGTCGCCCCGCTGATGGAAGTGGCACGGCGCCACAAGCTACGGGTCATTGAGGATTGCGCTCAAGACTCCGGTGGCAAATACAACGGGAAATTCGTCGGACTGTTCGGAGACATAGGTGTCTTCAGTCTTCAGTACAACAAACACGCGACCGGATATGTCGGCGGGTTCATGATTTCCAATGACAAGGGTCTCGGCGCTCGCGCAGAGATTGCTCGTGACGCCGGGCTGACCAGGATCATGCACAAGGTGACGTATGTCCCTGGAGACGATGTCATGTGGGGCGAAGGCCGTCTTCTCAGCCCACTCGTCCAAGCCATGGCCGCCGCTCAGATTCCCAAACTCCCGAAGATCATCGAAAGCATGCAGCGTGCGCAGCAGCGCATCAAAGAGGGATTGGCAGGTATTGAGGGGATCCGCTTCAGGCCGCACGCGACCGCAGACAGCTTGAGCGGAAGCTTCATGGTTACGTATTGGCCAACCGAGGAGACGGCCAGGAAAGCCGCGGATGCGCTTCGTGCGGAAGGCGTCCCAGAGTGGACTCACCATATCGCGACGTATGGCACCCACATCTACTCACAGATGCCGATGCTCACTCGCAAGGTTGGTTACGTCCCTGGCAGCAGTTGGCCGTGGGATGCGCCAGAGAACGCCCAGAGCCAGTACTCGTATGAGAAGGGCGCGCTTCCCAAGTCAGACGAAATCTTCTCCCGCGGTGTCCTCATGGCGGTGCCGTCGAATCTCACCGACAGTCAATGCGACCAGATTGCTGCTGCCTACCGCAAGGTGATCCATCACCTGTTGCCGAACAGCGTTCAGGCAGCACCCGAGCACGCGTCATGAGCGAGACTGTGGCACCTGTCACGGGCGTGCAAACCGTTCGCGCCGAAGCTAGCCAGCTGCATCGCGGAGCACTCGGACTGGTGGATGTGCTGTTCCAGGCCATCACCCACATGGGTCCGTCAGTCAGCGTCGTGTTTCTCTTTCCGCTCATCGCCCTCAACGCCGGCGCAGCCATGCCGATATCGCTCGCTCTGGCTGTCTTGGTCGGACTTGTCATCGCGAACACGGTCGCCGAATTCTCTCGCTACATCCCGTCGAGTGGCGGCTATTTCACGTTCGTGGGTCAAGGACTCGGACCCCGCTGGGGATTCCTCACCGCGTGGAGTTACTTCGCCTATGACCCGCTGACGCCACCCGCCGTACTTGGCTTCCTTGGGTTCCTCATGGCGGACATCCTGCAGACCAATACCGGCATCAATATCCCCTGGTGGGTCTTTGGGGGGGCGTTCATCCTCCTGGTTTGGGGCCTTACCTACCGGGGCATACGCATCAGCACGCGTACCGCAGTGATCATGGGATCGCTTGAGCTCCTCCTCGTGTTCGCGCTCGGGGTCACCTTCCTGATCCATCCCGGCCCAGGCTCCAGTGCCACGGCACCGCTGAATCCCGGGACGAGCCCGACGGGCATCTCCGGCATCCTCTACGGCGTGGCCTTCTCCATCACCGCCCTCAGCGGGTTCGAGTCGGCCGCACCTTTGGCCGAGGAGACACGCAGACCAAAGGAGTTTCTCTCCAAGGCCATCATGCTCTCGGTTGTCATGGTTGGGGTGTTCTTCATCTTCATGTCCTATGCGAGTGCGATCGGATGGGGAACATCAAACATCGCTGCGTTCGCGACCAATGCGAACCCGTACTATGTTCTTGCGCACAAGCTCTGGGGACCGGTGTGGTTTCTGATCTTCATCGCCCTGCTCAACGGCGCTCTCGCGATTGGCATTGCAGCCACCAACGCCGGCTCGAGGGTTGCCTACACGATGGCCCGCGGCGGCGCGTTGCCGGCTCCGTTGACCCGAGTTCATCCAGTACACCGCACACCCTCAACCGCCATACACGTGCAAACCATTCTGAGCCTCGGGCTCATGGCCATAGTCGGCATCTGGCTCGGTGGCGGACTGGTCTTCGGCTTCCTCGGCACAGTGATTACGGTCGGCCTCATCGTCATGTATGGCATTGCCAACATCGCGCTCGTCGTCTTCTTCCGCCGCATGAGGCCGGAGGAGTTCAACATTTGGCGCCATGGGGTGATTCCAATCCTCGGCACCCTTCTGTTGCTCCCGGTGCTATGGGTTACGTTCTGGCCGATTCCTGCCTTCCCGTTCAACATCGTTCCATACATCTTCATCGCCTGGATGGTCATCGGTTTCGTCGCGATGAAATGGATCGACAACCGGCGTCCGCAGGCACTGCGCGAGTCGGCCGCACTCCTGGCGACGGCTGAGGAATAGCAACCTGATCAGCACCCCGCGCCTCGCGTACCAAACCAACACCTGGGGTGGCGTCGTCGGGCACCCCAGCGGGGTCACGTCCCCGCGCGACCTCTTCTACCTGACTCATGGCTCTGATGAGCAGGCGCTGCGCGACATTGCCCGCGCTGGCTACGCGGGCTTCGAAATCTTCGACGGCAATCTGCAACGCTACGCAGATGAGCCAGCTCGCTTTGACACGCTCATGCGAGACACGGGCTTGGTGATGGTCGCCGTCTATAGCGGAGCGAGCTTCATCTATGCTGATGTAGCGCACGACGAATTCGCGCGTCTGGAGGTGGCGATGAAATCGGCGCAACGATTTGGCGCAACCTTTTTTGTTGTCGGCGGGGGTGCCATTCGCGCCGAGGGCCCACGCGACGCTGACTACGAGGCACTCGCGAAGGCACTCGACCGCGTCACCGGTCTCGCCAAGACCCACGGATTGCGCGCGGCGTACCATCCGCATCTGGGCACGATTAGCGAAAGCCCCGAGCAGCTGTCTCGCATTCTCGACATGACCGAGATCTCCCTGTGCCCCGACACGGCGCACCTCGTGGCGGGCGGCGGCGACGCTGCTGTAATCGTTCGTGACCATCGTGACCGCGTCGAGTATGTGCACTTCAAGGATTACGCGGACGGCCGATTCCTGCCCCTCGGCGAGGGCATTGTTGACATCCGCGGGGTCGTGCGTGAATTGGCCGCAGCGAACGATCTACCGTGGTGGACCGTCGAGCTGGATGAGACCGATCGAGACCCAGGGGCGATGGCGGCGCAGAGTCGCCACGTGTTGGAAGGGGTTATCTCCGAGGTTGCGAGCGTGGCAGCGATGAATCGGGACTAGCTTCCTACATGTAATCCGCAGACAACCTTCAGCTTCGTTCGCACGTAATCGAAGTGCACGACTGCCATACGGTGGAAGTGGCTCAGGGGAGGCTCACGGCCTGAGTCTCCCGTCCGGGGACACGCGACGGGAACCGTGACCGGCCCGGCCGCGTTTCATGAATGGACCCACTATTGGAGGCAGCCGTGAGTACGGATCGACGCATTCTCCTGGCAACGGTCGCGGTGGCGACGCTGGCTATCGGCGCCTGCGGTGCGGCCGGACAGCCATCGGCATCATCGCGCGTGCTCTCGCTGATGGAGAACACCGGCGCCGCAGCCGAGCCGGCGATCTACCCGCAACCGACCTTCACGTACGTGCTCGATGGGCCGCTCGCCAATCTCGGCCCGGAAGCGGCAGTTCGCAGGCTGGTGGGCCACGACGTCACCACCGTTGATCTCGGTCGCATCATCGGTGCTCTCAAGATGCGGGGCACGCCGCAACGCACCGAAACTGGTTGGGAACTGCGCAACGGTGACGCACTGCTGACTGTCTGGACGAACAGCGGCCTGACCGCGATCGACTACTCGAGCGCCGGCGGCGCGGTCGCAATCCCCGGATCGGCCGGTGGCGGTTCCGCCGGGAGTGCCGGGTCGGCAACCGCTAGCTCGGATAATCCGTCGACGGCAGTCAGTTCCCCTCCGACGATCTCACCGATCGCCCCACCCCCGACGGCCTCTCCGACCCCGACGGCAGCTCCGACCATGCTTCCCGCGTCCGTCGACCTGCCGAGCCCCAACAGTGCTGCGAGCACCGCGCAGTCTCTCCTCAACGGGTTCGGCGTGCTGAGCGGCCAGCAGTGGACACAGAGCGTGAGCGATGCCGGCGGTGTCGCCGTGTCGTGCACGCCCGGAGCGAAGTGCACCCCGATCCCGGCGACCGTCACTGCCCGGATGGTGACCTTCGATCTCGTCGTGGATGGCGTGACTGTTCCTGACGTCAGCTGGTCGGTGACCGTCGGTGCGCACGGGAGCATCGAGTCTGTGTGGGGCACCTGGGCACGACCCGAGAGCGCCGGCACCTACCCGTTGCGCTCGACGCAGAAGGTGTTCGACGACCTCCGCGCCGGGAAGGCTCGCTATGTCGGGCCGCAACCCCTGCCGGCCATCGGAGCGCCCGGTGCGAGCGTCGCGCCGGGTTCGCTTCCGGCAGTCGTGGTGCACATCACCGGCGTGTCCCTCGGCATGGCGCGATGGAACGGCATGGAGAAGGCACAACCGGTTGTCTACCTCCTCCCGACCTACCGATTCCAAGCGCACGTCGCGGGGGGATCGCCCTACGAGATCGAATTGCTCGCCCTCGATCCGGCGACCTTTTCCTTCGTCAGCGGGCCGGCGCCCGGCGGAGCGGGTGGCGGTGTGCCGCCAATCGCTCCAGTGTCTCAGCCCGGCAAGGCGCCGGAGCCCACATCTGCGACCGCGGGCTAACGGCTTCCACGGGATGGGTTCGCGGCGCGGCGAGCAACCGAACCGCATCGTCAACACCCTAACGACGAGCCAGAGGTGCCGCCGCCCTGGCCGCTTGTCTGCGATTGCTCACACCGAGCTTGGCCAGGATTGCCGCCACGTGATGGTCGACTGTCTTCTCCGAAAGGTGGAGGCGTCCGGCGATCTCACGGTTGCTCATTTCCTCGCGGAGCAACCCGAGTACTTCCACCTCGCGCGCCGTCAGCCCGCCCGCGTTCTGCTTCGTCGAGGGACGCGGCCCACGAGGCACGCCTCGAGCGCCGCCCTCACGGAGGAGGCGCGCTGCGATCGCGGCGGCTGGTCTCGCATCAAGTGCCTGGAAGATGGCGAGAGCGCGCCGCTGATTCTCTGCTGATCCTCCCATGCAGAGCGTAATCGCAGCCTCATATTGGCAGCCGAGCTCCGTCCACGCGGCTGCTGCGCCGGCCGTGTCGCCGGTGAGTTCCAGGGCATACGGATCCACGGATTCGCTGGACTTCGCGTCATGGACTCCACAGCGCCGTCGCCACGCCGTGAGCTCGCTCAGCGCCGGTATAGCGCGATAGCGCATCGCCAGCTCCATGGCACGATCGGTTGTAGCGCGGGTCACGTCGTCGGCATTTTCGCCGCCCTCGAGCCATGCGATCTCGGCTGATGCGGTCGCGGCAGGCAGGAGGTGCTGGAGCTCTCCGGTTGGTGCCGCGATCGCTTGCGCTTCCGCAAGTGGACCGTGGTAGTCAGGATCCCCGCGACGCGCCCGCAGCAGCGCGATGATGCACAGGACCATCGTTCGTGCGACCGCGTTACCGGTGCCGGATCGCAGAATCGTCGAGGTCGCCTCGGTTGCCTCGTCCCAGCGGCCCTGGTCGAGGAGGCGGCGGGCTTGGTGCGCGAGGATCTCGAATCGCCACGCATCGAGCCCGCGCTCGAGGCAGTATTCGACCCCATCGCGTTGATACGTCTCGGCACGCCCGTAGTCGTGCACGCGGACGCTCGCCCAGGCCAGGTGGATGTAGGCGCGACCAGCCTGCTCGACGAATCCCCATTCCTTACAGAGATGCAAGCTCCGTTCGAGTGCCCGCCGGCCGTCGTCATCGCCGATCAGGTAGCCCGCCGTGCCGATGGAATTCATCGCATGCACGAGGGTCTCCCGGTCGTTGATACGCTCGGCGAGCTCCTGCGCCTTTCGGCCCCACTCGAGCGTCGCTGCCGTGTCCTCGACGTTCAGCAAGAGCATGGCGCGATTCGCGTACGCCATCGCAAGCTCAGGGCCCGGACCCAGTTGCTCGAGGACGGCAACCGCTGCCAATCCAGCCTCGGTCGCCTCGGCGACCAGCCCGTGGCAGCGGAGGTTTGATGACATCGCACGGAGCGCGTCACCCTCACGCAGCCGGTCGCCGAGCGACCGATACGTATCCAACGCCTCCCGGCGGGAGTCGATCGCGTCCGCATAGTTGCCAATGAGAAAGCACTCCCACGACCGCAGGGAGAGGAGTTCCGCGCGCTGCTCATCGGTGAGCGCCCAACCAAAACGTAACGCGCGCGCGTACTGCGCCGCCGCCTCCCGATGTGCGCGAGCCTGCGCGGCGACAGCCGCCGCTTGGGGGGCGAAGCACAGCACCGCATCGATGTCACCTGCGGCCTCTGCGTGGTGTGACAGCGATGTGGGATCAATGGGACCGCGCCTGGGAGCGGACAGCGCCGTCAGCGCGGCGCGGTGGAGGGACAGGCGGCGCGGGGGAGGCAGCGAGATCTCAACCGCGAGACGCGCAAGCTCGTGGCGGAAGGCGACACCGCCGGGGATCGCGGCGAGCACGCCGGCCGCCAGGCATTCCTCAACTCCAGCCACGGCGTCGCCATCCATTGCCTCGAGGACACTGATGTCGACGCCCGTCGGAATGATGGCGACCATCTCGACCAGCCGCTGCGCGACGGGCCCCAGGCGCGCAACCCTCGCGAGGACAGCGTCCTGGACTGTCGCCGGAAGCGTGTCCCCGCCAGTCGCGAGCACTTCGGTGACGAAGAAGGGGTTGCCGCCCGTGTTGCGGTACAGCTCTGCCGCGTCGAGGTCGTACGGTGATGCGAGATCCGCGACGGCGGCCGCCGACAGCGGACCGAGGGAGAGGCGCGCGACGGCCGGGCTGGTCGCGAGGTCGCCGATGAGCACGCGCAGCGGGTGGCTACGGTCGACCTGGTCGTCTCGGTAGGTGCCGACCATGAGTACCGGCGCCGATTCCACCTTGCGGGCGAGCAGCCTGATGACGTCGAGCGTGGCGTCGTCAGCCCAGTGGAGATCCTCCAGAATCACGATGCACGGAGGGCCTGCCCGCAGCTGGTCGAGAAACGCCGCAGCGACCTCGTGAGGCCGGCCACCCCGGGCGATCATCGCCTCGAGTTCTCCAGCGGTTGTGTGGGCGATGTCGAGCAGCGGGCCAAGTGGGTGCGGCGTGGCGAGAGCGTCGCACGCTCCAGAGAGGATTCGCACCGGCTGATTGGCGCAGAAGTACCGCACCAGAGACGTCTTGCCGACGCCGGCCTCACCGCCGATGAAAACCAGACGGCCGGACGAGGACATCGCGACTCCGGCGAGGTGGTGCTCAAGCGCAGCGAGCGACTCCGCCCGTTCGAGCAGATCCCCCACCCCTGCGACGGCTTGCGACATCCTCGGCGTCCTACCTCCCCGTGAATCGGCTCAATTGTAGAGGACGCATTTCAGCCGGCGGGTGAAGATGGGTAACCGTCGACGCCAATATGGGTAGTCCTCCCGATTCGTGCTCGGCCGAGCCGCTCCTAGTCTCGCTGCAAGAACTCGCGGCAGCGAGAACAGCACACAAGGAGGAGCGCTATGCCGAGATACGTCGTGGAACGGACCTTTCCGGAAGGACTCAACATCCCCGTTGATGCGCAGGGGGCAGCGACGTGCCTGGCCGTGGTCGACAGCAACGCCGATGACGGCGTTACCTGGATCCACTCCTACGTGAGTGACGACAAGAGGAAGACCTTCTGCGTTTATGACGCGCCGAGTCCAGAGGCGATCCGCAAGACCGCCGACCGCAACGCCTTGCCACTCGACCAGATCACGCAGGTGAGTGTGCTCGACCCGTACTTCTACCGCTGATCGGAAGAGTTGAGGAGGTTATCAAGATGTTGTCTCGCCATTTCGGTCGGGTCGTTGCAGGCCCGGCCACGGCCACTGTGCTCACCCTGGGCCTGCTTGCCGCAGTCCCTGTTTTCAGCTCCCCCGTGAGCGCCCAGGGTGCTACTCGTTCCTGCACCACTCCCGTCACCAGCGCCCCGACCGGCCCCGCAACCGTGTCGACGGCATCGACATCCTTCGGCAGGGTGGTCGTCGTCGGTTCAGGCGCCAACGCCGGTTGCTCTCTGTACGTACTGACGTCCGACCAACTCCATTCCCTGACGTTTGGTCTGGCGTCCTTTGCATGCAGCGACGGCCCGAACGCCATCGGGCAGCCCTGCGACAGTGTCCTCTGGCCGGCGCTCCTGACCAAGGGTCATCCCATCGCCGGGCCCGGGGTCAACCGCTCCCTCCTCGGGACGGTGACCCGCACCGACGTGCTGTCCGGCGAGAGCGTGCAGCAGGTGACTTTTGCCGGTCTGCCGCTGTACCGGTTCTTCCTCGACGAGACGCCGGGGCAAACGGACGGGGCCAACCTGTTCGACCCTGTGACCAGCCCCGCGGGCACCTGGTACCTGGTGGACCCCGGTCGCGGCAATCCCGCCGCTGGTCGGATTCAGATGCAGGTCGAGACGGTCGGCAGCGATGAGGTGCTGTCGGCATCGATGGACAACGACTTCTCCCTCCTGCCGCATGGGAATTTCCCCGTCTACACCTTGAGCAATGACAACGGCCAGGCCTGCCAGAGGTTCTGTGCCCTGATCTGGTCACCCGTCCTCACCTCCGGGAGGCCCGAGGCCGGGAGTGGCGTCGATCAGCACGCGCTCGGCGTCGTCGTGAGGCCGGACGGCACCCGTCAGGTGACCTACCACGGCAAGCCCCTGTACCTGTTCATCAAGGACGCCTACATACCGGGCGTCACCGGGACGCAGAGCATCAACGGGGCGGGCGCGGTCACTCCGTGGGGTGTGTTCAACACGATCCCACTGCATTAGCAGGGAGACCGAGTCGAGCCGTCTACGATCCGTCCGCGGCGCGACGATCGCGGAGGCCACCCGGCTTCCCCAAGCATCACCGAAGCCCCGGCCGATTCAGTCGGCCGGGGCTTATTCTTAGTCCCAGAACTATCCGAATGTGGGATGTCCGGGCCATCCATCCGCGCTGGCGTCTACGGCGTGCACGTAGCGTTTCACAGTTGTACGTGACCTGCGACCCAGTGACGGGACGACCAACGCCTCGAGCGGTGCCCGGGCGCAGCTGGTACGGATGAATGGATAACCACATCACGGAGGTACGCGACATGGGCGTCACGCCAGACGAGCTGCATCAGGCGGCGCGCGAGCGCCTTGAGGAGCGGCGCGACGAGGTGCTCCCCCACGATGGCTAAGCCCGAACGCGAATTCTTCGCTACCGACACCGTGGACTTCACCCCGTGCGCTGGTGACGTCGACACCCTCACTGAATCCATCCTCGCCACCGATCCCGACACCGGCATCGCCACCTCGGTGATGCGCTTCGCGCCCGGCGCCGACACCACGCCCAACGGGGTCCAGACCCACGAGTTCTGGGAAGAGGTGTATATCGTCGAGGGCTCGATCACCGATCTGCGGCTGAATGAAACCTTCACCGCCGGTATGTACGCCTGCCGGCCGCCGGGCATGGCCCACGGACCGTGGCGTAGCGATGATGGGTGTCTGACCTTCCAGGTGCGCTACCGGGCTTGATCGTTCCAGCGAGGCCAGCGGCGGCATCTCCGCTGCCGCGACTGCCAACGGCCGGCGAGCTCCTCGTGACCGAAGATTTCCTTTGGTCACCCCAGAGCCCCGCGTGACGGCCGTGACGTCGAACCCGCGTCCATCATCGACAACCTCACGTGCCTCCTCTGTTCGCCTGAGCCCGATCCCAAGGGGAACGTTCGCCGCATTTGCGCGGATGTAACCGTGGATGAGGCGTTCCCGTTGAATGGATGGAGGCAGACATGAAACGCACAACCATCGTCGGCACTGCGATCGCCGCTCTAGGCCTCGCAGCATGTGGCTCGACAGTCGCTCCGAGCGTAACCCCGACCCGCGCGCCGACGGTCACTTCAACGCCTGCGCCGGCCGCAACGCCCGTGCCGACTCCATCCCCCACTCCCGCGCCGCCGCAGCCGCTGGTGGTGACCGCAGGGGGGAATTCCGCGACTTCTGTGCGACTCAGCCTGGTCGGTGAGAACGGCAGTGTCGTCGCCACGGTCGACGACCCCGGAGGTGTCGACGGCCACGCGTACTACATCGGATCCGACGATGTCTACTTCCTCGACGGCACCACCGTGAAGGCGTTCGGGAGATCCGGCACCGTCTCGGTCGTGGGCCAGGTGCCGCAGGTGAAGACATCAGTCACTGCGGCGGATCTCCAGCACTACACCACGTTTGCCGTCTCCCCCGACCAGACAACGCTGGTGTTCGGCATCCCCGTGGCAATGACCTTCGACAACGGCGCGACCACCGACCATTCACAGCTCTGGACCGAGCCCACGGGCGGCACCGCAGCTGACGCGACCATGGTCTATGACGACGCCAACAACATCGACAACGGCGGCGAGGTCCTGATGCCCTTCGCGTGGAGCACTACCGGTATCTCGGTTTCGGAGATGTGCAAAGGACTCGGCGGAGTGGGACCGTTCCTCGAGTGGACTGGTTGCGCTCAAGCCACGTTCAACCCAACCACGCGAACGCTCACGCAGGTCCAGGTCAACAACACGTGGGGAGGGTATCTCTGTCCCGCGACAGTCGCACCCGGCTCGGTGTGCGTCACCCTGGTGGGCTCGTCGAGCCTGAAAGTGGTGCGCAGCTCGGGCAACGAGACGATTGCCCTGTACCCTGCAAACGCAGCGGCGTATGGTCCCGTGAGCGTGTCCGCCGACGGACGCTACCTGGCGTATGGCGCGTACGTGGGGACCTTCGATTCCGGTTATTACGTGACCACGGTCGTGGATCTGAGCACCAAGAAGACAGTTTCCACCGTACGGAATTTCGCGCCTGAGGTGTGGCTCCACGATGATCGTCTGGTCGGGTGGGATAACGACTACCCGGAACGGGGAGCGACCTGGTTGCTCTCAGCTGCGTTCACCAGCCGCACGAACATCTCACCCGCCCCGGCGGTAGGCGCTCTCGGGGTGCTCCCTGCCCACATCCCGCTGGCGTAGCACGAGGTCGTTTCGGCTTTCAGATGACGGCCAGTTCCGGTGGGATGGCACATCGTGGATCCCAAGTCGTCACCTGACGACCGCAGAGTCAGACTCATGGCAGGCCGGCATGCTGAGACGTGTCCTGAAGTGGGAAGCCGCCGCGCTCGTCGATGGATTTCCAGCTCGACGACGGCGGCATCTAGGCCGTGGGCGAGTGTGCAGTGTGTGGGAGGGCGTTCTGCGCCATAACGAAGAATGGAAGGGTGCGGCCGCACAAACGATCGGACGGCGAACGCAGACGTTGCAACGAGTAATTCTCGTATCAGTTGCTTCCATGGCTGGCGTCGGATCATTGCGAGGGCAACCGAGGCAGCCGCTCCGTCAGTTCGGTCCGAGGGGCCGCCGCGGATCTGCGGAATTCGAAGACTGCGGGAGCTCCGACGGCAACTCCAAGACCGACTTCAAAGCAGCGCCGACATCCGCAAGTGTTCGCCGGTCTGCCCATGGTGTGAAGGGGCGCGCTGATGCCGGTGACCACACTAGGAATGGGACATATTCTCGCGTGTGAAACGGGTGTCCTATGGTCGGATCGTTGCCGTGATCGCCGGTGACGATCAGGGTGTCGTTGGCCGATAGAACGCGGAGCGTGGTCCCCAGCGCGGCGTCGACCTCGCGCAGGATCTCGGCGTAGACGTCAGGATCCTGCTGGTGTCCGGCGAGATCTGCCTCCTGCACGTTGACTGCGATGAGGCCCGTGGACTGTTCGGCGAGTGCAGTCGCAAGGAGACTGAATACCTCTGAAGTTGACACCGAAGGGATGGCCGTTGCCCCGTCACATCGCACCACCTCGGCCACCTTACCGATGAGTGTGACCGGCAACCCTGAATCGATGCAGAGGTTCGGAAGCAGACGCGACGTGCTCCCTGGTGGCGGGATATGAACCACTCGGAGTCCTGGGCGCCGGTAAAAACCGGTCTGGGGCGTATCGATGCCCGTGACGCCGCCATCTGCCGTCCTGACACATGCGCCGAGATCGGCTGCGGTCAATCCCTTACCACCCACCGCAATCACCCTCGCGACAGTGGTGAGTTCGCGCACTCGTTGGGAGACGGCGAGGATCGCCTCGAAAGACGTCAGATCGAGCGAACCGGTCACATTGTAATTGAGCCCAGGATCAGCTTCCAGACTGTCGCCGACAACCATCGCGCCGTCGACCAGGAACGCCGACCCAGCGATCGCCTCGATCCGGTGGCCGTCGCGCTGGAGTGCGGCGGCGACATCCGCCGCCACCGTGGCGAAAACCCGCAACTCGATGGCTTCAAGGTCGGCCCCGAACATCGTCTGGTGGCCGAGGTACGTATCAGCGCCCGGATACCCCAGTGCCGTGCGTCCCGCAGCGGCGCCGCGGATTGCCAGAGGGCCAGGTGCTAATTCGGGGCACGCCGCATGCAGACCGAGCTCGTACAGGTGGGGCAGTTCCAGCCCCCGGCCGCTGTGCTCCGCCGCCATGCTGACGTGCAACAGGCTGTTGGCCTTTGTGTCAGACGGCCGTATGGCACCGGCATCGTGCATGGCTCCCACACCCAAGCCGTCGATCACGAGCAGGATTGCCCGGGCCACCGCTCAGACCGCGTTGCCGACGGCGTCGAACAGACCGGCCAGCTCCGGCCGGCTCTTGGCGCCGCTGACAACGGCCACCCTGCTGGTTGTGACAAACACCTGCGTACGAAACGCGAAGACAACGGAGTCACCGACGCGCACGGAGCCGGGTTCGTCCGGCGCAGCAAGCAGGCGGTAGTAGTCGATGCAGGTCGGGTCGAGAGCCTCTGCTCGGAGGAGGACGCTTGGTCCGCGGCTCGTGACCACGAGCCCGGAATGGACGTTCCCGCGCCGATAGAACCCGCCTCCGAAAACCGCAACGCGACCATCCTCGAGTAGGTGGGACACCTCTGAGACGTACACCATCGCCGGGATCTCCGGCTCGTCGTGACGCACAGCGTGGAGTGGCGTTGACCCGGTGAGCGCGTGACCCGGCTCGGCGTGCGTGGCGCCAAGATGCTTCAGCAGCGGCAGGGTGCTGACGCATGTTCCACTCGGAGCATTGACGTGTGTGACCTCGATGCCCGCCGAATCGAGCTCTCGTCTCGCGCGGGTAAGGGTCTCGAAGTTCGCCGTTGCGGCGAACTCGCCTCGGCTCGGATCAAAGTTCAAGCAGGGAAACGCTGTGATGCCGGCGACGCGAACCCCTCCCAGATCGCGCTGGATGCGGCAACCGACGTCAGCAAGCGCCGCCAGAGGAATGCCGCCCTCCTGTCCGGGAAAGACATAGTCGTCTGCGCCGCAGACTCGCAGCAGAATTGGCTGAACGAAGCCGAGCGATTCCGCAGCCCGTGAAATTGACGCGGCCTTCTCGAACGAGAATACCGTGACCACTTCAGGCCGCAGCCGGAGGATCTCCCAGATGAGCGCCTCGGGAATCTGCACCAGGTGACCAACGTTGCCGAGCGCCGCACCTGACTCGCTGATCCGGAACGCTTCCTGTGCATCGATGCCAGTTCCGCGTGGCAGATGCCGCGCGATCGCCTCGATCACCAGAGGATTACGACCGAATTGCTTGGAGACGAAGTACAACTCGACGCCCGTCGCTCGACTGGCCTCCGCGAGGCACCGGGCGTTGGCTTCCACGGCCTCGAGGTCGATCACATAGGTGTTCGGCGGGATCCGTCCGGACCGGTGCATGTCCTGAGCCGCCTGAATCAGCGCAGCGTTCCGCTTCTGTGTCACGTCGAGGAGCACGTCGACTATTCCCCAGAGGTGTTCTGGCTCGACAGCGCTGCGAGGTGCAGCGCAATCAACCCAATCTCGGCATCCGGCAGCTCGGCGCCAAGCGAGCTTCGTGCTCGAACGGCCACCTGGTGAGCCTGGAAAACCATATCGGGTCGGGAGCTCAGTTCATGATCGACGATCTCGGAATGGCCATTGCTCGCGACAAACGGCTCACCGCGTCGTAGACGCTCCAGCGCAACGACCAGGTGTGTGACCAGCAACGCACCATCACCTTCGGTGAACGGAATCCGCAGCTCATCTTGGAGCAGCCTCATCTCAGTGCGCACAAACGCGATCACGTCGGCACTTCCCTGACCGCTCACCTCAAGCAGGGCAAGGCGCTCGTCAAGTTTGAGCTCTGACATCAGTACGAGGGGATGCGGGTCCCCTTGAGGACCTGCCGTTGAAGGCGCTCGACAGTGCGAACGTCAATGTGATCGGACAGAAACTTGGCAAGTACCCTGTCACCCTCGCGCACTGCGAGTACCGCCTGCGTGGCGACGTTGTCGAGCGCGAGAGCGGCCGGTGTCGTGAGTGGTGCCGTCTCGACGACGTCATCGACAGCCCCGGTGTCGAGCACCCAGACGGCTGCGTCGAGGAGGTTGCGCCGCACCGCCTCGACGATATGCATATACCCCATCGGCCGGTACGTCGCCTTGTCGCCGAATTCGGCGCGCGAGAGCAGGGTTTGGTCGATCGAATCAGGGTCGATGCCGACGCGGAGCCGGCCTCGGACCGGCTCGCGTCGCCGGATGACGCCGTGCGACGTCACGTAACTCTCCCGCCCCATTTCCACGGCCGGGATGATCGCGCGCCCCTCGCGCCGGGACTGCTCGAATGCCAATCCGGAGATCACTGCAAAGGATTCGCCGCGCTCAATGGCGTCAAGGCGGCGTCTGGCCCCAGGGAGGAACCCCAGACTCGACGGGATGCCGATCGTCTGCATCACTGAGAGCAGTCCCGTGGCCAGCCCCTCGTACCGCCTGCTGTACGGAAGCGGCATCAGGCCCAGGAGCTGGTCGTGACCGGCAAGCTGCCACAGGCGGACGCGGTCCAGATCGACGAGATAGGTCCCGTGCCTCCCACGCGTATCGAGGCTGACAGCCGCCTCGGCTTGGACCACGGCAAGGGCGCGCTGCACAGTGTTGATGCCAACTCCCAGGCTGCGCGCCAGATCCGCGACTGCCGGAAGACGGTCGCCTGGCGACAGTGATAAGAGATGCGCACTGATCGACGCAGCCGCTGAGCCGGCGCGACTCAGCAGCGCACTGTCGCGATTTCTCCCGTCGCGGTCGAGCACCTGCCCATTCTCAACCACCAGCATCATTGAAACATCATACCGAAAACGGTATAGTCGCTCGGCCTGACTGCGGGTCGCCAAGGGTAGGAAGTATGCCGACAAACGGAGGGCCACAAACGTGAACGCGGACGGGGATGGGATCAAGGTCGAAGCGCCGACGCAACTGAGAGCCAACTCGCTCACGCTCGTCGACTCACTGGTGCTGAGCCTCGCGAATGCAGCGCCGACCGTCGGCATGGCGGGCGCGCTCGCCGCACTCCTCGCCGCGAGCGGCTACGGGAGCCCGCTGGCAGTGATCATCGGTGGCGTCGCGATGCTCGGTATCGCCGTCGGCTACGCACGCTTGAATCGCTGGGATCCGCGGGCAGGCACGACCTACAACTGGGTGAGTATCGCGATCAATCCCTATGTCGGCTTCCTGGTGGGGTGGATCATGCTGGTCGCCTATCTCTTCACCATTGCAGGCGACCCATTCGCCCTCGGCCCGGCAGTCACGTCGCTCTTCGGCGTCACCACGCCCAGCAACGTCGCGGAGTTTCTCATCGGTGCGGTCGCCATCCTCATCGTGTGCGTGATTGCCGTGGTCGGCATCCGTCCGACGGCCTATTTGCAGCGCATCCTGATCCTGATCGAGTACGCAATCATGCTGCTGTTCGTGGCCCTCGCGGTGAAGGCCGTCTATTTCGACCACATCGCCGGTTCGGTCCCTGCATCGGCGTCATGGTTCACGATCGGTGGAGCCGGCGGATGGAGCGGTCTGTTCGCCGGCGTCGTGATCAGCGTGTACCTCTATTCGGACTGGGAGGCGAACATCTACACGAACGAGGAAACGACTGAGCGCCATACGAATCCCGGGCGAGCCTCGATCCTCGGAGTGGCGCTCATGATCGTCATCTTCACGATCTTTCTGACCGGATTCCAGGGCGTCACCAGTCTCTCGTCGCTCGAGAACGCTCCCGCCGGCGCTCTGGTGGTGATCGCGCATCGCCTGCTGCCCGATCCATGGAACAGCCTGATGCTCATCGCAATTGCGGAAGCGGTGCTCGCGACGCTGCTCGGCAACCTCGTCGCCTCAGCTCGGATTCTCTATGGCATGTCGGATCCGCACGACGGGATCCTGCCGATCATCTTCAGTCGGGTGCATCCACGCTTTCGCACGCCCGTCCAGGCGACCGTGCTCTTTGCGGGCCTCAGCATCGTCCTCCTCGGGGCGTACCTGGTGAGCACCTCATTGAGCAACGTGATCACCTATGTCCTCAGCGCGATCGGTGTGCTCTTCTCGCTTTTCTATGCCGTCACCGGTCTCACCTGTGCGTGGCACTCGAGAGCGCACTTCGGTCGCGCGCGCGATCTCCTGCTCGCGGGGATCTTCCCGGCAGCAGCTGCCGTGTTTCTCGTCGTGGTCGCGATCGACAGCCTGGTGAGCAATCCGCGCACCGAGACCGTGGCTGTCCTCGGGACCATCGCCGCTGGAGTCCCCGTCCTCCTCCTTGTTCGTACGAGCGGGCGGACCGGCTACTTCCGTCGACGTGGCACCAGTGGGTCGGACGCCTCCACGCGCTGATATCCGGCCCCCGCGGCCGCGTTGCGCGTTCATACCGAAAACGGTATAGTCCCGGAAATCCTGATCCATGAGCAGGGCAAAGCCACGGCAATCGGGGGTGAAGACGACATGAACGAAGCCAACGGGCGGTTGGTCGGCTCGAGCGGACCACGGTTCGGCATCCTCCAGAAGAACGCCATCACGGTCCTCGGCGCCGTTGCCCTGGCGATGGCATTCATGGCACCTGGCGCAAGCACGTTCTTCGAGACACAGCCCGCCGCCGCGGGCGCCGGTTATGCGATCCCGTTCGCCTTCCTGCTTGCCATGGTGGTCTGCCTGCTCGTCGCCAGCACGATCGCCGGATTCGCGCGAAAGCTTCCCGCGGCCGGCTTCGCCTACACGTTCAGCAGCCAGGGCATTGGCAAGCGCGCCGGCTTCATGTCGGGTTGGCTGCTCGCCTTCGCCTACGGGATGATCGGCCCGATGATCTTCCCGGCGCTCGGGGGATTCGGGGGCCAGTTCCTGCTGTCCCAGTTCGGTATCAACATCCCGTGGTGGGTGATCACGATCGCGTTCGTGGTGATCATCTGGGCCATCTCTGTTCGCGGCGTGGCGGTCACGGCAGGCGTCGCACTCGTGTTCCTCGTCATCGAGGTGGGCGTGGTGGTGGTCCTCGGGTTCACGATCCTGTTCAAGGGTGGCGCCGAAGGACTGTCGCTCGGTCCGTTCAACCCCGGCAACACGCTTGGCGGTTTCTCGGGACTCGGCATCGGTGTGCTCTGGGGAATCCTGGCCTTCGTCGGTTTCGAATCAGCGGGGACGCTCGGAGAGGAAACATCCAACTCCAAACGCAACATTCCGCGCGCACTCTTTGCCGCGGCGGGCATCATCGGCTGCTTCTACGTGTTCGTGATGTACTGCGCTGCTATCGGCTTCGGCAAAGATCACGTCAGCGCACTGGTCGGTGATAGCACGCCCTGGTTCACCCTGGCGAGCAGGTACTGGGGAGCAGGGGTGAGCTGGATCCTCGCATTGACGGTGATCAACAGCTCATTCGCCAACCTCATCGCCGGCGCCAACGCTGCGATCCGGGTGGTCTTCGCGTTGGGACGGGAGTCGATCCTGCCGTCGGTGCTTGGCAGGACCAACGCGAAGGGAACGCCGGTGATGGCCGCCACCGTGTACATGTTGTTCTCGCTGGTGCTGGCGCTCGGTGTCGGCCTGGCCATCGGACCCTTCGGCGCCTTCGCGTTTTTCGGGTCCATCCTGGGCCTGGGCATCATCCTCATCTGGATCATGCTCAACGTCTCGCTCACCTTTTTCTATCGCCGGCGGTATCCCCAGGAGTTCTCGCCGGTCAAACACGGTGTGTTCCCAATCGTCGCGAGCGTCCTGATGGTGCTGCCGCTCTACGGTCAGCTGTGGCCGATCCCCGCGCTGCCGAACAACCTCGTCCCATACATCGTGGTCCTCTGGGTGGTCGCGGGCTTTGTCTATCTCTCACTCATCCAACGCCGTCGCCCCACGGTCTTCGCGGGCATGGGACGCGTGTGGGGTGAGGATTCGCTCGCGGTCGAAGCCGTGGCCGGAACACCGGCCATCGGGCAGGTGGGCTACGAGCAGGTAGGCTAGATTCCTCATGCGCGTCGTGGTCTACGGGATGGCCCGAGCACGGCTGGTCGAGCTCGTGCGGGCTCACAGTGGTGAAGAGACGAACGTTCGCGCGATGTCCGACTACGAAGCATCGATGGACCTGCTGGCAGGCAAGGCCGACATCGGCATCGGCGTGTGCCAGAGTGGCGCGGGAGGTGCGCTCGCCGTCGCTCGGGCCGTGCTCGGCTCCCAACTCTGCCTGCAGGTCGCCTCGCCGAGCCGTCCCCCGAACAAGGAGGATATTGATGCGGGTATCGAAGCCGGCAAGAAGGCATTCGGCATTGCGCTCTCCCATGTCGACGCGGCGGTTCCGATGATCATGTCCGCCTGCCGCGCCAGGATCGCAGCGAATCCGGAAGCCCATTGACCTCCCTCATCCGGCCCGCGCTGATGGGGGTCCTGGGAGCTCTCGCAGCGCTGGTTGTGAATCGTGGATGGTCCGCATATCACGACGGCCTCCGCCCGGTTGTGAAAGAGATCAGCTCCGGGTCGATGCCGCGCCGTGAAGCAGCGCGCATGTGCTGGTCGATCTCCATCGGTTTCGTGGTCGCGTACGCGCTTCCGTTCAGCCTGGTCACAGGGATCATGGGGAACCTCATCCTGTTTCTCGGAGCCGATCTGATCGGGGTGGCGATCAGCAGCTGGGTCCTGACTGTCGCCGTCGGACTCGTGTGGGGTGTGGCGTCCTCCCTTGCCATCTCGACCGGGCCGTGGGTGTTCGACCACCTGCCACGTCCCGTTGGACATGAGCTGCTCCTGATCGCGGAGCCGCTCCCCTATCTGCTCCCGCTCATGCCCGTGGTGGCGATCGGCTCCCAATTTGGGCCGGGACGAGCGGTGCGTGTCGCCCTGCCACTCACAGTCCTGTTTGTCGCCATCGCTCGCGCCGACACCGCGATTGTCGGATCCACTGTGACGTTCGTCGTCGGCATTGTCGTGCTGCTGTGGATGGCCACACGTGAACGCCCTGCCGAGATCCCGGACTTCCCCCCGCGTTTTGCAGCGGGAGCGCGCGAGCTGCGCAGGAGTCTCGTGCCCATGCTCGCCATCGGCGTGCTGCTGGGTGGCATGGGAGCGATGACATGGATCGCCGGTGATCCAGGTGTCACCATGCTGCTCGGCGTCGGGCAGCCAGTGCAGGCCGGACTTCTCTCGATCCTGTCCTGGATTGCGTTCCTGCCGCTCACAACGCTTACCTCGCTGGGCAGCGGCGCCTACACGTCGGCGGGCAACCCCGATGGCATTCTCGGTGTCGCATATCTGATTCGCTGGCCACTGCCGGCGGCACTCGCCGGCGGGGCGGTCATGGCGGCCGAGATCGTCGGACTGCAGCACATCGAGCGAGGGATGGCACGCCGCCCGGGACTGCACAGTGCGGGTGTCGCAGCGCGCGACGGCATGCACGCTGTCCTCGAGATGGCCTTTCTGCTCGGCGGCGCGTACAGCGCCAACCTCATCTGGCCGGGTTTCGGGGCTGCGATCGTGGCCCTCTTCTGGGTGGTCAACGAGGCAACGGGCACGCGGGTCATGCGCCTCGGTGTCGGCCCCATTGCCGCCATCGTCACGGGCCTTCTGGTGAATCTGTTGGTTGTTCTGAAGATCAGTTACGGCGTGCCCGTGACGTGAGGGTAAATCCATGATGACTCACCCGCTCGCGAACCTCTCCCTCGATGAGGCGATCGCGATGCAATTCCGGTACGTCGACGTGGTGACGCGCCATTTCAACGGCGCGGAGATCCTCCAGGCCGGTGATTACGGCGTGGTCCCAGGACTCCTGCGGCCGAACTTCACCGCCAAGGTCGAGGCGGTGCTTGCCGAATTCTTCGACGCTGAAGACGCCACGCTGGTACGTGGCGCCGGCACCGGCGCGATCCGCTCGGCGTGCATGACAGTGCTCGCGCCGGGAAGTTCCGTCATCATCCACGACGCACCCGTCTACACCACGAGCGCCGTGACGTTCCGTGCGATGGGGCTCGATCTCCAACGGGTCGATTTCAACGATCTCGACGCGATGGAGCGCGCGGTGGCCGATAGCCCGGGCGCTGCGGTGTACGTGCAGCATTCGCGTCAGCTGCTCGCCGACCGATATGACCTCGGTGCGCTGATCGTCACGTCCCGCCGCGCGCGGCCCACGGTCACGATCCTGGTTGATGACAACTACACGGTGATGCACGTGCCGAGGATCGGCACGCAGCTCGGCGCCGATCTCTCGATGTTCTCGATGTTCAAGCTCCTGGGGCCGATCGGCATCGGGGCTGTGGTCGGACGTGAAGCGCTGATTGGTCGTATCCGCGAGGACGCCTACTCCGGCGGCACCAAGGTGCAGGGCACCGAGGCGATGGAGGTGCTCAAGAGCATCGTGGTCACACCGGTCATGCTCGCCGTCGCGGGAAAGGTTGTCGCGGAGGTCGTCGAGCGGCTCAACCGCGGTGAGATTCCGGGAATAGCGCACGCATACCTCTCGAACCACCAGGAGCGGACCGCGCTGGTGGAGCTGGAGGAGCCGATCGGGACAGCCGTGGTCGAGGCGGCCGGGGAGCTTGGGGCCAGCTACTACCCTGTGGGCTCCGCCTCGCGCTACGAGATCGGACTGCTCGTCTACCGCGTGTCGCGTGCATTGATGGAGGCGGATCCCGCGCTGGCAAGTCGGTTCATCCGCGTGAACCCCTTCCGGGCCGGCCCCGACACTGTGCTCCGCGTGCTCCGCGAGTCGATTGAGAGCGCTCGATCGAAAGGTGCGCAGTGACAGCCTACGTTCAGACGATCCTGGGACCGAAGCCGCCGGGCACACTCGCGCGGGTTGCCACACACGAGCACCTGCTCAAATTCGACGACACGGCGATGGTCCTCGATGAGCTCGCGGCTTTTCGCGCTGAGGGAGGCTCGACGATCGTCGAGGTCAGTACCTTGGGAATCGTCGATATCGCGGATCGGGCGCAGCACGCCGAGCGCCTGGCAACAATCTCCCGAGAGAGTGGCGTGCAGATCATCGCGGGGACGGGGTTCTACAAGGAGCCGCGGCTCCCTTCGTTCGTCATGGACTGGTCCATGGAGCGGCTGGCGAACCACATGATCACTGAGATCCGGGAGGGTATCGGCGGCACCGACCACCAGGCCGGAATCATCGGTGAGGTGGGAAGTAGCAATTACCAAGTGTTCCCGACGGAAGAAAAAGTTCTACGGGCCGCCGGGCTTGCTCAGGCGGCGACGGGAGTGGCAATCAGCACGCACACCGGCCGTGCAACGATGGTCCACAACCAGCTGGATCTCTTTGAAGACGAAGGCGCGAGGCTGGATCGGGTGGTCATCGGACATCTCGACGTGCACCCTCACCTGAACAGTCTGCGCAACGTCTACCAGGAGGTGCTGGATCGCGGGGCCTACGTGCAGTTCGACACCGTTGGGAAGGAGGGGTTCTTCGAGCTCGAGCTGGATCCCGAATATGGGCAGAAGTTCCCCTACGACCCCGAGCGCGCGGAGATGATTGCCGAGCTGGTGCGGGACGGGTACGTCGAACGCATCCTCATCTCATGCGACATCGACACGCTGTCACTGACTTGCGCGCACGGTGGTGGCGGATACGCTCGCTCGGCGACGTTCGACCGCGATCTCAAAGCGGCCGGTCTGACGAACGCGCAGATACGCACCATCACCGTCGACAATCCGGCGAGGGTGCTTGCCACACTGGTGCCTGCGTAGCCGGTCACGCGCTCGGCACTGAGGTCGCCATCGGTACCGGTTTCACCGAAGAGGACTCGTCAGCCCTCAAATGCGCCTGCAGTGCCTCGATGGACATCGGTTTCCCGAAGAGGTAGCCCTGACCGATGGTGTACCCAAGGTCGGCCAGCGTGGCAGCCTCCGCATCGGTCTCGATGCCCTCGGCGACGACCTGTGCCCCGATCGCTGCACTCACCTGTAGGATGGCTGCCGCCATCGATCGTGCCGGGGCTCGCTTGTCGACATTGGTCACGAATGCGCGGTCGAGCTTGATCACGTCGACGGGGAGACGCTGCAGCCGCGCCAGGGACGAATATCCCGTGCCGAAGTCGTCGATTGCGACCTTGACGCCTTGAGACCGAAGCCGCTCAAAGGCTCTTCGGGCCCGTCCGATGTCGTCCATGAGTGCACTCTCGGTGACCTCGACCACCAGTGCATCGGGGGACAGCCCCGTACTGCTCAGGACGTCCTCGACCCATCCAGCGAAGAGGTCGCCGGCCAATTGGCGCACGGAGACGTTGACTGCGATGTAGATGTCGTAGTTGCTTTGCAGAGTGAGGACTTTCGAACACGCCGTCGACATCACCCACTTCCCAATCGGCACGATCAGGCCACTCTTCTCGGCGATCGGGATGAAGTCACTGGGCGGAATGAACCCTTGCTCAGGATGCCTCCACCGCAGCAACGCTTCGGCGCCGATCACGCGCTGATCGAAGAGGTTGACGATCGGCTGATACGCTACGTGCAACTGCCCGGCGCTCATGGCTCGCCGCAGTCCATCCTGGATTTCGAGCTGATGCCGCACCTGTCGTCGCATCGCTGCGTCGTACAGTCGATACTGTCCCGCACCAGCGCTCCTGGCGTGCGTCAACGCCGAGGCCGCATTGCGAATCAGCGTCGGTGCGGAGTGGCGACGCGGCATCTTCTGCAGGCCGATGCCAAGACTCGCGGTGACCCGGAGGGGATGGCCGTGGACCTGAACATCGTCTTCGAGCGTTGCGAAGATGCGGCTTGCGGCATTGGCTGCTTCGAGCCGATTGTTGACAGATGGTTCCACCACCGCAAACTCATCTGCCCCATACCTGGCAACCACCGACTCGGGAAAGCTCGTCGAAATCCGTGCTGCGATCTCACGCAATACGGCGTCGCCGACCTCGTGGCCGAGGCTGTCGTTGATGAGATTGAAGTCGTCCAGATCGAGGAGGATCAGGGCGCCGGTCAGCTGGCCGGCTGCCGCGAGGTCATTGAGGTGCTCCACGAGACCGGAGCGTCCGAGAAGGCCGGTCAAGGCATCGTGTCGCACGGCGAACAGCCGCAACTCGTCGGCCCGCCGGCGCTCTTCCTCGGCCGACACCTCGTCGGTGATGTTGCTGGATACGGCAATCACACCGACGATTGCACCCGCGTCATCGCGCATCGGGGCGTTGAGCGTGAGATACGTGCTGCCGTTGAACAGCGCCCTGGACGTCGATTCAAACCCGGCGAGCGCTTGTTCAAGTGCGAGCAGTCCGCTCGCATCGGTCACGATCTCCGAAACGTGCTTGCCAACATAGTCTTTGAGGCGTATGCCCGCGAGCTCGCGCTCACCGGCGACGAAGGTCAGGCGCAGGCTGGTGTCAAACGTTGTGAAGACGACGGGAGCGCGGCGACCGCTGCGTCAATCACGGCCTGGCTACGCGCTTGCGCCGCTTTGACCTGATGCTG
>JBIOIZ010000027.1:0-33870 GCA_044450385.1 Candidatus Dormibacteria bacterium
CATCCGCACCGCGCTGCACCTCCGCGACCAGGGCTGCCGTTTCCCCGGATGCGACCGTCCGCCCGCGTGGACCGACGGCCACCACATCATCAACTGGTCGGACGGCGGTCCCACCGAGCTCGAGAACCTGGTCTCTCTATGCCGGCGGCACCACCGCGTGGTGCACGAGCAGGGTTGGCGCATCCATATCGCCGACGGACTTGCCGTCGTGGAGGCACCACCCTGACGAACGTACTCCGCGGTCAGGCAACGGTCCGGAGACCGATGGCCAAGTAGTTCCGGTTCCACGACCACGCAATCGCGCCCGGCGAAGGAGTGGTAGGCGCGTGCTGCTTGACACCCCTCACATGAAGCCGGGATGGGCGACTATTTTTGCGCTGACGGCCAGTCTTATCTGCCGAGGGCCTGCTCGGGTTTCGCCGCAACCATCCGGGCGGGCACAGCCGCTGCCGCCATTGGAGAGATGTCTCTGCCCGTACCAGTCACCACGTTGGGACAACGCATACAGCGATCCTGCCGCGGTCGCTGTGGAGTGGGAAGTCATCCTGAGGGTCCTCGCGTGTTCTCGGTAACGCCGGTCAAGGTGTTCGCCCATCCCAAGGGTGATCCGTTCGGCGCCACGAGGAACAGGTTCCGGCGTCCTGAGCAGAGCCGGTGAGGGCCGTGGCGATCACGGGCGTGCGTGGCGATGCCGTGATAGCACGATTTGGCTTGCGCATCCTGGCTAACGTCCCGTTCGTCCGCGTGAAGCGTCCCAGAACCTGGTATCGGATGCCCGCGTACGCGAAGGACGGCTGTATCGTCCGCTTCTTCCAACCGGCACAGAAATTCAAGACGAGGTACGCGACGTTCGGCTTCAACGACAAGGCGAACCTCGACGACGGCACCATGTGGCCGGTCGCCTTCGCGCTGACGAAGTTGAACGGCACTCAGCCGCGACGCGCTAACGTCTCCGCATGAGCGCGCCGAGCAGCGTCGAGGAGTACATCGCGGAAGCACCACCGGACGTGCGGTCGATGCTCACAGACCTCCGCGAGACCATTCGTACCGCAGCGCCGGAGGCCGATGAGCGGCTCAGCTACGGCATGCCGTACTACCACCTCGGCGGTCGTCTCACGTACTTCCAGGCGCACGCGCATCACATCGGTCTGTATGCGTTCAGCCCGGAGGAGGCTCGCGCCGTCGGGCTCGAGCAGCACATGTCCGCCAAGGCGACCCTGCGGTTCCCGTTCGACGAGCCGTTGCCGCTCACCGCGATCGGATTGCTGATCCGGAACCGGGTGAAGACCATCAGGGCGACCGGCAGCGCGAAGTCTTCTCGCAAGCTCTGATCGCCCATTCCGGTCTGCCGGCCGGGGGCCGGCGTCAACCACAATGCGGACGTTATGGCGCGGATCCTTTGCCCGGCGCTCATCGGCCGCGACCATGAACGTGCCGGCCTCATCAGCGCGCAAACGGCGGCGCGGCGCGGCAACGGTGGTGTCGTCATCATCAGCGGCCCCGCGGGCATCGGCAAATCGCGGCTGCTCACCCACGCCGGTCAACTTGCAGAGCAATCGGGGACGGTTGTGCTCCTCGGCCGCAGCGTCCCCTCGCAGGTCCCCGTGCCGTATCGACCTCTGGCGGAGGCGCTCCTTGGCGCGCCCCTGCTGAACCGGAAACTCGATTCCACGGAACTCGACGGATTCAGAACCGCCTTGAGCTGGGTCGTGCCAGGACGGCGTGTCAGAGAGAACGTTGCCCAGGCGGAATCGCCGATTGTGGTTGCCGAGGGTCTCCTCCGACTCGTCCAAGCGATTGGCGGCCCCAATGGCTGCGCGCTTCTCATCGAGGACCTCCAGTGGGCCGACCCTGAGACGCTCCACGCCGTCGAGTACTTCGCCGACCACGCGCGAGTGGCGCCCGTGCTGTGCATCTGCACCATTCGTGACGAGGCCGACAACGACGCGATGCACGCCATGTCCCGGCTGGAAGCACGCAAGGCGGTGACCGTCATGAAGCTCGCCCCGCTCTCGACGGACGAGGTCGCCGACATGGCCGCGCAGAGCCTGCACACTGCCGTTCTCGACCCAGAGGTCGATGCGATGCTGCGCCATTCCGCCGAAGGAACCCCTTTTCTTGTGGAGGAATTGCTCGCCGCGGCTGCGACCAATGGGGCGCTGGTGCAGCGCGGTGACACCTGGGAGGTCGCCGCGCCACTGAGCCGCGTGATCCCAGACAGCTTCGGCGTCAGCGTACGGCAGCGGCTGCACGGCATGGGACCGGACGGACGTCGCTTGCTCGGGGCAGGAGCGCTGCTCGGACGCCGTTTCGACTGGCGTCTCGCGGCGATGGCTGCCGAGTGTGATCCGCAGGTGACCCAGGCAATGCTCAGGCGAGCGGTTTCCATGCAGCTGCTCGCGGTCCAGGACGGTGGTTTCGGCTTTCGCCATGCGCTCACACGCGACGCGATGCTCGACGAACTCCTGCCCGACGAGCGCGCCATGCTGGCGAATCGCTGTCTCGCCGCGCTCGAGCTTGATGCGACCCACCCGGAGGAGTGGCGCCATCTCGCCGCCGACCTCGCCGAGGCCGCGGGGCTCGCCGACCGTGCGGCAACGTATCTGCTTGAAGCGGGCGTGGACTCACTGGGTCGCGGTGCGCTCGACACGGCCGCCGCGGCGTTGCAACGGGCCGTGACGATCGCGGGCGACCCGTTCCTCCGTGCCGACGCCCTGGAGAGGCTCGCCGCTGCGGCCTCCGCGGCGGGCGATGTCAAGCGCACCCAGGCCGCGGTCGAGACGTTGCTGCAGACACTGGCCACAACAGGAGCGCACCCCGCCCGCAGAGGCAACGCACACCTCATGCTGGCGCGCTGCGCGGTGACGGTCACCCATTTCAAGGTGGCCGGTGAGGAGCTGACTCGAGCCCGCCGCCTCGCTGCCGACGCCGGCGACGAGGCGCTCGCGGCGAGGGTCGCCGCCGTGGCCGCCCAGCTGGCGGTCGCCGAGGGTCGTTCCAGTGAAGCGGAAGGGCTCGCGGTCCGGGCTGCAGACGGCGCACATGCAACCCATCAGCCAGAGGTCGTCTGCGAGGCCCTGGAGGTTGCGGCGAGATGTGCACGAACTCGGGACCTCGACGAGGCGAAGGACATCGGCGAGCGGGCGCTCCAGGTCGCCGAGGACGCCGGGCTCGCCTACTGGAGGATGCGAGCCCTCTACCAGCTCGGCGTTGTCGAGATGTTCCGGTCAGGCAGCGTCGAAATGCTCAAACGTGCGCGCGATGAAGCGGAACGCCTGGGAGCGGTTGCAACCGCGACGAGCCTGTTGCTCGAGATCAGCGCCGGTCTCGAGGCTCAATTTCGGATCGCCGAGGCCCGCGACATGTGCACGCGCTGCATCGAGATGGCGGAACTGCTGGAACATCGCGCCGTCGCAGCGGTGGCGCATGCATTCCTCGGCATCCTCGAGGCCGGACGGGGGGCTCGCGGTCGCATGGAGGCAGAGTTCACCCGGACTCTGACCTTCAGTGGTGACGACCCCGAACTGACTGCCGCACTCTGGGGAGACGGTCGTGCGATTGCCTCGCTGGCGCTGGAGGACCGGACTCGAGCCCGCGCGGAGCTGCAGCACGCGATGTCACTCCTCACCGCACCACCCTCGGTGTTGCCTCGGCTCGGCGCGGCGCTGCTCACGGTCATCGATGCGGTTGAAGGAGGGCAGCCGGACTTCTCCGCTGCTGCGGGCATCACGCGTCTGAATGCACAGGCAGCCGGCTACCTCGCCTACGCGGAGGCTGTGCTGCACGGCAGGGCAGGTCGAGGGGCTCAAGCGATGGAATCGATGATGCTCGGCGACACGCGACTTGCCCTCATGCCCTGGTATCGAAACCTGATGCGCCGCCTTGCCGCTGAGGCCGCCATTGCCGACGGCTGGGGTGACCCTGTCGCCTGGTTGACGGAGGCGGGACGTTTCTTCGACGAGTCGGGGAACGACCGGCTGGCATCCGCATGCAGAACGCTGCTTCGCCGCGCGGGGGTCCGGGTGAGCCGGCGGACCAGGGCTGTGCGGTCGCTGCCGGACGGCCTGAGGGATGCTGGGGTGACCGCGCGCGAAGCCGAAGTGCTCGGCCTCGTCGCCGAGGGTCTCTCGAATCGCGAGATCGCCGCGCGACTGTTCCTCTCGGAGCGCACGGTCGAACAGCACATCAGCGGGCTGAAGCAGAAAGTCGGCATGCGTACTCGGGCGCAATTGGCGGTGTACGCGGCCGCGAAGGTGGGCGCCCCCGGCTGAAATCAGGGGTTTTCCCGGATGTGGCCGAGCCCAGCGCACGGCACGATGCAGCCGTGCCTGAAAACAAAAGCGCACACCAGAGAGCACAAGTCCCGTCACCGACAGGCACCAGGAGAAGGAAATGACCGAGACCGCCACCTATGAGACGGAAACGTCGGACATGCTCATCCCGCACAACCTGTTTCGCTCCGTCTTCGCCTCAGCGGATCAGGTGATCACCGGGGTGCGCGACGGCGACAGCCAGAAGATGGCAGCCGTGTATTCGTACTTCGACAACGTGCTGCGCTTCCTCGACGCGCACCATGGCGGTGAGGACGCATGCGTCTGGCCGTTGCTCAGCGCGCGCTGCCCGGAGGCAGCTGAGCTCCTTGAGCGCATGGAGAGCGAGCACGACACGATTCACCGGTTGCGTGAAGGCGCGGGACACGCGCTGGCCGCGTGGAATGCTTCCGCAGACCGCATCCAGGGGCGCCGGTTCGCAGAAGCCCTCACCGAGCTCGGCGCCGAAGTCGACCAGCATTTCGCCGAGGAGGAGGTCGAGATCCTGCCACTGGCCTCGCGCAACATGTCGCCGGAGGAGTGGGGAGCGCTGCCGGGCCACGCGATGGCGCACTTCAGCGGCGACAAGATCTGGCTCATCCTCGGTCTCATCTTCGAGCAGATGAACAAGGAAGAGCTTGCCTTTACGTTCTCCCTGCTGCCGCCTCCGGTCGTCGAGATGTGGACGACCAGCGGCGAAGCAGCATTCAAGGACTTCATCGGTCGGGTGCGCGAGGCGGCCTGACGCACCCACATCTTCTCAACCCGCAGCAGGGCCAGTCTGGTCTGGCGATCGTCACACTGCAGAGCCGTGGACACGGCCGAGCTCTATCGCGGACCGCTCGAGGATTTCGTTGCCCGGCGCAGTGCGCTGGTGCGCGAACTTCGATCAACAGATCCCCGGGCGGCCACGGCCGCAGGCAAGATTCGCAGACCTCCCGTCGGTGTCTGGGCGATCGATCAGCTCGCGCTCGCCCATTCCGACCTGGTCACCGAGCTCCTGGCCGCCGGGGCTGATGTGCGGGACGCTCAGCAGAACGTCGCCGCGGGCACCGGGAGCCGCGAGGATCTTCTCGCTGCGTCGAGCCGCCTTCGCGACGCGGTTGAGGCAGCCGCCGCGGCCGCTACCGACGTGCTCGGGCGGGCCGGGCATGGGGCGAGCGAGGAGACGGGCCGCCGCATGCGAGCCACGCTGCAGGCGGCCGCCACCGCCGGCGCTGCCGAAAGGCAGGCACTCTGGACCGGGACAGTGGACCGCGACCTCGATGCAGCCGGATTTGGAGCAGTCGGTGAACCGGAAGACGACGTCCCCGAGCTCGCAGCCATCCTGAGGTCGATGCGCCGGCGTTTCCCGTCAGCGCGTCCTGGACCGGTCTCTGGACGCAATGCCGCCCGCCTTGAGGTGCTCGCGCGGCGCGAAGTTGAGCGCGAAGCCGTCAACGTGGAGTCGGTCGCGCAACGAGCACGAACCACGGCGGATGCGAAGCGGCATCAGGCGGATCGGTTGGCGGAGGATGCTCGAGTCGCCGCCGAGGAGGCATCAGCCGCCGAGGACGCTGCCACGGTGGCCGAGGAGACCGCGAGGGCGGCGCGCACTTCGTTGTCCGGCTGATCCCGAGTCGCCAGACCTGGCGCTTCCGGTTTGTGCAGTACGACGCCGACCATCACCAACGCGACGCCGATGAGATCCCCCGCCGACGGCAGCTGGCGCAGCACGATGACGCCGATGACCGTCGCTGTCGCAGGAAGCAACGCGACGAACAGCGCATAGGTCGATCGCGGCAGCCGGGCCATCGCGAGCTGATCGAAGACGTAGGGAATCACCGACGACGACACGCCCACTCCGATGCCCGCCGCGATGGCGATCGGATCGCTGAAGGCTCGAACTGCACCGGCCATCCCGAGCGGAGTCACGAAGATGAGCCCGAACATCATCGCTGCTGCGAGCCCGTCGATACCACCCATCACCGAGCGTCGCGAGACGCGGTGCGCAAGGATGATGTATGCGGCGAAGAGCGCGGCATTCGCCAACGCGAACGCGACACCGAGGGGATCGCCGACGACGCGAGCATGAGTCAGCAGCAGTACGCCCGCGGTTGCTGCGACGATCGCCGCGATGTTGCGCGGGATCCGCGCAGCGATGACGGCGAGAATGATCGGACCGATGAACTCGATGGCTGCCACGGTCGCGAGTGGCAGCCGATCGATGGAAATGTAGAAGCAGACGTTCATCACCGCGAAGACGGCGCCGAGGGCGACGATCAACATCCGGCCACTTCGGTCGATGGCACGGAAGCCACGCCACGGGCGCCGCCAGATCGCAAACACCAATGCGGCCGCAGCGATGCGGAGCCAGGCGACCCCGAGGACATCGACGCGTGCGAAGAGCAGCACGGCGAAGGAAGGCCCGAGGTAGTGGAAGATCGCGCTGCCGATGAAATACACGTGGGGTGGGACGCCGGCAGCACGTGTCCTCGACGGTCGTCGCCCGACGTGACTCAACGCCATGGGACTAACGGTAGCCCAGAGCCTGCCGATTTGACATATGCGATCAACGGCATTGCGCTAGCATTGCCTTATGAAGAACGGAAGAAGCTGGTCGCAACCAGTTGTTCCAACACGAATCGATCACATTGACCGCAAGATCATCGGAGTGCTTGGGGCCGAGGGCCGAATTCCCCTCGCAGAGCTTGGCCGCCGCGTGAACCTGTCGCCGCCCGCCGTCGCTGAACGCGTGCAGCGCCTCGAGCATGCCGGAGTCATTACGGGATATCGGGCGATCATCGACCCGCGCGCCCTCGGGTATCAGCTGACTGCGATCGTGCGAGTCAAACCTGCGCCGGGGCAGCTCCACCGGATTCCCGAGCTTGCCCTCCAGATCCCCGAGGTCGGCGAATGCCATCGCATCACGGGCGAGGACTGCTTCTACCTCAAGGTGTATCTCCGGTCGATCGACGAGCTGACCACCATGCTGGACCGGTTCCTCGCCTACGGCGAGACGACGACCTCGATCATCAACGCTTCGCCACTCCCCCGCCGGGACCCGCCGATTCCGGCCGAGGTATAGGTCCAGGTAGCGTCCACCGTCAGTCCGCGCTGTCGCCCACAACCGTGAGGACGACATTGCCTGTCTTCTGGTGCAGCTCCACGTACTTGGCTGCCTCGACCACCTGCTCGAGCGGGTAGCGCCGGTCGATGACTGCGCGGTACTTGCCCGCCTCCATCAACTGTCTGAGGAAGACCACATCCTCCTTGGTGAACTTCGGCGGTATGTCGAAGACCACCTTCCGATCTCCGATGCGTGCGGTCCACGCGGTCAGCACCAGATTTCGCATCCCATCCGTCGGCAGGTAGACACCGCCCGGCTTCAGGGAATTCCTGCAGCGCGAGAACGCGAGCTTCCCCACGGCGTCGAAGATGACGTCATATGTGCGGCCGTCCTTGGTGAAGTCCTGCGTTGTGTAGTCGATGACATCGCCGGCGCCAAGCGATCGCACGAGTTCGAAGTTCCTGGCGTTGCAGACACCGGTCACCTCGGCGCCCAGGGCCCTCGCGAGCTGCACGCCGGCGGTGCCCATTGATCCGGAGGCACCGTTGACCAGGATCGACTGCCCGCTTCGAACCTTCCCAGGCCTCAAGCAGTTCAGCGCGAGGATCGCCCCGTCGCACACCGCAGCAGCCTCGTCAAAGGTGGCATTGGCCGGCATGTGAGTCAGCGCGGCGTGCTCCTCCATGCAGATGAACTCCGCATGCGCCCCGAATTTCCACGGCTTGATGCCGAAGACGCGATCCGCGACGTTGAACTCGGTGACCGCCGCCCCGAGCGCGACGACCTCGCCCGCCAGATCGCTGCCCAGAATCCTCCGTCTCGGCCGGCGCACTCCGGTGACGAATCGCGAGAAGAGCGGCTCGCCGGCGCGGAGCGCGCAATCCGTGCGGCTCACCGTGGTCGCGCGGATTCGGATCAGGACCTCGTGAGCGGTGGGAACCGGTGGCTCGACGTCCTCAAGATGCAGCACGTCTGGAGGACCGTACCGGTCGTGGACCACTGCTCTCATGACGGCTCCGGCCTGAGCCCGAGCGATCGCTCGAGCTCTGCGATGGTCTCGTTCAAGCGCGCCGGCCGCGAGAGGGGGATCATCGACGCGCCGGTCAATGCGGACACGACGAGCGACGCCTGCGCCTCAGGATTCCGAGATCCGACCAGCGAACCATTCTTCACGGCCTTGGCGATCAGCCCGCGCACCGTCGCCTGCCAGATGGTCGTCGTCTGCTGATACAGCTCGCGAATCGCCGGGTCACGCGCGGACCGCAGCGCCAGCTCCCCCATGACAGCGAAGAGCTCCGGCTCCTCACGAACGAGTCGCTTGATGCCCGCGAAGTGGTTGCGCAACTGATCAGCCGGCGATCCGGCTGCCGGCATGGTCGACCGAAACCGTTGCATGGAATGCTTGAGGACATCCCCGATGAGCGCTTCCTTGGTCGGGAAGTAGTAGTGCAGCGTGGCAACGTTGACCCCCGCCGCAGCTGCGACGTCGCGCGTGCGCAGCCCTTCGAATCCCAGCCGGGCGATCTGCTCATATGCCGCCTTCACGAGATCCTGGCGTCGATCCACCGGCGGATGTGCGGCCGTCCTCTTCTTCATTCAGTGCCCATAGCCTACCACTCAATCAGTTGATTGACATCACCACCGGCGGGATGCTAACCTGCGCTTCAATCAACTGATTGATTGCAAGCAACGGTCGCCCTGGAGGAGCACATGAAACTCGCCATCTTCGGAGCCAACGGCCCAACCGGCCGGCTCCTCACCGATCAGGCGCTCGCGGCCGGGCATACGGTCTCCGCCTTCACACGCCATGCCGGCGACTTCCCGATCCACCACGAGCACCTGCGGGTGGTCCAGGGGGATGCACTCGATCTCGCATCAGTGGATCAGGCCATCGCAGGGCAGGATGCGGTTCTTTCGGCCATCGGTACCAGGTACGGCCGCAAGGAGATCACGCTTTTCTCCCGATCGGTCGCGAACATGATGGAGGCGATGGATGCTCATGGCGTGCGCCGCCTCGTCTGCGTCAGCTCGAGCGTGACCGATCCGGCGTTGCGGTCGAAACACACCGGCGGTGGCTTCATCTTCGAGAAGATCCTCAAGCCGTTCATCACCAACGTCGTCGGCAAGACCATGTATGCGGACCTGTTGCGAATGGAGCGGCTCGTGATGGAGAGTGACCTCGACTGGACGGTCGTGCGCCCGTCAGGCCTATTCGAGACGGCGGGCGTCACCGACTATCGTGTCGCCGAAAACTTCCTGCCGGAGCGCTTCACATCGAGAAACGACCTGGCTGCGTGCCTGCTGCATCAGGCCGGTAGCGATCAGTACGTTCGCAAGGTCTTGGCGGTCGCGACCGTCGCTGTGAAGCCGCAGATGGTCAAGCTTCTTCTGAAAGAGGCGTTCGGCATCTCCATCGGCGATCCGAGGGTGCAACCGGCTCCGGGGTCGACCACCCCGGCTCGCTACTGACGTGGAGGCAGCTGCTGCAACGCCCAGGTGTTGCCGTCGGGATCGCTGAACGTCACGAACGAACCCCACGGCTGCACGTCGATCTCGCTCGCGGCGACACCCTTGCTCACAAGCTGCTCTCGAGCCGCGGCAACGTCGCCCACCACCACCTGCACGCCTCGCTGCGAGCCGGGCGGCATGTCGGTGATGCCCTCACCCATGACGACGGAGCACGCCGAACCGGGGGGAGTGAGCTGAACGAAGCGCAGCGCCTCATTGACCTGGTAGTCGTGGTCGGCGTTGAAACCGACCTGGTCGACGTAGAACGATTTGGCGCGGTCGACGTCGGTGACGGGGATGGCGACGAGTTCGATCTTCCAGTCCATGCGCGTAGTCTATCGAGACCCACACGAGGAGCTCAGGTGCATAAGCGATTGGTCACCCGGTACGCGACAAAGTCCGCTCAGGCCGCCGATGAGAATCAACGACGCGTCGAAGGTGTCTTCGCCGAGCTCGAGGCCACCAAGCCCGGCAACGTGAGCTACATCGTCCTGCGGCTCGAAGACGGCTCATTCGTCCACGTCTCGTTCCACGATCACGGGGATGACGAGGTCAATCCCATCTCCTCGACGGCAGCCTTTGCACACTTCCAGGACGCGCACGAGGACCGCCGCGACGGCGGGGTCGACCAGCAGAAGGCGACGCTCGTCGGCGCGTACATCACCAAGATCGAGTAGGCGCCCGATCGGGCGCACACCTAGATCGCTCGCATCCTGTTGTTGCGCGGATTGTGCTCGACCTCGGCGAGTCCAAGGGCCTCCATCAAGGGCGGGAGGTACATGCCGAAACGCCCTCGCAGCCCCTTCTTCAGGCCGTACCAGCCGGCTACCGGGTTGTCCGGGGAGCGCCCCCACGCCTCGACCGTCCCGTCCGCGGCGGGTTTCTGCTCGTCGGCGCTCCCCAGCGGTACCCAGTCACCGCGATCCTTGAGCATCTGGTGCAGGTCCTCGACGCACCGCAACTGATAGCGAAGCTGCGTGGTGCCGACCGTGCAGACAAGAGCCGGTGGATCGAGGCTCTCATCGCGATACATCTCATACGTTGACGTCCCGCTCGGAGTCGTCAGCTGCCATGGATCCTCCCGAGTCCCAGTTCCTTGTGCCATGTCACACCTCCAAATTGCCTGACCCGCCAACGATGTCTCGACCCCTTGACCGGCCTCATTCGGAATAGTCTGCCGATCACCGCTGTCGAAATGGATCTCGCCCGTTCGTCGTGTGAGTAGGTCCCCAGACACGAGGAGAACGGAGATGACCGACACGACATACCCGACCGACGCAGGTGCTGCAACATATCTGCTCACGGTGCGTGGAACGACTGTTCCATCCGACCTCGAGGACGTGCGCAGCCTCCACAACTCGACCGCGGGTGCGCCCCAGAGTGCGGCAGGCGCTCGCTCACTCGGAGACCTGAGTCACAACGTGTACGCGCCCACCGGCACTCAGGTCAATGGCCAGCTGCTGTTCATCGATCTCTGGAACAGCGTGTCCGGGCTGAACATGTTCTTCGCCAATCCGCAGGTGCAGGCTGCGGCCGGCCGGCTCTTCTCGACCCGAGACGGAATCGTGTGGTCGAGCCTCGAAGGATTCGGCGACTTTCACCTGGCGATGCCCAGAGGACGATCCGTCGGCGCGGTGGGGGTGCTGCAGGTGGCCGTCACATCCGTCGAGCGGGCGGCGGGAGCGTTCAGTGCGTATGCGGCGTCGACGATCAATACGGCGCGCAGTTACGGCATGGTGAGTCACAGCACGTGGCGGCGCGTCCCGAACCCCGACGAAGCACCCGCATCGGAGCTCATCAGCGTCGATTTCTGGATGGACGCCGACCGCATGAACGAGTACTACGATCTCTCGCTCGGCTTCGACCATTTCGGCTCGGTGTTCGCCGGAGCGCCTGACACGTCGGTATGGCGGGCCGCTCCGGGCGACTGGGTGGAGTGGTAGCCCGCAGCTGACCTGCCGGCGTCGCGGGCCGGGCTCGCTCGCGCACCGGCATTCAGCCATGATGCGGGGGTGACGGTGGTCGCATGGATTGGCGCCGGCCTCGGGCTGGTCATGGTGCTCTCCACGCTGATGAGCGTGGTGACCTCACTCGTGCTCCCGCGGCTCGGCTCGTCGAGAATTCAGACCTACGCGGGCAGAGGGATGATCAAGCTCTTCTCGCGCATCTCTCATCGCTTCGAAACATATGAAGCCCGGGATCGCTTTCTCGCGCTGCAGGCACCGATCTACCTCATCGTCATCCTGGCAATCTGGCTGGCGGCGTTGCTCGTCGGATTCGCGCTGATGCTCTGGCCCTTCACGCAGACCGGCGGTCTGATCCACGCGTTCACGGTGAGCGGATCGTCGCTGTTCACGCTCGGTTTCGCCGTTGAAACAGGCGCGGGTCCTCGCCTGCTCGTGTTCTGCGCGGCAGCGGCCGGCCTGTGGCTCGTCGCCCTGCAGATTGCGTATCTGCCCGTTCTGTATGCCGCCTTCAACCGTCGGGAGCGGCTGGTGACGATGCTCGACAGCCGGGCGGGATCACCCGCCTGGGGTCCGGAACTGCTGGCACGAAGTGAACTGGTCGACAATGTCCAGAACCTGGGGAGCCTGTATCAGCGCTGGGAGGAATGGGCTGCCGACGTCGCCGAGACGCACGCCTCGTACCCGGTCCTGCTGTGGTTCCGGTCACCGCACCCATATCGGTCGTGGGTCATCGGACTGCTCGCGGTGATGGACGCGGCCGCGATGCACCTTGCGACGCAGCCGCTGCTGGCTCCATCTGAGGCTCGCGCGTTCCTCCGCATGGGATACATGTGCCTTCGGGACCTTGCGACGGTCGTCGGAGTGACCTATGACCCCGACCCAAAACCGAGCGATCCCATTCAGCTGACCGAGGCGAACTATCAGGACGCCATCCACCACCTCGAGCACGTGGGCTGGACGATGCAGCGTCCCCCGGCGGAATCATGGATCCACTTCCGCGGCTGGCGGGTGAACTACGAGTCGCTGGCGTACCGGATCGCGGATGCGGTCAACGCGCCACCGGCATTGTGGGCTGGCCCGCGCCGGAATCTTCCCCCGAGGTTGCAGCCACCCGACCGTCCACCGCACCGCGAGCCTTCGGCGGAGTTTCAGCGCATTCGCAAGCTCACCGCCAAACGGCGATCCAGCCGCGACGAGTGATCGCGACAGGGTCACGCTTCGTTACAGGCTCGCCATACACGCGGTCAAGCGCCGCCTAGCATGGTTCGACACCGAGCAAGTCGCTCAATCAACGCAGGTCAAGAAATGCTGAGGTGGCGAGCAGGGACCGCAGAGCAGCGCCCCGCTGCGTCCCGGAACGATGCCACGCGCCGCCCGGAGACCGTGGCCGGCAATCAGCCGTGCTCGGCGCTCCGCTGTTCATCGCTTGCAGGCATGCCGTGCGGTTATGTCGACCGCCGCGGGCGCCGCTGCAAGACGGCGTGGTGTCCAGCTGACCGGAGCGTCGTCGACGGGAAGATCTACTGCGCCCTGCATGCCCATGCCATGCAGGCACTCGAATGGGAATTCGGCGCCGCATCGCATCCCGACGTCGACAGCCGCACCGTCCCGGTGCTGCAATGGATCTCCTCCGCCGCCGCGGACGAGGTCATCGCGACCCTCAACGTGTTCTGTGCGTTGAATGGCGAGATGCTCGTCGCCGAGCCGGTGCGTCGCAAGTTCAACCCGGTGTCGCACAGCCGGGTGTGGGACAAGCAGTGGAAGACACTCTCCCCGACGAGCGTGACCCTCCGGGTCTCGATCAGCTCCGACGAGGACCGTCCGACCGAGATCCATATCACGGTCAACGGGCATGACGTCAACGTCGTCCCTCCGCCGTTCAACCGTGAGCTCAGCGAGCCGACGGCCTCGGACCTGCGGTGGCTCGACCAGGAGGTCCTGTCCCCCATCAGTGCCGCGGTTGCGCGTTGGATGATGCAGGCCGCGGAATCCAGGGACCTCGGCTACATCCCGGTGGGCGGCGGCATCGAAGACGTGGACGCCCTGCTGGTGGCGCGGCCGGCGGCGCAGGGCGCTGCCGCACCACCAGCCGCCACGAACGACGTCGACGATGCAGCGCTCGACCAGGTTCGCCGCGCGCACTTCCTGTATGGGCTCGAGGAGATCCGGGCCGTCGCCGAGCGCACCGCGGAGGGCGGTTAGCCGCTCACGGGTCGGCGCGGCTACGCTCGACGCGTGATACGGGATCGAGACGCAGACACCCAGCTTCGAGTTGCCACCTCTCGAGAGGCGGAGATCAGCGCATCGATCATCGAAGAGGTGGCCGCGTGGGGCGCGTCGCAAGGCTTCCCGAGCTGGACACCGGGTTCATTCACCGGTCTCGACAGCGTCGGAATGTCCCGACTCCGCGGCGACATCGCCGCAGGCAGCCTGTACCTGGTGTGGCGCGGCGACCGTCCGGTGGCAACCTTCTCGCTGCTCGAACGAGACCCGATCTACTGGCCGCTCGCGGGTGGCGAAGCGCTGTATCTTCACCGATTCGCAGTGCGTCGCCTCGCTGCCGGCGCAGGCAGTCACGCTGTGGCATGGTGCATCCGCGAGGCGCGCAGACGCGAACGGTCGTTTGTACGCCTCGACTGTCTCGCGGACAACCCCGGCATACGGCGGTACTACGAGCGGTACGGCTTCACCGCCGTGGATGACACCGTGATCGACGGGACCCGTTACTGCCTGTGCGAGGTGCGCGTCACCCCCTGACGATCACGCTGTGCCGCACGCATGATGATCGCCTCCACCACCTCGGTCTTGGCATCCGCATATTCCTGGACGTAGTTCCATCGCCGCGCCGCCAGCTCGCGTTTGGTCTGCGCGTAGAGCTCGCGGTCGGATGCATCGGTCCGGAGATGGTTGCGAAATCGCAGCATCCGGTCGATCTCGACGCACCCGGACGAGAACACGTGCAGGTTGATGTTCGCGCCCGGACCCTTGAGGAGCCGGTGCTCATACCAATCCGGCTCGCGAATGCGCAGGACGTACCCGGCGCGCTCCATGGGCGACACGTAGTCGTCCTCGGCCGACGAGTCCGCGACCACGAGGAGCATGTCGATGATGGGTTTGGCGGGCAGACCCGGCACCGATGTGGAGCCGACGTGTTCAAGCAGAAGCGCCTTGACGCCGAGGACGCCGGCGACGCGCGCTGCCTCGACCGCATAGAGATGCGGCCACGCATCGTCATACGGGCGCAACTCGATGGCCCCGTCGATGCGTTGCGGTTCGCCGATCGTGGCGGCGCGCATGCGCAGCTCGCCGGGGCTCGGCGGCTGCGCCGTGACGTCCGACACCTCAGAATCTGACATTGTCGGCCCAAACCTGCAGGAGACTGGCATCACCGGACACGGCGATGCCGCCGGTGCCGCGCCTGTTCATCGACCAGAGATAGAGGTCCGATGCTGTGCCGCGCAGCTCGCAATGTCCGCTCCCCCGATCGCTGGTGACCTCGACACGATCACCGATGATCAGGCTCCAGGTGTTGCCCGCGTCCGTGGCAACGAGTCGCAGGACGCGGCCGCCACCTTCGGCCGCCCGTGCCCGACGGACCGCGAGACCGAACCACTCATCAAGTGCGTCGAGCGCATCGACCACGGTGAGCGGTGTGATCGGGCCGCGTGCGGACTCGGCATCACAGCGGTGGATGGCTGTCTCGTTGGCCTGGCGGCGAGCCCAGAAGGCGAGCGCGTTCGGCGCCGGTCCCCAGAACCAGAACGTGTCCTCCTCGGACCCGGCATGGAGTGCGTCGATCAGCGCGGCGCAGCCGTCCCGGTACCAGGCCAGCAGCGCCTCGCGTCCCGCCGGACCCTCGAAGTCGCGCTGCAGGCGCTCCGGAACCCGATCTCGGACGATCGTCGTCGCCCAGCGATGGACGTCACCGACGTGACGAAGGAGTGCCTCGACATCCCAGCCAGGACAGCCGGGCACGGGGACATCGAGCGGTCCTGATGCCGCAGCCCCCGCAAGCGCTTCGCCATCGGCACGGATACGGTCGATGTGCTGGTTGATCTCCACGCCGGGGAGTCTCGCATCACCGACCCCAGCCGGATCCGTTGCAAATTGACACCCATGCGGGGCCGACGGAAGATGGAGTCCCGGGCGGTTCGTGCGCGGCGCCCCACGTGCCGACAACCGTCGTGCTCAAGGAGTGCTGTCGTGAACGGTGACGTTGTCCGATCGGTGATTCCCGAGCAGGTGACCCCGGGCAAGCGGCTCGGAAGGCACATCGTTCATGACCCTCGCTCGCTCGCCTTCCCCGCGGAGGCCGCACCGGTCATCACAAGCGTGGTGCACAACGCCGTGGGCCTGCCGCTCAACCAGGGGGACATCGGGTCGTGCACCGCGAACGCATTGTGTGGTGCGCTCAACTCGGTACCTGACTTCCATGGCGGTACGCCCCGCACCGAGACGGACGCCGTCACGCTCTACGAGCTGGAGACGAAGCTGGAGGGCCAACCCTACCCACCCAACGACCCTGGCGGGAGCGGGCTCGAGGTCTGCAAGGCCGCCGTCCAGCTCGGGTGGATCTCGTCCTACAACCACGCCTTCGGCGTCGAGAATGCGCTGCTCGCGCTGGTGCTCCGACCGGTCATCACCGGGATCAACTGGTATACGAGCTTCGACGCGCCCTCGCCCGACGGGTTGGTGGCGATTGCCACGGGGGCCACGGTGCGAGGGGGCCACGAAGTGGTTGCCGATCAGATCGACGCCCCGAACAAGTTGGTCTGGTTCTGGAACAGCTGGGGCACGAGCTACGGCGTCGGCGGCCGGTTCTGCATGTCCTTCGACACCTGGCAACAGCTTCTCGAGCAGACCGGCGACGTGACGGTGCCGATGCCGTAGGGCAGCATCTCCTTTCCACAACTGGCTGTGGATAACCAGGGATACCTTCGCCCCGTCCAACCCACCGCCGGCCCGCGAGGTGTGGAGAACTACTCGGTCGGCTTCAGGGCACGAGGTCGCGGCTCGAGCCTGCCACATGGAGCGGGTCGATGAGATCCGAATACTCGCGAGCCAGCCCGCTGATCCTCGCCTCCTCGATCACGGCGGCGGCGACCGCCGGCGCAACGTCGCGGTTGAAGACCGACGGAATGATGTATTCGGGATTCAGATCGTCCCCGACGACACCCGCGATCGCTCGCGCAGCAGCCAGCTTCATCCCGTCGGTGATCTGCGCGGCGCCGCTGTCCAGGAGGCCGCGGAAGAAGCCCGGAAAGCAGAGGACATTGTTGATCTGATTCGGGTAGTCGCTCCGTCCGGTGGCGATCACGGCAGCCAGCCCCTCGATCGCCTCCGGCTGAACCTCGGGCTCCGGGTTGGCAAGTGCAAACACGATGGGGTGTGGGGCCATCACGCGCACGAGATCCGCCTCGAAGGCGCCTCCGACGCTGGTGCCGATAAAGACGTCCGCCCCAGCGAGCGCTTCACGCAGACCGCCGCTGAGTCTGGTCCGGTTGGTGGTTGCGGCGTAGCTCTGCTGTGCAGGGCTGAGGTCCGGCGTGTCCTCGTTGAGGATTCCGGCGCGGTCGACGCCGACGACGTGACCGACTCCAGCCGCGATCAGGAGTCTGGTCACGGCCGTGCCTGCCGCTCCGACGCCGAGGCAGACAACCCGCACGTCCTCGAGGCGTTTGCCAACGATCTTCAGCGCGTTGATCAGTGCCGCGGTGACCACAATGGCGGTGCCGTGCTGGTCGTCATGGAATACAGGGATGTCGAGCATCTCGGTGAGCCGGCGCTCGATCTCAAAACATCGTGGCGCGGCGATGTCCTCGAGATTGATGCCGCCGAAGATGGGCGCGATGTTGACGACGGTCGCGACGATCTCGTCGACATCCTGGGTGCCGAGGCACAGCGGAAAGGCATCGACGCTCCCGAATTCCTTGAAGAGCATGGATTTGCCCTCCATCACCGGGATCGCTGCGTCGGGACCGATGTTGCCCAGGCCGAGCACCGCGCTGCCATCGGTGACGATGGCAACGGCGTTGCGTTTGATCGTCAGATTGCGAACGCGACGCGGATCTTCAGCGATGGCCATGCAGATCCTGGCGACCCCGGGCGTGTACACCATCGAAAGATCGTCGCGGGTGCGGATCGGGTGCCGTGGGGTCACCTCGATCTTGCCGCCCAGGTGCGCGAGGAACGTTCGGTCCGAGTATTCGAGCACCTCGACGCCCGGTACCGCCGACATCCGCTGAATCAGCTTCTGAGCGTGGTCCGCGTCGGCGGCGAGCACGGTGACATCCCTGACGATCCCGTTGCCCTCGACGCGAACGATGTCGACGGCGCGGATGTCGCCCCCGACACTCCCGATGGCAGAGGTGAGTTGGCCAAGCATTCCGGGGCGGTTCACGATTCGACACCGAGCGGTGAATGCGAAGCTCGCGGAGGGATGCTGGATCACTGCGGACTTATACCTGATCTCTTCGCGGGCGGGTGACGCGCCACACCCGGCCGTCGCATCATCGGCACGACATGATCGACGCCGTTTCGAGTGCTGAGGCGATCGAGAACCGGTGTCGCGAGGCCGGGAGCGCGGCCCGCGCCGTCAGCGAGCGCGCCTACCTGAAGAGTGATCTCGAGCACTTCGGAACAAGCGTCTGGGCGATCCGCCGCGTCGCGAAAGACTTCGTCTCGACGCAGCGCGATCTCACCCATGACGAGCTGGTGGCTTTGGTCAGCGAGCTGTGGGCGAAACCGGTCCACGAACGCCGGATGGTGGCTGTGATGCTGCTCGAATTCGAAGCCAGGCTGCTGAGACCCGATGACCTCGAGGTCGTCGAATCCATGATCCGTGCCTCGCGAACCTGGGCGTATGTCGATGACCTGGCGGGCCACGCTGCGGGATCGCTCCTGGTCCGGTACCCGCAGCTTGGGCCGACCATTGATCGGTGGGCGGAGGACGGCAAATTCTGGGTCCGCCGCTCCGCGTTGCTCGCCATGATCCTGCCTCTCAAACAGGGGGCGTCCTTCGACACCTTTGCCGGCTACGCGGACGCCATGCTCGACGAGAAGGAATTCTTCATACGGAAGGCAATCGGCTGGGTGCTCCGCGAGACCGGCAAACGTCGACCGGACGAGGTGTACGGCTGGTTGCTGCCCCGAGCGAAACGCGCCTCCGGTGTGACGCTGCGCGAGGCCGTCAAGTACCTGACGCCGGCCCAGCGCGCTGCAGTGCTCGAGGCGGCTGGGACGCGCGGGCGCTGACCACCGCACAAATACTTCATGTGATGTATTATCTCTCCCATGAAGGACCGCTCCATCCTCCTCGAACGCCTCATGACGGCCCAGGCGGAGTTGCGTCGTCGGTTCCTGGAGGTTGCCTCGCCGACCCTGCAGTCTGAGTTCGCCGAGGTCGGCGGGACGACGCTGCACCAGATGGAGGTGGTTCGCCGCCTCCTGCTCGGTGACGGAATGAGCATGCGCGAGGTCGCAGAGGCGCAGGGCATCGGGCTCAGCGGCGCCACCCAGCTGATCGATCGACTCGAGCGCCGCGGACTGGTGACGCGCGTCCGCGATGTGCACGACCGCAGGGTGCAGCACGTTGTACCGACCGAGCGTGCCAAGGAGCTCGCCGCACGCTTCAGGGCGGGCATGCGCCGCGCCTCGGCCGAGGTGTTCACCGCGCTGGATGACAACGAGTTGCAGACATACGTCGACCTGACCGAGCGCATCGCCGCGACCGTGGGGGATGACGTCGGCGTGCCTCTCCGGAGGGCCTCCGCATGACGCAGCGCCAGATCTATGCGGTGCTCGGCGCCCTGATGCTGGGCATGCTCCTCGCCGCCCTCGACCAGACGATTGTCGCAACCTCGCTGCCGACCATCGTCGGCGATCTCGGCGGGCTGAACCAGCTCTCCTGGGTTGTCACCTCGTACCTCCTCGCGTCGACGGTCTCCACTCCTCTCTACGGCAAGCTCGGCGACCTCTACGGTCGCAAGTTCCTGTTCCAGGCGGCGATCGTCATCTTCATCGTCGGCTCGATGCTCGCCGGCCTCTCGCAGAACATGCTCGAGCTCATCGGCTTCCGCGCCGTCCAGGGAATCGGTGCCGGCGGGCTCATGGTCGGCGCCCAGGCGATCATCGGCGACGTCGTTCCGCCCCGCGAGCGCGGCAAGTACCAGGGATGGATGGGAGGCGTCTTCGCGCTGTCGAGCGTCGCCGGGCCGCTCATCGGCGGATTCCTCACCGACGACGTGTCGTGGCGCTGGATCTTCTACATCAACGTCCCGATCGCGGCCGTGGCGCTGATCGTGACAGCCACGGTCCTCAAGACACCGACGCGGCGCATCTCGCACACCATCGACTGGCTCGGAGCATTCTTCCTCGCTGCCGGTGCTTCCTCGCTCATCCTGATGACCACGTGGGGGGGCACCCAGTACGCGTGGAACTCGCTGCCGATCATCGGTCTCGCGATCATCGGCGTGGTGATGCTGGCGGCATTCGTGGTCGTCGAGCGACGGGCCGCCGAACCGATCCTCCCCTTCCGGCTGTTCCGCATCCAGGTCTTCAACGTCGCGAGTGGAGTCGGCTTCGTGATCGGTTTCGCGATGTTCGGAGCGATCACGTTCCTTCCCGTCTTCCTGCAACTCGTGGACGGTGCAAGCGCAACCAGCTCGGGCCTGAACATCCTCCCGCTCATGGCCGGGTTGCTCACCGCTTCGATCACGAGTGGTCAGCTCATCAGCCGGCGAGGGCGATACAAGATCTTCCCGGTCATGGGCACCGCGCTCGCGGCAATCGGTGTCTTCCTGCTGTCGACCATCGACCCGCAGACTCCGCGCTGGATCCTCTCCCTCTACATGGTGGTGCTCGGTCTCGGGCTTGGTTGCGTCATGCAGGTTTTGGTCATTGCCGTCCAGAACGCCGTGGAGCAGCGAGACCTCGGCGTCGGCACCAGCTCGGCGACGTTCCTCCGTTCGATGGGGGCGTCCTTCGGTGTGGCCATCTTCGGCGCGATCTTCAGCAACCAGCTGGCATCCAATCTCAAGAACAACCTGCCCGCAAGCGCGCTGCATTCGGGTATCAACCCCGCGTCGCTGGAGGGCAACCCGGCGCAACTCGCCCATCTTCCGCCGGCGATTCACACTGGGCTCATCAACGCCGTCTCCGAGTCACTCCACGTCGTCTTCCTCACCGCGGTGCCGATACTGGTGGTCGCATTCTTCCTGACCCTGCTGATCAAGGAGATCCCGCTTCGGACCAAGGCGCAGGGCATTCCGGCCGCCGACGAGCCGGTTGCACTCGACGTGGCGACCGGCGTCGGCGAAGCAAGCCCGGTCGAGGCGGGGGTGGGGTCGGAGCAGCTCCAGTGAGCGGGCTCGACTCGTTCGGATGACAGGCGGGCGCAGTAAGCGGCTCGTGGTTTCGGCGGCTCTCGGTCTGCTCGCCACAGTGACGGTCGCACGCGTTCTCGCGCTGCGCCGCGAACTGTCCGCGGAGTCGCACGCGGAGGATACGGCGCACGACGCCGCTCTCACTCGCGGCAGCGTCGCCGTCGCCGGGAGCGCCCTCACCGTCGAGAGCGCAGCGGTCGCGGGCAGCGTCGCGACCCGCCGCTCATCGGCGGTGGCCGGCTCCGCAGCGACCTCCTCCTCCTCCGCGGTTGCAGGCTCGGCCCTCACCCGGGGCTCGGCGGCGGTGGCAGGGAGTGCCGCAACCGCGTTCAGCGCAGCCGTGGTCAGGAGCGCCGTGACGGTCGCCAGCGCGGCGGTCGCCGGCAGCGTGCTGACCTTCTTCAGCGCAGCCATCCGGCGCTGCGTGCTGACGGTCGCCTGTCTCCGCTGCACATGCTGCATCGCGTGCGTGGCATGTTCCGACTGCATCGACTGCACCGGATGTATCGGCTGCCGCGGACTGCGCGGGGCGGTCGGAAAGATCGGGGTCAGCGCCCCGTAACCGCTCCAAGGCTTGCGGAGGACACCATGGCCGCATATTTCGCGAAGACGCCGGTCGCATACCGTGGTGCCGGCGGCTTCCATGCCTCGAGCCGCGCTGCGATCTCGGTGTCATCGAGTTCGACGTCGACGCGGCGCGCGACCACGTCGATATTCACCAAGTCCCCATTGCGGACGGCGGCAAGCGGACCACCGAGAGCCGCCTCGGGAGCGATGTGCGCGACCATGAAGCCGTGGGTCGCCCCTGAGAACCGGCCGTCGGTGATCAGCGCCACCGAGTCGCTGAGACCTGCGCCGACGATCGCGCCGGTGACGCCGAGCATCTCGCGCATCCCGGGACCGCCCACCGGCCCCTCGTAGCGGATCACCACGACGTCGCCCGGGTGGACGCCTCCCTCACGAACGGCGGCGAACGCCTCCTCCTCCGAATCGAAGACGCGCGCCGGACCTCGATGCGAGTTGCGATCGTGGCCTGCGAGCTTGACGACACAACCTTCGGTGGCAAGATTCCCACGAAGCACGGCAATCCCCCCGTGCTTGCTGAGCGGGGCGTCCGCCGCACGAATCACCTGCTGTCCTGGTGTCTCGGTTGCCGATTCGGCGACCTCCGCGAGGGTCCGCCCGTCGACCGTCACCGCGTCGCCATGCAGCAGCCCCAGCTCGAGGAGTCGCTGCATGACCACACCGAGCCCCCCCGCGGCAAAGAGATCGGTTGCGACAAAGCGCCCGCCTGGGCGGAGGTCGGCGAGGATCGGCGTCCGTGCGCAGATGGCGTCGAAGTCGTCGATCTCGAGGGGGATACCCGCCTCTGCAGCAATGGCGAGCAGATGGAGCACCGCATTGGTGGAACCGCCCGTGGCAGAGAACGACGCAATGGCGTTCTCGAAGGCGGCGCGAGTGGCGATCGACCGCGCATTGATGCCCGCCTCGACGAGCTGCACGGCCAGCCGGCCCGCGGCCTCTGCGACGGCTGGCTTGTCGGGATGAGTCGCCGGGACCGCATTGGCGCCCGGCGGCGACAGACCGAGAAACTCGAGCGCCGTGCTCATCGTATTCGCCGTGTACTGACCAGCACACGCGCCCGCCCCCGGGCAGGCGTGCTCCTCCACCGCGCGAAGCTCATCGGCGTCGATCCGGCCGGCGTTGTATGCGCCGACAGCCTCGAAGACATCCTGGACCGTGAGGTCGCGACCGCGCAGGTGTCCCGGCTGGATGGTGCCGCCGTAGAGCACAAGGCCCGGAATGTCGAGGCGGCTCAACGCCATCGCGGCCGCCGGGATGGTCTTGTCGCAACCGACGATGAGCACCAGCCCATCGAAGCTGTGCCCGCGGGTGACAAGCTCGATCGAGTCGGCGATCAAGTCGCGTGACACCAGCGACGCCTTCATTCCCTGCGTTCCCATGGTGACGCCATCGCTCACTGCGATGGTGCCGAATTCCATCGGCGTACCGCCGGCAGCACGGACACCCTCCTTCACCCGCTCGGCGAGGGCGCGATGGTTCCAGTTGCACGGCATGGTCTCGATCCATGAGTGGCCCACACCGATGATCGGTCGTTCCAGATCCTCGCGACTGAAGCCGATCGCTCGGAGCATCGCTCGCGCGGGCGCGCGATCAGGACCGTGCAGCATCACCGAGCTCGGTCGCGTCGACGGTGTTTCAGGCATGCGCGGAAGCATACGGCGCGACCGTCACAGGTCCGTGTATTGACTGGGGCGGCGTCCAGGCCGTATTCTTCTCGCCGAGATGTCGTACGGCTTCGCGCTGGTCCTGCTGGTAGGCCTGCTCCTGATTAGGAGCGGGGCTTTCATGCTTCAGGCCAGTCGCGTGCGCAGGTAGGCACAAGACCCAAGCCGGAATCAAGCAAGAGGCCCCCTCCCAGGAGGGGGCCTTTTGTTGTTCCCGGGCACAACGCGACAGGAGGAACAGTCATGGCCGGCCCCGGACAGGCACCCGCCCCCTATGACGGCATGGGAACACCGACTCGCTGGGACGCAAGCACCCACGACGATGGCAACCAGGCCGAACGCCTCGACGCCGCACGCGCGGATCGTTTCGCTCCCGGCACCCCACGGCACGACGAGAGCGAAGAGTTCGTGCGCCGATCGCTCAACCGCTACTACCAGTGATCACCGCCCGAACGGATCAACGCTCGAGCGCGGCCGCGACGACAGCAGCAAGCCCCGACGGCCTGGCGGAGCCGCCCCGCATGCTCACCGGCGCGCAGGTCGCCCTCGAATCGCTCATCCGCGAGGGTGTCGACACGATCTTCGGATACCCAGGGGGCGCCAACCTCTGGCTCTACCGCTACCTCCCCGACTACCCGCAGCTCCACCACGTCCTCGTGCGCCACGAGCAGGGCGGCGCTCATGCCGCTGACGGGTACGCGCGCAGCAAGCGTGGATCGGTCGGGGTGGTCTTTGCGACCAGCGGCCCCGGCGCGCTGAACCTCGTCACCGGGCTCGCCACCGCGTACATGGACTCGGTCCCTGTCGTTGCGATCACCGGCCAGGTGCCCTCGACAGCCATCGGGACCGACAGCTTTCAGGAGTCCGACGTCATCGGCTCGACCATGTCGGTGGTGAAACACTCGTACCTGATCACGCGCGCCGAAGACATCGCGCCGACGATCAAGGAGGCGTTCCACATCGCTCGCACCGGGCGCCCGGGTCCTGTCCTGATCGACTTCCCCAAGGATCTCCAGGCGGCCAGGACTGCGTTCAACTACCCGGAGGCCCCGGTGAAACGGCGGTCATACCCGGCACCGCCGCGGCCCGACCCGGCGAAGCTGCGCCAGATCGCCGACCTCATCAAGGGGGCCCGGCGCCCGGTGATCCTCGCCGGTCGCGGCGTGCTCATCGCTCGCGCTGAAGAGGAGCTTGCGGAGCTGGCGCACCAGGCGCACATCCCGGTGGGCTGGACCCTGCTCGGCACCGGTGCGTTTCCGGTGACCGATCCGATGGCCCTGCAGATGGTCGGGTTCATGGGCGCCGGATACACCAACAAGGCCGTCTGCGAGGCGGACGTGCTGATCATGATCGGCATGCGCTGCGACGACCGGGTGACCACCCGGCTCGACTCGTTCGCTCCGCGCGTCGAGCATCTCGTGCACATCGACATCGACCCGGCGGAGATCGGCAAGAACGTGATCCCACACGTGAGCGTCGTGGCCGATGCCAAGGTGGCGCTGCGCGAGCTCAACCTGCTTGTCGAGCCCAAGCGTGAGCATCAGTGGTTGACACAGATCGACCAGTGGAAGGAGGAGCACCCCGTCCGCTTCACGAACCACAGCGGTCTGCTCCAGCCGCAGCAGGTGCTCGAGGAGATGTATTCGCGCTGCGAGGATGAGGCGATCGTGCTCGCGGATGTCGGCCAGAACCAGATCTGGGCGGCGCTCTGGTTCAACTACCGCAAGCCCGGGATGTTCCTCAATTCGGGCGGAACCGGAACGATGGGGTACGCATTTCCCGCATCCATGGGCGCGAAGCTCGCCAACCCGCACAAGACCGTGTTCTGCGTCACCGGCGAGGGCGGCTTCGTCATGAACATGCAGGAGATGGCGACGATGGTCGAGAACAACATCGACGTCAATGTGATCATCCTGAACAACTCGTCACTCGGCATGGTCCGGCAGTTCCAGGACGACTTCTACGACGGCGTGCGCTCGGCGGTCGACCTGACCTTCACGCCCGACATCGTCAAGCTGGGCGACGCCTTCGGCATGAAGGCGATGTCCACCGATCACCTGGAAGATGTCGGGCGGATGCTCGACGAGGCGATGGCGCACAAGGGGCCGGTGCTGCTCAACTTCAATATCGATCCCGACGCGAATGTCTATCCCATCGTGCCGCTCGGCATGGGCATGCTCGACTTCGTCGAGGCGAGCTGATGACCCAGAGCCGGCTGCTGTCAGTACTGGTCGACAACAAGCCGGGGGTCCTGCAGCGCGTCGCGTCGATGATCCGGCGGCGAGGCTTCAACATCGACTCGCTCTCGGTGGGGCCCACCGAGGACGACACGATCTCGCGGATGACGATCACCGTGCACGTCGGGCGGCAGCAGGCCGAGCAGGCCACCAAGCAGCTGGCCAAGCTCATCGACGTCATCACCATCGACGACATCACGGGATTGCGCAACGTTGCGCATGTGCTGGTGCTCGTCCGCATGCACGCGCCACCGGGCGAGCGAACCGAGGTGCTCAACCTGGTGGACATCTTCAGAGGACGGGTCGTCGACGTCGCCGCCAACTCGGTGATCATCGAGGTCACGGGCAGTGCGGAGAAGATCGACAACTTCATCGAGCTGATGCGGCCGTATGGCATCAAGGAACTGGCACGAAGCGGCGTCGTGGCGCTCGTTCGAGGCGACCAGGCCCGGTTTCGACTCATGGACTTCGCGACCGACGGCGACGAGCCGCAGACAGAGCCGTCGCGCCTGCAGGGCGTGGCCGGCGACACCACCGGCACCGTGTGAGCAAGCGCAGAGGAGGCAGCGATCAATGACCGCTCGGATGTACTACGACGCAGACGCCGATCCAGAGGCTCTGTCAAATCGCCCCATCGCAATTCTGGGGTACGGCTCGCAGGGCCACGCACACGCGCTCAACCTGCGCGACTCGGGTCATGACGTGCGCGTCGGGCTTCCCGAATCCAGCCGCAGCCGTGCCGCGGCGCAGGCCGAGGGGCTGCGCGTGCTGACCCCGGCGGAGGCGTGTGCGGAGGCCGATGTGATCATGGTGCTGACACCTGACACCGGCCAGCGTGCGCTGTACGACGAGGCGATCGCACCGCACCTGCACGCGGACAAGATGCTGATGTTCGCCCACGGATTCAACATCCGCTACGAGCTCATCGATCCGCCCGTCGGCGTCGACGTCAGCATGGTGGCCCCCAAAGGCCCGGGGCACCTGGTGCGCAGCACCTTCGTCGCGGGACAGGGGGTCCCCTGCCTGTTCGCCGTGCACCAGAACGCGACGGGTCTCGCCCGCGAACGCACCCTCGCATATGCGCGAGGCATCGGCGGCACCCGGGCCGGCGTGCTCGAGACAACGTTCGCCGAGGAGACCGAGACCGATCTCTTCGGAGAGCAGGCAGTGCTGTGCGGCGGCATCACGTCGCTGGTCAAGGCCGGATTCGACACGCTCACCGAGGCGGGATATCAGCCCGAGCTCGCCTACTTCGAGGTGATGCACGAGCTCAAGCTCATCGTCGATCTCATGTACCAGGGCGGTCTCTCGTGGATGCGCTACTCCGTGAGCGAGACCGCCGAGTACGGCGACTACGTCAGCGGCCCCAAGGTGGTGGACGAGCGCACCCGCGCGACCATGCGCAAATTGCTGAGCGACATCCAGGACGGCAGCTTCGCGAAGCGCTGGATCGAGGAGAACGAAGCCGGACGTCCGAACTTCATCGAGTATCGCGACGAGGAGCAGCATCTGCCCATCGAGCGCGTCGGCGCCGAGTTGCGGTCGAAGATGGGCTGGCTTGACACCAAGACGGCGCCCGGCATGGACAAGGTGCTGGCCGAGCCCGACCGCGAGGGGGCGACGGTATGACCGAGTCGCTGATGATTCTCGACACCACGCTTCGTGACGGTGAGCAGTCGCCGGGGGTGGCGCTCAATGCCGAGGACAAGCTGCAGATCGCCCATCAGCTCGCTCGACTGAAGGTCGATGTCATCGAAGCGGGGTTCCCACACAGCTCGCCGGGTGACTTCGCTGCGGTCAAGGCCATCGCCGAACAGGTCGACGGCTCGGTGATCGCGGGACTCTCGCGCTGCTTCGAGGCGGACGTCCGCGCGTGCGCTGCCGCGCTCGAGCCTGCCGCCCGCGCGCGCATTCATGTGTTCATCGGCACCTCCCCGATCCATCGTGAAGGACAGCTGCGCATGACCCAGCGCGAGGTCCACGACCGCGCGGTCGCGATGACCGCGCTCGCGAAGACGTTCCGCGAGGATGTCGAGTTCTCACCCATGGATGCGAGCCGCACCGAGCGCGAGTACCTGGCCGAGGTGGTCAACAGCTGCATCGAGGCTGGGGCGACCACCATCAACCTGCCCGACACCGTCGGATACGCGACACCCGACGAGTGGCGCTCGCTCATCGCCTGGATGTATGAGCAGGTACCGGCGCTTCGCAGTGTCGTGCTCTCGGTCCACTGTCACAACGATCTCGGCCTCGCAACTGCCAACTCGCTGGTCAGCGTGCTCGGTGGGGCGCGACAGATCGAGACCTGTGTCAACGGCATCGGCGAGCGTGCGGGCAATGCCGCGCTCGAGGAGGTCGCGATGGCCGTCCGTCTGCACGAGAAGGTGTACGGCGTGACCACCCAGCTCGACCATTCGCAGCTGTACCGCACCTCACGGCTCGTTTCCCAGCTCACGGGCATGCTCGTCCAGCCGAACAAGGCCGTGGTCGGAGCCAATGCGTTTGCGCACCACTCCGGCATCCACCAGGACGGCATGCTCAAGGACCGCCGGACCTTCGAGATCATGGAGCCGGGTCAGGTCGGCGCCGGCTCAACGCTCGTGCTCGGCAAGCTCAGCGGGCGTCACGCGCTGCACGACCGTCTCGAGCAATTGGGCTACCGGCTTGACGGCGAGGAATTGCAGCGCGCCTTTGTGCGTTTCAAGGAACTCGCCGATCGCAAGCGCGACGTCACCGACCGCGACATCGAGGCAATCGTCGCGGACGAGCGCCAGGGTGCTGAGGAGACATTCCGTCTCGAGCACCTGCAGGTGAGCTGCGGCACCAACCTGCGCGCCACGGCCACCGTTCGCATGCTTCTGGACGACGGCGTGAGCCACGAGGCGGTCTCAATGGGAGACGGCCCGGTCGACGCGACCTATCGCGCCATCGATTCTCTGGTGCAGGTGGAGGCCGAGCTCGAGGAGTTCGCCATCCAGGCGATCACGGAGGGCATGGACGCCGTCGGCGAGGTGAGCGTGCGACTGCGCCAGGACGGCACGCTGAGCTCGGGTCACGGCGCCGATACCGACATTCTGGTGGCGGCCGCGAAAGCGTACGTCCATGCCCTGAACCGTCTGACCACACGGCTCGCCGCAGGGCCACGAGTGCCTCCGGAGCGGATGGCGGCAATGGCCACGTCAAACGCGGCAGCTCCCGCCGCGGCCACCTCGGGGGTCGAATGACGCCGCGCACCCTCTTCGACAAGATCTGGGAGGCGCACGCCGTCGCCGAAGAGCCCGGCGAGCCGTCGCTGCTCTACGTGGATCTGCACCTCGTCCATGAGGTCACCTCCCCGCAGGCGTTCGAGGGCCTGCGTCTGGAAGGTCGAACCGTGCGCAGACCGGGCCTGGTTGTTGCCACGATGGACCACAACGTCCCGACCGACGGGGACGGGGTCAGCGGCGCGGACGAGATGAGCGCGGCGCAGATGGATACGCTGCGCCGGAATTGCGACGAGCATGGAATCTCATGCTTCGGCGCCGGGCATCGCTGGCAGGGCATCGTCCACGTGATCGGACCGGAGCTCGGTCTCACCGTCCCCGGGACGATCGTCGTCTGCGGTGATTCGCACACGGCCACGCACGGCGCCTTCGGGGCTTTCGCGCTGGGGATCGGGACGTCCGAGGTCGAGCACGTCCTGGCGACGCAGTGTCTCCGTCAGTCCCGACCGCAGACCATGGAGGTTCGCATCGAAGGCACGCTGCCCGTCGGGGTCACCGCCAAGGACGCGGCCCTCGGCGTCCTCAACGCCATCGGCACGGCCGGCGCCGCCGGTCACGTTGTCGAGTACACGGGCTCGGTGGTCCGTGGCTTCACGATGGAGCAGCGCATGACGCTCTGCAACCTCACCATCGAAGGTGGTGGGCGCGCCGGGATGATCGCGCCCGACGCCACCACCTTTGCCTACATCAAGCGCCGCCCATATGCGCCGGCCGCGGCCGATTGGGACGACGCGGTCGCGGCGTGGAGCGAGCTGCGCAGCGATCCGGGCGCCGTCTTCGACCGCGTGGTGAGCATCGACGCGGCGACGCTGGAGCCGACCGTGACCTGGGGGACCACGCCCGCGCAATCGGTGGCGGTGACCGGACGGGTTCCGGATCCGGAGTCGTTCCCGGACCCGGCGGAGCGTGAATCGGCGGTGCGCGCGCTCGCCTACATGGGTCTCGAGCCGGGCATGGCCATCGAGGACATCAAGCTGGACACCGTCTTCATCGGGTCATGCACGAACGGGCGTATCGAGGACCTTCGCGCGGCGGCCGCGATGCTCGACGGGCGCCGCGTCCACGACGGTCTCCGCGTGCTTGTGGTGCCCGGGTCTGCCCAGGTCAAGGTGCAGGCCGAATCCGAGGGACTCGACACGATCTTCATCAGCGCCGGCGCCGAGTGGCGCAATCCGGGCTGCTCGATGTGCCTCGGCATGAACCCCGACATTCTCCAACCCGGCGAGCGTTGCGCCAGCACGAGCAACCGCAATTTCGAAGGCCGCCAGGGACGCGGCGGGCGCACCCACCTCGTCTCACCGGCGATGGCAGCGGCGGCTGCGGTCGAGGGCCGGTTTGTCGATGTACGCCGCCTCGCTGTACCGGCGGGCCGGGCATGAAGCCGTTTCGCCGCGAGGACGGCGTGCTCATCCCGCTCGACCGCTCGGACGTCGACACCGATCAGATCATTCCCAAGCAGTTCCTCAAACGTATCGAGCGAACCGGGTACGGCGAGTTCCTGTTCTACGACTGGCGTCGTGAGCCGTCCGGCACGCCGCTACCGGAGTTCGTGTTCAACCAGGAAGCGTACGCGCGCGGGACCGTGATGGTCACGGGACGCAACTTCGGCTGCGGTTCTTCGCGCGAGCACGCGGTGTGGGCACTTTCCGACTACGGCATTCGCGCAATCATCGCCGAGTCGTTCGCGGATATCTTCAGAGCCAACGCACTCGGCAGCGGCGTGCTTCCGGTGATCCTGCCCGAGCACGAGGTTCGCGAACTCCTCGACCTCGCCGCGGAGCAACCGGGGATCGCCGTCGCCGTCGATCTCGAGGCGCAGACGGTGACGTGCGGTGATCTGCGTTTCACGTTCAGCATCGACCCGTTCGAGCGGCGCCGCCTGCTGGAAGGCCTCGACGATATCGGCTTGACCCTTGTGCACGAAGCTGAGATCACCGCATTCGAACAGCGCCGCCCGGCATGGATGCCGGATCTGCAGCGCGTCCGGGCTGGTCCGTGAAGGCAAACATCGTCGTGCTTCCGGGAGACGGTGTCGGCCCGGAGGTGGTGAACGCGGCCCTGAGCGTGCTCGCGACCGTCTGTGACGCCACTGACACGCAGGTGAGCATCGACGTGCGGCCGATCGGCGGACGGGCGATCGACGAGTTCGGCATGCCGCTTCCCGACGAGACGCTCGACGCGTGCAAAGCCGCCGACGCGGTGCTGCTCGGAGCGGTCGGGGGTCCGGCATGGGATCACCTGCGCGGGGAGCAGCGCTGCGAAGCGGGCCTGCTGCGACTGCGCCGCGAGCTCGACGTCTTCGCCAATGTCCGTCCCGTCAAGGTGCATCCGCATCTCGTGGATCGCACCACCCTACGCCCCGAGATCCTCAATGGGACCGACCTGGTGATCGTGCGCGAGCTCACCGGGGGTGCCTACTTCGGACAGCCGCGCGGACGCACCGGCTCGGGGCCGGACGAGATCGCCCGCGACAGCATCGTCTACAGTGCCGCCGAGATCGAACGGGTCGCGCGTGTCGCCTTCAAACTCGCCGAGTCGCGACGCGGCGAGCTCATCTCGATCGACAAGGCGAACGTGCTCATCACGAGTCAGCTCTGGAGGGAGGTGGTCACCGCACTGGCTCCCGAATATCCCGATGTCAAGTTGAGCCACGAGCTCGTGGACTCGTTCGCGATGCGCCTGGTGCGCGAGCCCGCGTCCATCGACGTCGTGGTCGCGGAGAATCTCTTCGGCGACATCCTGAGCGATGAGGCAGCCGTTCTCGCCGGCTCGCTCGGTCTGCTCCCGTCGGCCAGCCTCAACGCGACCGACCAGGGGGTGTACGAACCAATTCACGGCAGCGCGCCCACCCTCGCGGGGCGTGGCATCGCCAATCCATACGGCACCATCCTCTCGGTCGCGATGCTCCTTCGTCATTCGCTCCGCCGCGACGATCTCGCGGCGGCGGTCGAATCCGCGGTCGACGTGTGCATCGCCGAGGACATTCTCACCAGCGACCTGGGTGGCGAGTCCGGAACCGATGCCGTCGCCGATGCAGTGGCACGCGAGGCGTTGCGACATCTTGGCGCGCGCAGTGGAGCCGCGCGATGAGGGTCGAGATCTACGACACGACTCTGCGTGACGGTGCGCAGGGAGTCGGCATCAACTTCTCGGTATCCGACAAGCTTCGCATCGCCGAACATCTCGATACGCTCGGCGTCACCGTCATCGAAGGGGGCTGGCCCGGCGCGAATCCCACGGATACGGAATTCTTCGCAGCGATGCTGGGACATCCGCTCCGCAACGCGACTCTCGCGGCGTTCGGCGCAACCCGCAGGCCGGGACTCAAAGCGCAGGACGACCTGCAGCTGCGCACGCTGCTCGACTCGATGGCGCCGATCATCACGCTTGTCGGCAAGGCGTGGGACCGGCAGGTCGTCGACGTACTGCGAACCACCACCGACGAGAACGCCGCGATGATCGCCGAATCGGTGCGCTGGTTCGTCGACCACGGCCGCCGCGTCGTCTACGACGCCGAGCATTTCTTCGATGGATACGCCAGCGATCCGGACTATGCGCTGCGATGCCTCGAGGCCGCCGTCAGAGCGGGCGCGGAGCGGATCACGCTCTGCGACACCAACGGCGGGACGCTGCCGGATCACGTGGAGTCGGTGGTGCGCGGGATCACGTCTCGATTCGGCAGCATCGCGGGGATCCACTGCCACGACGACTCCGGATGTGCCGTCGCGGCCACGCTCGCCGCGGTGCGGGCGGGCGCCGTTCAGGTGCAGGGATGCATCAACGGCTACGGCGAGCGCACCGGCAACGCGAACCTCTGCACGCTGATTCCCAATCTGCAGCTGAAGATGGGCGTGCAGGTCATCGAGGATGCGCAGCTGGCGCGCCTCACCGAGGTCGCGCGTGACGTCGCGGAGATCGCCAACATCGCCCCTCCCCTTTCTGCGCCGTACATCGGTCAGGCGGCATTCACGCACAAGGGCGGTCAGCACATCGACGCAATGAGCAAAGCCTCGTATGCGTATCAGCACATCGACCCCGCCCGGGTCGGCAACGAGCGCCACTCGGTGATCACCCAACAGTCGGGGCGCGGCACCGTTCTCGAGAAGGCCGCGGCATTCGGCGTCGACCTGACTCAGGACAGGGCTCTTGCGCGAAGGGTCGCCGATCAGGTCAAGGAGCTGGAGTTCAGCGGCCACTCCTTCGAAGGCGCCGAGGCGTCCTTCGAACTGCTCGTCCATCGTGCGCGCGGCAATCCCGCGCCGTTCACGCTCATCGACTACATCGCGCTTGTCGAGCAGCGGGAGGGCCGTCAACTGGTGTGCGAGGCGACCATCAAGGTGCAGGTCGGTCACGAGGTCGTGCACACCGCGGCAGAGGGAAACGGACCTGTCAACGCCCTCGACGCCGCGTTGCGCAAGGCGCTGACGCCGAGCTATCCCGAGATCGGCGCCACCCAGCTTTTCGATTACAAGGTGCGCGTGCTCGACGGGCGTGACGGCACCGCCGCCGGGGTCCGGGTGCTCGTCGAGAGCGGCGACCACCACCGGCGCTGGAGCACCGTGGGATGCAGCACCAACATCATCGAGGCGTCGTGGAGCGCGCTCGCTGATGCCTTCGAGTACGCGATCATCGCGAGCCGGGAGCAGTCACGCCTTGCGGGCGAGCACCTGGAGGTAGTCTGACTCGAGCGTCAGTCCGCCACCGGAGACCTGATTGAGCTCGGTCATGAGCTTTCTCAGGTCCTGACGGAGCGCCGCAGTCTGCTGTTCGTCGAGCATGCTGAGCATCGCCATCATCGGCGGGTTGGTGTGCTCCCAGAAATCACAGCCGGCATCAAGCGACTCGAACTCGAACGTCAGCGCCTGCGGATAGATCTCGATCGACGAGGTGAGGCCCTTGAAACG
>JBIOIZ010000028.1:0-32978 GCA_044450385.1 Candidatus Dormibacteria bacterium
AAGGTGGAGTTTCGCCAGGGCACCGTCGGCGTGTGGGCGTCGAGAGCTCGAGCGGGCGATGAGTGCGGCCGCTGTTGTGGTGAGGGCCTGATCTACGAGCCGGTGAACCTTCCGCCACCGGCGGCCTGACGTTCGACGCCCTCGGAGCGCCGCGGATCGTCGGGAAGCTCTCTGGAAGGAAGTAATGGATGACTTCCTTGTCCAACGTCGGAAGCAGGTCGTCGAGTGCGCCGGTGTTGCACCCGTCGAAATAGCGGAGCACGATGTCGACGTTTTTCTGCTCTGCGGGTTGCATCGCGAACCTCCGTCAGTTCGAACCTGGCGCGGCTATGCTACGGCTGCGGTTGGCCCGCCTCGCAGGATGTTGATTCAAGCCGCAGGGGTCATCCGTCGGCTTGCGCGGCCTCTGAGCGGACCTTACCGGAGCCCGGGTGATCAGTGCCGCTGTGGGGGCCAGAAGCGAGCTAGGGTCGTGGTGCGTCGTCGGCTTGCTCAGGACTCAGGTGCCGGGCGGCACGTTGTAGACGGCACCCCTGAACCGGAATTCGCCGTAGGTGAACTGTCCATCCGGAAAGTGCCAGATTACCGAGACGCGCTGGGGCAGCCGACGCCCATCAACGGCACGCCAACCTTCCACGGGGGTGGTCCAGCGGGCGCGGAGCAGTCCCGTCGGCAGGCTGGCGAACCGGTCGGTGGTACTGAAATCACAGGGCGCATCGGTCTCGTCGAGGAGCACCCGGGCCGTCACCGTCCGACCGTTGTCGGTGATGGAGACGTCAAAGGAGCGGTCGTCGACCTCCGTCCACGATGTCGAGGGAGTGAGAAGCATCGACGGGGCCATGAGGACCGCGTCGTTGAGGTAGGTCACCAGCTCCCCGATGTCGAACTCCTCGCCCCGACCGTCGACGACGGTCATCAGGCCAAGGAGCTTGCCATGCATCCGCCCATGCCCTCCAACATACGTATCCCAGCCGAACAGCGGTACGACGCCGGCGAAACGGATCCGCATGTAAAAGAGACGAGCGACGGCGAGCGACGAGTTGTACTGCCAGGAGTCGAGAGCCATCCAGGGCGTGCCCGGGCGCAGTCGGAAACGGCCCGTGAAGCGGGCCCGGAAGGACCAGTCGCGGGGTCTGCCGACCACGCCCGCGAAACGCAGATAGCGCTGCACGACCGCCGGGAGACCGGCGAGGTCCTCTTCGGTCACCGGGACTGCGTCGGTGTTAGCCGCTGGTAGTCCGGCTGCGGCGACCCCTCGCGAGAAGCGTCCGTGCATCCTGCCTCCGATTTACATCCGGTGTTCCCTCAGAAAGAGAGTGCATGGGTCACCGTCGGAGGCTCAAGTGTGTCAACTCAGGTGTGGCAATGCGATCGTTGCGTTTCTGCGCAGACCCTGATCTCGCTCGGCGGCTCTTGAGGGGGCTGTATTAACGAAGGACGAGGTTGGCCAGTTAGTTGGCCGTGCGGTCGACGAACTTTCGGATTAGGCCGCCGACCTTTGTACCGCGACGTGCTGGATCGTTCGTCGGGAGACATATCACGACGTTCGCAGGGCAGGGATGCGACGGTTGCTCAGGCCAGCGGGGTGCCCTCACTCCTAACGAGGCGACGCAGCGCGCTGGCGGTTTCTGACGGCGGCGCTGTCAGGTCCACGACACCCAACGCACCGCTGCCGGTCGCCTCGGCCCGACATTGGGCATCGGCCGAGGCGCTGACTATCGTCACCCGCGTGTCGGGGTGGGCTTCGATCAGGCGGCGGGCCGCCTCGATGCCGCCCCAGGAGCGTTGCATGAGCACCAAATCGGGATGCAGCTCGGCGACCATGTCCAGGACGTGCTTGCCGCAGGTCGTAGCGATCACAACTTCCATGTCCGGTTCGTGGCCGAGGAAAGCCGCCAGCCCTGTGCGCACGCCGGGGTGGTCATGGACGACCATAAGCCGCACCGTTCCCCGGACCATACGTTTCGTCACGACGCCCCTTCTGTAGCGAAGCCTAGCAGCAACGAATGGCCGTTCTTTCAGCCCTTGTAACGGGACTTCGACGAGCCCGGCGTCGCCCCCAACCAGGGTTGCTTCCGGCGGCGGCAGCAAGTGAAGGACGGGGTGCCCGCCAGTCCAAGAATGTAGGTTTGGGCAGGAGTCCGCAGCCACGAACGTGGGACTACACCTGACTTAACCAAACAAGAGAAAGAGGGAAGCACCGGCCGTGGACGAGCGGTAAGAGCGTAAGGCCGGCACGGCCGCATCGGCGTCAGGTCGCTGGCTGAATGGACGCGAGAGCCTGGTCTATCGGTGTGGCGGTGAGCCTGAAGGTCTGCTCGGTGTATGCGGAGTCCACTACGAACGGGCGGGTCCACTGATAGTTGGTGATACGCAGCTCTCGCAGGGTCGGGGAGAACAGGCCACTGGTCCATAGCACCAGGTAGGGCAGGGAGGTGAGCTTCGGTGCCGGAGCGTGGGCGAGTCTGGTGAAGCGGGTGCTGATCTCGCGGACGGTCAGCGGCGGATTGGTCGGCACCAGCCATGCGCGTCCCCAAGCCTTCTCCGTGGTGGCGGCCGCGATCAAGGTCGTGGCCACGTCGGTGATCGAGGTCCAGCTGTGGGGCACATCCAAGGCGGCTGGCACGTAGGCCCGCTTCCCGGCCAGCAGCGGCTTGACCAGAACAATGCTGAAGATGGAGTTGGCCTCGATGTAGTCGCTGGCCCGCACCTCAGTAGCCCGGATCCGGCCGGCGTGGTGTGCGGCCTCAGCGTCGAGCCACATCTGGGCGCGCAGCTTCAGCTTGGGGTGGGTCGCTGCGAGTGGTGTGGAAGCTGTGATGCGTACGCCGACTGGCCCATAGCCGTACAGGTTGCTGGCGGTGGCCAGAACTGCACCGCTACGTTCCGCTGCGGTCAGCAGCGCGGCTGCCAGCGGCGGCCAATCAGTGAGCCAGCGGTGGTAGGGCGGGTTGGCGCAGTTGTAGAGCGCGGCCGCGCCCTCGGCCAGGGCGGCGAGCCGGTCGGCGTCGCAGGCGTCGGCGGCTATCCGCTCGATGGCCGGATCCTCGGGGCCGCCACCGTGGCGGGTCAGCACGCGGACTCGCTCGCCACGCTCGGCGAGCAGCGTCGCGGTGTAGGTGCCGACCGGGCCGGCACCGACGATCACGTGCAGCGACATGTCGCCTTCTCGTCCTCCCGTTCAAGAGCAGCGCTCTTCGTCCGATTCAAGTATTGCGGACGGGGAGTATCGGCGGTGTTCAAAACACCTTCTTGAGGTCCCGAGCTCCGGCTTGCGAAGGCCTTGCCCCTCACCTACGAGTAGCCCCGTCCCCGGCTCCGTGAGGAGTTCAGGGACAGCACCATGGTGCTGTCGTGGCGAGGCGGCTACGCGACCCCGCTCAGGTGGCCGTTCTTCTCGGTCGCGACGCCCACCTGGCGACGGTCCGGGAAGATCTGCGCAAGACGCGGAGGCAGCGGGATGCCCATGTCGAACAGCCTGTCGATGATCCGCGGCCGGATGCCGGTCGGCTCGAATTCGCCGATGATCTTTCCGGTCGACGGATCGGCGCCGCGCGACTCGAATTTGAAGATCTCCTGCACGGTGATCATCTCGCCCTCCATCCCGATGATCTCGGTCACGGAGACGACCTTGCGCGAGCCATCTTTCAGGCGGCTCAGCTGGATGACCAGGTCGATAGCGCCGGCGATCTGCTGACGGATTGCCTTCAGCGGCAGATCCAGGCCGGCCATGAGCACCAACGTCTCGAGCCTCGACAGAGTCTCGCGTGGGCTGTTTGCATGGATGGTGGTCAGGGATCCGTCGTGGCCCGTGTTCATCGCCTGCAACATGTCCAGGGCTTCACCGCCGCGGCACTCTCCGACGACGATTCGATCCGGTCGCATGCGCAGCGCGTTGATGACCAGCTCGCGGATCGCGATGCGGCCTTCGCCGTTGACGTCAGCCGGACGTGCTTCGAGGCGGCAGACGTGCTCCTGGTGCAACTGCAGCTCGGCGGCATCCTCGATGGTGACGATGCGTTCGTCGATGGGAATGAAGCCCGAGCACACGTTGAGGAGCGTCGTCTTTCCTGTGCCGGTTCCACCGGAGACGAGGATGTTGGCGCGCGCGAGCACGCATGCCTGGATGAAGGCGGCGGATTCCTGTGTCAAGGTCCCGAATCCGATCAGGTCGGAGACCTGGTACGGGTCCTTGCTGAACTTTCGAATGGTGAGGATCGGACCGTCAAGCGCAACCGGCGGTATGGCCGCGTTGACGCGGGAGCCGTCGAGCAGACGCGCATCCATGAGCGGAGTTCGCGAATCGATGCGGCGGCCGACGGCGGCACCAATTGTGTCGATGACCCGCATCAGGTGGGCCTCGTCATCGAATCGGATGTCGGTGAGGAGGATCTTCCCCTTGCGTTCCACGTAGACCATCTCCGGTCCGTTGACCATGATTTCGGTCAGGCTGTCGTCATCGACAAGGGGACGCAGTGGGCCGAGAGCCTCGAGATATCGGCTGTCGAGCTTCTGCGGGGCGGCTGCCATGCTCACGTGAGGATGCTCCTTGGATTTCGGACGAGAGGCGGTTCCGAGCCGATTGTGTGCGCCGCAGCGCGGTGTTCTGCCGGGAGCAACCGGTTCGATACACGTTCGATTCCCGCAGCGTTCCAGACATCCACGAGTCGTTAAGTCGTCCGGGTACGATCAACCCGTTGTGATGAGTACCGGGACGGTGGCGATGGTGGGAGGCGCCTCGACCCAGGACGACGAATGGTTCGGAGAGGGGAGCGCGTTCGACTCCGGCGAGGATCTCGCGGCGGCGCTCTTCGCGCTTGCGGGCACGAGCCGGGTCGACGTCAACCGCCCCCCCGAGATCATCTGGCCGGTACCCGCTCCTGCCTCGGATCCCGTCTTCGAGGAGATGCAACGGCCCGATTCCCACGCAGGAGTGCGGCACCCCGGATCGCGCTATGGCGAGGCGAGAGGAGCGATTCCATCTCCGTCAAGCTGGTCGGTCCGCTCGCCAGGTGAGCAGTTGCTCCCGCCGAAGGTCTCCGGTCGAACCGGTTGGACCATCCGCAACAGCGTTGCCGTGCTCCACCGCACCGAGGACGCGATCGCGCGGCTTCGTGAGGAGGCGGTGGCCATGGCGTTCCTCGCCGCGGCTGAGGCCTGTGGTCGAGGACGCCCGTCGTCGCTCGAGCGGCGCAGCCACCCGAGGTAGCGACGCTCAGCGTTCGTACCGGCGGAGACGCTCCTCGACCTGTGAGGTCGTGAGCGTGGTGGTTCCTGCCGGCGTAGCGTTGCCCGGGCCATTCGGCGCGGCGCCCGACGCAGCAGAGGGCTGTCTGCCCGAGCGTCGCTCGTGATCGTCAGATTGGTCGCTTCCCTCGCGCTCGCGTCGGCGCATCATCGCGTACACGTTGTCGAGTGTCGGGGCGTGACCCTGGCGCAGAAGGGCAAGCACCGCCTCGGGGTCGATAGCACCTGGGGCGGCGAGCGCGGCGGCGCGCGCCGACTCGAGTGCCGCCGCTTGCGCCGCCTTCATCTCGTGCCGGGCGTGACGGCTTGTGCGCAGCAGGGCGAGGGAGATGATCCCTTCCACGACGGCGAGCGCGGCCAGTATCAGTACTGAGTGATCCCGGATCCAGTTCACCACCTGGTTGCTCACCGGATCACGCCCCGCACAACCGCTCTGCAGCCTGCTGATGCATCTCGCGGGCCATCGCCTGGATCGAAGCCGGGTCCTGACCATCGAGGTGGAGCCCGCGAATCGTGTCGATGGTCGCGACGAAGTCGTCGATGGTGGAGCGCGTGCTGCTCAGCAGCGCAGTGACCTGCACCGCGTTGGTCTCGCCGAGCCACACGATGCCGATCTGTACGAGCTCGTTGCGGACCTCGTCGAAGTCCACGTATTGGGAGCCGACCGGTTCGTCACGATGGAAGAAGCCCGCCTCCGCATCGGAGTCGGACGCCTCCATGGTGTCCTCGCGTCCTGGCGCCGCAACCGCAGCCGGTTCCGGCTCGAGGTCTGACGCGGAGGAATGAGCCTCCTCTTCCGGCTCGGCGAGCGGCCAGCTCCAGGGTCCCGGGGTCCGGAGCACCGGCGCAGGCCTCGGCTCCTCGGCACCGTCCTCGGCATCATCGATGGGGTCCACGGTCTCTGCCTCGGGTGACGAAGCCGCGGCGTGTTCGTGCTCGCCCTCGGCGTCACGTGCGGGCTCGATCGCAGCGTCATGCGCCGGCTCGGTCGCGGCGTCGTGCTCCTCGTTGTCGTGCTGGACGGCATCCCCATTGGGCTCGGAGTCGTGTTCTGTGGTCGCCGGTTGCGCATCCGGCGTCGCATCCTGCTCGATCCCAGTTGCGGGCGCCGCGCCGTTCACGACGTCGTCAAGCCACGACGTCGACAGCCACGTCTCGGAATCTCCACCAGGCGTCGTCTCATCCGTGGGTTCGACCACCGGCTCATCCGCGGGGGCTGGCTCATCAAAGGCGACGAATTCGAAAGCGGCAGCTGCGTCGCGAGCTTCTGGCGCCTCGGTTTCCGCGTCCTCGGGTGAGAGGTCCGGTGAGTCAGACGTGGGGACGTCCTCGAACATGAGCGGTGCCACGTGTTGTTCGTCGTCGATCGGCGGCGGCGCGTCGAGAGCGGGTGCGCCCAACGTCTCGCCAGGGCCAGGTGTGACCGATGACCCATCCTCCGATCTCGCCAGAGACCACGTCGATGCAGATGCCTCGTGCGGATCACCGTCTTCGGCGTCGGCGTCGGGCGGGGATGTTGGTCCGGTGTCGTGCGAGCGCTGCCATGCCGGCGGCGTGTCCGGACTCGGCTGGCGGACGCTCCAGCCGGCAAAGGTGGCCGCGTCGCCGCCTTCAGCAGAAGCGGTGGCTTCGGCTGCCGCCGCGGCGGCCTCGGCCGCATGCCGTTCGGCGCGAGACCTCCGAGATCGTCCGAATCCCCAGCGGGATCGCTTTGGCTTCTGGGTGGGCTCCTCCGTCTCGGGAGTCAGAGGGGGAGGCGGCGGCGCCTCCGTGGCGCCCGCGGCGAGCTCATCCCCCGGCGGCGGAGGGGGTGGCTCTGATACATCGACGGCTCCGGTCGCGGCTTCGGTCACCGGCTCGGAACCGGCGCCGGCCGTCTCGCCTGCCTCGTATGCCGAGGCATCGGCCTCCTGGGTGATGAACCCCGATGGCCGGTGAGGCTCGTCATCGACTGCCGTGGCCTCATCCGGCGCGTCTGCAGCCGCGATGGGCTCGACATCGGATGAGACCTCTGGGGCATCGGCAGCCGCAGGCTCCGCAATCACCTCCGTCTGCGCATCAGGCCCGAGCTCAATGACCTCGAAGAACTCATGTGCGCTCGGTTTCGCAGCGGTCTCCGCCGTCAGCGGACGGGGTTTGCGCTCCATCACGGTGAGCCGTCCACGCGCCTGCGACAGCAATGAGCGCAACCGCTCGGGCGACGCAACAGCTGACCGCTGGGTCTCGGAGTAGACGGCGACAAGTCCGCCGCGACTGAACAGCGCGATGCCCCGAACCGGGGCGTCGACGACGAGCACACGATCCAGGCCGTCGGCACGGAATGCCGCCAGCATCGAGGCGGGGTCGAGCCATGCGAGCTCGACGCCGCTCACGGCCATGGGGAGTCGCCAGAGCATGGTGAGGGCCTCTGCGACCCTGGGATCGTCAAGCGCGTAGCCGGCGAGCGACCCTTTGGTTGCTCCGAGCAGCGCCAGGCCGGCGGTCTCGCCGCGAGCATGATCGTCAGCGTCGAGCCAGACCGCATCAATCAGGTCGCCGCCGCTGACGACCGCTGCAGCGCGAAGCTTTGCTCCGGTCAGGATGAGTATCGAGGGCGGGAGCTCAGCAAGACGATCGGCGAGATGCACCTGATCCGGCGATGCTTCGACCCAGAGCGGACGTCCACCGGGCAGCAATGGAAAGTCCGCGAGGCCGAAGGGCAGATCGGGTGAGTCGTCGACGGCACTCCACCACTCGGGACTGTCGTCGGTAACGGGGTCGTCGGCGTAGGAGCCGGCGAGGCGTACAAAGGGTCCGGCGAGCTCATCGATTGTGATCGACAGAGTCTCGTGGGGTGACATCGCACGCCGCCAGTCGGAGACGGTGAACGCTCTCGGGAGTGCGGCAAGCAGCGCGTCGATCGCCGCTTCCCCTTCGATCTGTTCCTGTCCTTCCTCGAAGACGGCGTGGCTCGGCCGTCCGAAAACCAGGTAGAGCGTCGCCTTGGCGCCGTCCCAGGAAATGTCGAACGCGCCGCTTAGATAATCATCTTTGGCGCTGGCAAGCTGTCGCAGTAGCTTGACATGGGGCGCCGCGGTGGCCATGTGCGGATATTCTACGGTCGTGCCTGCAGAAGTAATCACGATTGCGTCGCTAAAAGGTGGTGTCGGAAAGACAACCAGCAGCTATGCGCTGTGTGCGGCCGCCGCCGCGGGCGGTCTCAAGGTCATCGCGATCGATCTCGATCCGACCGGTGGATTGAGCAATGCGCTGGAGCGGGCCAAACGCAGCGTTACCGTCATGGACGTCCTGCACGGGCGCGTCACGTTGCGCGATGCACTGATCGATCATCCGCTCGGAATCCGCACCGTCGCGTCGCATCGAAGCCTCAACGAGGAGTCGCCCTCGAAGGAGCAACTCGACGAGATGCTCGCCGACGTTCGTGACGAATGCGACATCATCCTGCTCGACACGCATCCGCACGAGCCCTCACTGGTTGGACCGATGGGTGCTGCGGACCGGATCGTGATTCCCACAGCGCTCGACATCCTGTCGCTGCGAGCGGCGGCGTTGACCGTCGGACTAGCTCAGCAGATCGAGGTGCTCGATCGGATTCGCGGCATTGTGGTAACGAATGCGAAACGGCCGCTGTCGAGGATCACCGACTCGCTGCTCAACGGCCTGACCCTCAGCGGGCTCGCATTTGAGACAGTGCTCTGGTACTCGCCTGGCTGGGTCGTGGCGACGTCAGGCCGAGGTGAGCTCCCGGATCAGGAGTTGCTGTCCGAAAGCAAGATGCTGCTGCGCGAGGTGGCGACCCGTCCGTCGCCGACCGAGGCGTTGCGCCAGTTTGTCGGCATGGCGCAGGGGAGACGGCCGAAACCGGCCGGAGCAGTCACTCCCTGATTCGCTGCCACCATCTCTTGCGTCGAGGCTTCGGCGGCGTCGCCTGAGGCGGAGGATACCCACCCTTGGCGGTGACGCCTCGGACGGCAGGCCGCGGGTATGTGGCCGGCGGCGCGGCCGCCGCGGGCATCCGTGGCGGTGCGGGCGCTGCCAGGCTTGCGCTCGGCCTCGGGCGCGAGCGCTCCTCGGCGAGCGCGCGCTCGGCGGCGAGACGCGCCGCATCGGCCGCGGCCCGCGCCGACTCCGCCGCCACGCGTGCCTCCTCGGCAAGATCGATACGGCGGAGCAGCGTCACCCGCTCATCCTCGAGTGTTGTGACTCGCTCCGTGAGGGTCGAGATCTCCTCGAGATAGGTCGCATCGGGAGCGACCATCGGAACGATGAGATCGTCCTCCTCGGGGTCCTGGACGCCAGACTTCAAGCTTGCGGCCTGGCGGTCCACGAGTGCGTCGAGGAATGCCCACTGCTGGCGAAGCTCTTCCTCGGAGTGACGGGGGACAGAGCTCACCGCACCAGGGCGACCAGGCTCACCCCATCGAGGGCGGCGAGCGCAGTGGTCAGCGCCTCCGGCGCCATCTGCGGGAGGACGTCGGCCTGCGGCAGATCGAACGCGATGTCGGCGGCGAGGCGGCGCGGTCGCGACAGCGGGTCGGGCCGAAGCACGAATGCGGGAGCGTTGCCATGCGCAGCGGGTGCCTGCGCAGCCAGCGAAGGTGTGTCAGCGAGGAGTCGGGTCTCCTCCGGGGTGAACCCCGCCGCGAGCAGCCGCTCGCCCAGCGCCGTGCGATCGCCGGTGTGCTGGCGGCGTTCGACGGTCGTCCAGGCCGCGACCAGGAGTGCCTCGCGTTCCGAGAGCTCACGGACGATCGCCGGAATGTGGGATTGACCGAGGTCGCGGGCGGCTCGAAGTCGCCGTGACCCACATACCACCTCGAAGCGGTCCGCGCCCCGGCGGCGCAGGAGCAGCGGCTCGATGATGCCTCGAGAGGCAATGCTCGATCGGAGCGCGGCGAGCGTCACCGCGTCGACCTCGCTCCCCGGCCACCACGGCCGGTCGTGCACCGCGTCGACGGCGATCCGCTCGATGCGCGACTCGGACGTGGGTGCGAGCCAGCGTGCCATCGGTCCCGACAGCGGCGGTCCGTTGACGGGTGGGGCGGAGCGCTCGCCGATCTCAGACACCGGCTGCGACCTCCGCGTCATCGGCATCGATCTCACCGGCAAGCTCACGGTAGGCGGCCGCGGCCTTCGATGACGACGCGTACGCGGTGATCGGAATGCCGGCGAGCGACGTCTCCTGGAGCTTCACCGTCGGGGTGATCACGGTCGCGAAGACGCGGATATTGGCGAGCTCGCACAGGCCGTCCAGGAGCTGGCGGCTGAAGCGCGTACGCAGGTTGACGAATGTTGGAACGATCCCGAGGATCGCAAGGTCGGGATTGAGCCGTCCTCGGACCAGGTGCACGGTGCGCAGCACCTCCTTGAGGCCGCGGATGGCGAATCCCGACATCTGCACCGGGATGAGCACCTCGCCTGCGGCGGCGAGGGCGCTGATGGTCTGGAATCCGAAACTCGGCGGTGTGTCGAACAGCACGTAGTCGAAGCCGGCACGGGCGCCGTCGCGGCGGAGCGCGTCGCGCAGCACCAGCTCCTTGTCTATCGAGGACCTGAGCTCGCCCTCGACGGCCGAAAGGTCAGGCGATGCCGGTAGCACCCACAGGTTCGGCCAGCTGGTCTCGGTGATCGCTGTCGCGGCATCGACATGTCCCCCGATCACCGCGGCGACTCCGGGACGCTCGTCGTAGGGATCCAGACCGACACCGCTGGTGAGGTTCGACTGCGGATCGCAATCAACGAGGAGCACGCGCCTACCTCGCTCGGCGAGCGCGGCGCCGAGGTTGATGACGGTCGTGGTCTTGCCCACGCCGCCCTTGCCGGAAACGCATGCAATGGATACGGTCACCTGAAACCTGCACGATAGTTTGCACCGCCACTCGATGGCCATCGCTGATCTGGGCGAGAGAGGGGTCCGAAGACACGATGACGGTCTGTGACCCGCGCGTCACGCGGGGTCCGAACGCATCGCACAGAACGCGTCAATACTTGCAAACGATGATGAATGCACAGAGTGCAGGGCATCACGGAGAGGTGGAACGTTTCCAGTTGCGGCGGGGGGAGATGTATCGAATCTCGTATACCGTGAGAACCCCGCAGCAGCGGCGGGTCACCCGGAGCCTCGCAATCTATACCGGCTCCTTGAAGCGGCGGCTGTGGGACGGCCGTGAGGCGGTCTGTTATGAGTTCCAGCGGCCGCACGGGCGGGCGCTCTCGTTGCTGCGCGACCAGATCGTCGAGGCGCGACCTGCGACGTTGAATGTTCGTGGACAGCTCGTGCTCGTGGAGGAGTCGGGTTCGCCTCAGCGGCGGACGCTGCCCCGGAGCCTGGCCACACGGAGCGCATGGTCACCACCGCCCTGGTCAGCCGGTTAGGCCGGTCTCGTCGCTCCCGGTGCCATTGCGCGACAGCCGCTCATTGAGGCCGCGACGCTCGAATCGATAGCCGATCCCGGGAACCGCGTGGATGTAGGTCGGTCGCGGACCGGTCGGCTCGATCTTCCGGCGCAGACGGTACACATGGGCATCGACGCTGCGGAGGTCGAGGTCAGCGCCCTGGCCCCAGACCTTCTGGATCATCTCGGAGCGTGAGATGACCCGGCCCGGCGAAGCTGAGAGCAGGGCGAGCAGGTCGAACTCGGTGGGCGTGAGGTTGACCGATTCGCCGTCGCGAAGCACCTCGTGCCTTCCGATGTCGACGATCAGGCCAGGGAACTTGAGCCGGCCAGGGCGCACCTGCGACTGGGTGGTCCGCTGGCGGCGCAGCTTGGCGTTGACGCGTGCCGCGAGCTCGCGGATCTCGAACGGTTTGGCGATGTAGTCGTCGGCACCGATCTCGAGCGCCACGACGATGTCGACGGTGTCCGTGCTGGCCGACAGGATGATGATCGGGACTTCCACACCCGCTCCTCGCAGCCGGCGGCAGACGTCGAGGCCGGGCATCCCGGGCAGGCTCAGGTCAAGAAGGATGAGGTCGACGTCGCTTTGCTCGGCGAGGCGGAGGCCTTCGGCGCCGTCTTCGGCGAACTGCAGGCCGAACCCGTGCTGCTGAGCGACGGCGGCAAGGATGTCGCGCATCGACACGTCATCGTCGATCACGAGCACAGTGGCCTCCGCCGGAGCCCGGACCACGCCATGACCGAGCGGCGCGAGGATCGATTCCGTAAACGTTGTCATCCGTTCCTCAGCTTGGGGGCAACCGCACCAAACGTGCCCATTGGCGCAAGGTAGCACCGCCGCGCCGCCGGTTTCCGCCGGTTACGGACGCGTTGCCCGTCTTTACGAACCTGCAACCGCGTGTCCTGACCCGGGCGCATCAGACGTGCACCGGAAGCGCCACGACAAAGGTGTTGCCGCGCGCGCGTGAGTTGTCGATCCAGATCCTGCCGCCCATCCGCTCAACCAGCTGCCGCGCGAGATAGAGGCCGACGCCGAATCCGCCGCGCTGCCGGAGCAGTGGCGACTCGACCTGATAGAAGGATGCGAAGACACGGTCGACATCGCTGTCCGGGATCCGCCGCCCGTTGTCCCTGACCTCGACGTGCACCTTGTTCACCGCCCGGTACGTGGTGACGCGCACCGGCTCGGAGTCGGGAGAGAACTTCAGCGCGTTGTCGATGAGGCACGCGACGACCAGTGCAAGACGCTCGTGGTCCGCGAGCACGCGCTGCGCATCGGCGGCGACGGTGATCGCGAAGCGATCGTGGTCGGCGGATTCGACGAAGCGCGCGATGACCTCGCGGAAGACATTCTCGAGGTCGACCGCCGCGGTCTTGAGGCGGATCTCACCGGATTCGAGCTGGGCGATGCACAGCAGGTTGTCGGTCAGACGGGCCAGGTGCTCGGCCTCGAGGCGCAGTTCGTGCAAGCCCTCGTCGCGCGCATCCTGGGGAAGCCGATCGCCCGCGTCATGCATGAGGGTCAACCACGCCTTGATCTTGGTCAATGGTGTCCGCAACTCATGGGAGGCGAGCATCATGAATTCGCTTTTGATGCGGTCGACCTCGCGCAGCTCGGCGAACGCCGCGTGCTCGAGCTCGATGGACCTGCGCACCTGGGCGTCGCGCTCGCCGACCAGTTCCCGGGCGAGGAGGTTGCTGCTGAGCGCCACCACGAAGAGCAGGAACAGTCGCGACACCAGCGCATCGATGAGGGTCGTGTCGAGGTGATGATTCGCGACGTCGAATCCGACTACGAAATACGCGACGCCGGCAACGAACGCACAGGCAAGGCTCCCGACGAGACCGAAGCGAAGGCTGCTGGCGATCACCACGATGAAGAACGTGACCGCGAGATCGGAGTTGTAGCCACCGGTCAGGTAGACAAGTCCGCTGGCGACGGCGAGGTCGAGCACGATAGTTGCCACCTGAAGGCGGCGACCCGGGATGCGATGGGCGAGCAGCATGACCGTCGCGGCGAGGTTGAACACTCCCCACGCGCCGAGCACGAGGTTGACCGCCGCCGTCGACTGGCCGGTGGCCAGTCCTGGGAAGTTGTTGGCGACGGCCGCGAAGATCAGCACCATCCAGCGGCTCAGCTCGATGGTTCGCTCGATTCCGGCTCTGCGGTCTCGCGCCGGCATGGCGGTGGACTCGCTGCGGGGCCGCTTGGTCGGCAGACGACCGGCCGGACGGTCCGATGAGTTTGTCATCGGGCGTGCGTGGGCCGATTGCGTCAGCTCCCGGGTCACAGCTTCAGCCACGGTTGTCTGGCACGCGCGTACGGTCGCGGATCGCCTCGCTCACTCTGGTGAGCCTAATGGCGGTTCGCGTTTGCCAGACGAAGGTCTCGTAACGATGCCGCACCACCCACTGTTACAGGCGAACGCATGCATGCCCCGGTCCTGGAAACTTCAGGTCAGCCGTGTCACCACCAGCAATCGCCGCTTTGCAGCCGGATCGCCCGGATGACCTCGCAGCCGGCGCGGCCGCCCTCAGGGACGGCCGCCTTGCGGATGCGATCGCCGCATATGACCGCGCCCTTGAGCGGCTCTCGCCAGATGGACCACCCGAGCAACGAGGCGCCGCGCTGCTCGCACGCGGGCTCGTGTATCAACTCATCGGCGATACCTCTCGAGCCTCGGCGGACGTTCTCACCGCGCTGAACGTCTGGTCACTCGCACGCCCGGAGTGGGCGTCGAGCGCGATGTCAGACCTGGCCGACGCGCTCTCGAATGCCGGTGATGCGGCCGCCGACGCGTACTGGCAGGCGGCGCTTCGCCTCGCCGAGCGCAGCGGCAACGTGGTGCTCCAGGCTGCTGTGGCAGGCGAGTGGGGACGTCATGCCGCGCACGCGGGTGACCTGGTCACCGCTGTCGCGTTGCTCGAGAAATCGGCGGAGCTCGGCCGGCGCGCGGGTGACGACGAGATCGTGGCAAAGGCCCTTGTCAATCTTGCACGTGTCGAGCTGGACGCCGGCCGAGGCGGTCACGCGATGCGCAATATCGGCGAGGCGCTTGCACGTGACCAGCGCGGCGAGCTTCGGGCAGCCACCGCCGGCCTGCTCATCGACGTCGCTGCCGAGGCGTTCCACTCCGGGGACACTGCGCATGCAGAACTCTGTCTTGAGCAGGCGCTCGCGCTCAGTGGCGGCACCGAGCGGCAGATCCGCGAGCGGACGCTCGCGGCGCTCGGCGGCCTTGCCCGGGCTCGCAATGATTACGCGGCGGCCGCAGGCCATGGCGAGGAGCTCCTCGCCAGCGCACGTCGAGGCGGCGACCTGACGCTCGCCGCAGAAGCACTCCACGACCTCGGGAGGATCGCACTGCTCGCAGGCTCAGTGGAAGATGCTGCGCAGCGGCTCACCGAGAGTGTGGTGATCGCACGAAGCCTGGGACTCGACTCACTGGCCGCCTCTGGGTCACGCGCGCTTGCCGAGGTGGCGATCAGGCGTGGCGCACTCCTTCGTGCGCTGGGCTACGCCGAGCAGGCGGTCATCCTCTCGATGGGGCAGGACGACCTCGAAGCGTGTGCCGCGACGCTGCTGCTTGTCGCTGCTGAGGCGCGGCGAGCCGGACTCGACGATGTCGGAAAGCCCGCGCAGGAGGGCGCAGCCGAGATCTATCGGCTGCTCGACCGCGAGGACCTGGTCCAGGTGTTGTCAGGTGGATCCGCAGTCCCCGCCGAGGCCTCCGAGGCCCGGACTGAGCGGCTGAAAGCCGGACTGGAGGCCGCGCGGTCCGTCGTCGACCGACCTGGATCAAGTGAGCGGGCCTGACCCTTCAGCAGTCCGGGGCCACCGGGGAGATCACCAGTCCGGATGAAGGCGCCCCGGCGCCGTTGGGTGGTGACGACATCACAACGCTGCTGCTCGTCGGGTCGTAGCAGTTCACCGTCCATCCGAGGACGTGAAGGGCTGCCGCCTCGCGTGCATCAGTCGGAAGGATTGCATGGTGAATGCTCTCGCTGGTCAGCACGTGGACCCAGTTGGGATCGAGTCGATCGATGGCGTCGTACAGCTGCAGCGCGGCGTTGCCGAAGACGGCCGGCTCGTCGTACAGGAACACGACGCGACCCGATGGGAAACGGTATGCAAGGTATCCGCCCCAGGAATCGAGGGTGTACACGCGTTGTCCCGGGAAGTTGGTCCCGGTGTACGTGGCCGCTGCCTCGGGGTATTTGGTCGCCTGGTATGACGCGGCCGCCGACGTGCCGAGCCGCGGCACCACCGCCACCGCCATGGCTGCGGTCAGCGCCAGCAGGACTGCGCTGATCGCGAGAGGGTGGAGGTGGCGGTCCGCATGCTGCGGCCGCCGGGTGATGCGCGGGGCCACGTGCCGGTTCCATGCGCGCGATCCGTGGATCGCGAGCTGTGGCGCCATGAACACGGCGAACAGTCCCAGGTTCTCCTGCGCGAAGAGTGTGGCCACGAGCAGTCCGAAGCCGGTGACGGCGCTGAACCGGTCGGGCCCACCTGAGATTGTCCAGAGCACGACGATGATCAGCATCTCGGCTTCGAACAGCCGGGCCCACCAGTCGTGGAAGTTCGGCGATCCGAAGCTTGCCAGGCTCTGTGCGATTCCCGGGTTGAAGACCCCGGACAGCACCGACGCGTAAATGCCAGGCCCGAGCGGATTGGCAAGTACAGCAACAGCGCTGATCCCAAGCGCAATCGCGAGCTGGCGCCTGCTGCCTTTGTTCGAGGCGGCTCTCGGAATCAGCAGCACCGCTGCGAGCACGATGAGGAGGCCTGCCGCAAAACCGGCGTCCATGTTGGCCCAGAGCAGAAAGAGCGCGGGCAATCCCCAGACAACCGAGGTCCGCCCGTCGCGCCAGCGACTGATGACGAAGAGAACGAGCGCGACCCCGAGAATGGAGATCACGGCACTGGTGACGCCCACCACCGTGTTGAGCACGAGCCCTGTGATCACCATCGATGCGGCGATCCAGGGGCCGCTCACTCGCGCTGATTGCGGGACGGCGAGCGCCGCGAGCACGACTGCGGCAACCGCGGCGAGGCCCATCACCAGGGAGGCGAGGCCTGCACCACCCGCACCCACAAGCCCCGCGAGGCTCACCTCGTAGAGCCACTGCTGCCCGACCCATGCATGGGCGGCGGGCAGGAAGCTGAAGGGTTCATGCGCCGGAATCCCACCGGTCGTGATCAGGCGTCCGAGGGCGAGATGCCACCACACGTCGGTGTTGCTGAAGGGCTGGACGGTCAGCACGAGCATCACGATCGCGGCGGCCGCGATCCACGCGATCCGGGTTGCCGTCGCACGTCGCTCCTGGTCAGCGGCGCCGGCAATCACCAGCAGATCGGGGCGCTTCACTGCGCCGGCGCTCCCGCGTTTGCGGTCGCCTTCGCCTGCTGGGCGCAGACGCTGCCCGGTGCCCAGTGAGGCACAGGTGGAAGCCGCAGCGTCGAGAGTCTGTCTGTCGGCACGAACGCGATGCTCAGACCATCCTGGTACACCTTGGTCCAGTCCGTGGCATGGTCCATCACGTCGGCGAGTGGCGTGTTGATGTCGTAGAGGACGATATCGGTGCCGTACTTCCGGATGATCGAGTCCCAGCTCGGCGTGACCGTCTCGACTGAGGCATACGTCTCGAGCATCTGATCGCCCATGAGCGCGGCGTCACCGAAGATGAACACCTTGTCGCCATGCGAGGAGAGCGCATCGGCGAGGTAGCCTCCCTCGCCGTACTGATTGAAGATCTTCAACGGGTCCGGCGCCTCGGCCAGCCACTGAGCCGCACACACTGGAAATTCCTGCGCGTACGCAAGGGAATACGGCTGCAGCTGCATCTTCGGCACGAGCCATGCGATGTAGACGCCGCCGAGTCCTGCCATGAGCATGGCGAACGCAGTGAGGCGGAAGAGCAGCGGTGGCTGCACCCTGGTTCGAGCCGGGGACGACGCCGGCGCGTGTCGCACGCGGCGGACGGCGGTGCGCATCCGCGGTGTCGCGATTGCGAGCTGGTCGATGAAGACAGGTGTCGACGCCGCGACAAACAGCTCGATGTGGCGTGCGGACTGCAGGGACAGCGCCGTCGTCACCACCACGAGCGCGACATCGCGCGCACGGATGCGCCGGTTGAAGACGATCAGCATCGCGAGGATGAGCATCATGGCGCCGTAGATGAGCACCTCCCAGTCGTGGAAGCTCGGCGAGAACCACTCCTCGATCAGCGACTGCTGGGGGCCTGAGGCCTGTGTGCCGGCCGCGTAGAACAGGATGGTCGGGCCGTTGAGGTTGATCATGCTCACCGCGGTACACGCGATCAGCAGATAGAGCACCGGCATGAGGCGTGAACGCGGCGCCGGGTCAGGCATGTGGAGGCGCAGACCGACGACCTCGGCGACCAGGATGAGCGCAATGAACGCGAGTCCGATGACGAATTCGCCGTGCAGGTTGCTCCATAACACGAACAACGGAACGAGCAACCACATCGCTGTACCGCCGCGCACCAGGTGGCGTTCGACGAGCAACAGCGTCAACGCAGAGAAGGCGAACGTGATCATCTGGACGCGAGGTCCCCAGATGGGGAATCCGGCAACCACCCCGACGAGCATGCCGATGCCGAGGACACCGCGACCGGGATTCCGGAGGCGCGCCTTCTGCATGATCGCAAGGAGTCCGAGCCAGGTCACCGCGGAGAGCGTCAGAACGATGAGTCCGAGTCCACCGATGGTGAACTCGATAGCGAACAGCACCTCATTGAGCCACTCGTGCATGGTCCAGTGGTGGTTCGCGACCGTATACGTGAACGGGTCGTTGCCGAGCAGGCCGCCGTGCTGGATGATCAGCTGACCGGCACGAAGATGCCACCAGAAATCCGGATCCTGGATGGTGCGCGTGACCGGCAGCGCCATGATGATCAGCACCGCCGCGATGAAGAGTCCGCTCGGCGCGGTCATTGAATCGAGGCGCGCGCGGAATCCATTCCGCTGCTCGTGCACCGCTTCAGCCGCCACGCTGCTCATTACGCCGCCCGCTACCCGACCGTCAGCTCTGCGATGCTCCCGAGATCACACGGGCCGCAGAAGCAGCACCCGGTTGTTCGAGCCCGACCGCCGACCAGAGCATCTTCAGCAGATGCGCAAACTCGAACGGCTTGCCCATGTATGTGATCCCGCCGAGATCCATGACGGCCTGAATGTCTTCGTCGAAATTCCGCGCGGTGAGCAGGATGATCGGAACCGTCGCGGTCTTGGCCTGAGCACGGAGCTCGCGACTCACCGACAGCCCGCTCAGGCGCGGCATCATCACGTCGCAGACGACCGCATCCGGGAGCCAGCCCTTGATCACGATCTCGAGCGCCTCCATGCCATCCTCGGCACAGCGCACGTCGAACCCGTCACTGGCGAGCCGCAGCTCAAGGAGGCGGCGAAGCGAGTCGTCGTCTTCTGCGACGAGAATGCGTGGTGGGTCGCCGTGCCTCATGAGCGTTGAGATTTCCCTGATCGGTGGTCGACTTCGATCTGGTTATACGCTCGGCGCCCCCCACGGCCCGTCGTGCAACAGGCCTGTCACAGCCATTTGTGAAGTACGGGCAGGGTGCGACTCTGCGGTGACATGATGACGATGGTGAGCGAAGTCGAAGCTGCCCCCACCATGAACCCTTCGGCGCTGTCAGGTGTCCGATTCCTGGTGACCAAGCGCATCGAAGACCTCGATGCGACGGCGGCGTCGCTCGATGACGAGCTTGCGGCGGTGGCGGTTCGACTGCAGGAGCTGCGGACCGCACAGCACGAGGCCGAGGGACGGTGGGGCGCGCTCCTGAGCGTGCTGCCTGCCGGCGATGTCGACGAGATCGACGGCGCCTTCCGTACCCTCGCCAAGATCCGGGCGGATCTTGCGGCGACCGAGGAGCGTCAGGTCGAGCTCGGCACCCGGCTCACCGGCATCCGGGCGGAGCAGGAAGTGCTCCGCGCGGTCTACCGCAGCCTCGACGATCTTCTCGCTGCAAACGCGGGACCGACCAATGGCACCGCCCGGCTTCGCGACGCCTCGCGGCAGACGTTCCAGATCATCGAGGAGGAGCGGATGCGCATCGCCCGGGACATGCATGACGGGCCTGCGCAGTCGATGGCAAACCTCGTGCTCCAGGCGGAGATCATCGAGCGGCTCATCGCCCGCGACCCCAAGATGGTCGTCAGCGAGTTAGCCGACTTCAAGAACGGCGTCCGAAGCGTTCTCGACGACACGCGCCGGCTGATCTTCGACCTCCGGCCGATGACCCTGGATGACCTCGGCCTGGTGCCGACTCTGCGGAAGTTCGTCGCGGAGTTCGGGGAACGCAACTCCGTCACTGCGCACCTGCGCGTCGTCGGCGAGGAGATCCGCATGGGTGGTGGTCTCGAGCAGACCCTCTTCCGGATCGTGCAGGAGGCACTCAACAACGCGCGCAAACACGCCAAGGCGTCTAACGTGGAGGTCGTGATCACGTTCCTCCCGAAGCAGGTGAGCGCAGTGATCCGCGACGACGGCGTGGGCATGGACGTCGAGGCGACCGAGGCGACCGTGGATCGAACCCGACACTTCGGGCTGCTCACCATGCGCGAGCGCGCCGACGGGGACAAGGGCCAGCTCGAGATCAGATCGCAGCTCGGCAGGGGAACGGAGGTCCGGGCGACATTCGATCTCTGAGAGCCCCGCGTCGCGAGGCGCGAAGCCTGGATCGGTACGTCCCCCCGACAATGGAGTGGATGCGGCATCGGGTATTGGCATGCGACTTCGACGGGACACTCGCCATCGAGGGGGTGTGGTCGGAGGAGACGATCAAGGCCCTCGAGCGCGTTGCAGCCGCCGGCATCCGGCTGATCCTGGTGACCGGCCGGACCCGGGAGGAGCTCGCCGACGTGTTCGACCCCGGCACCCTCTTCGACGAAATCGTGGTCGAGAACGGCGCCGTGGTGGTGGATGCGGCCGCCGGGGCGGAGCACCTCCTGGCACCTCGAATTCCGAGTGCGCTGGTGGCCGAATTCCAGCGAACCGGGGTCAGCCCGCTGATCGTTGGTCGCGTGCTCTGCTCGACCAACTGGTCGCAGGAAGCGAAGCTCTCGGCGGCGATCGCCAAGCTTGGTGTTGACCGTCAGGTCGTTCGCAACCGCGAATCCGTGATGGTGATGCCCCCTGGCATCAGCAAGCGAACCGGGCTCGAGGCGGCACTCCGGAACATGGGCGAGTCGCCGGCCGCCACTGTCGCCGTCGGCGACGGAGAGAACGACATCCCGCTCTTCGCCGTCGCCGGCGTGTCGGTGGCGGTCGCCAACGCGGTCGACGCCCTGAAGGCTCGGGCTGACGTGGTGCTCGCGGAGCCGAACGGCAGGGGGGTCCAGACGCTGGCGGCAGCCCTCGTTGCCGGGGACCTCGGAGCGCTGACGGCGCTGAGCCCGCTCGCGGGGTAGCGAGCTCGTGTTGCGTCAGGTATTCACCTTTACTTCATAGGGATCATGGTCCATGGCATTGACCATCCGCGTGGATGTGTCGCCTCGGGATCGCACCGAGTTGGAGTACGCCCGCAGAGCGGCTGGCATCATTGATCGATGGCTTCTGCCGAGACCACCCGGGCCGCTCAGCTTCTGGCCAGGACCCGTGACGGTGTCCTGCTCTACGGCCTGACCCCGCCGCGGGGAACCACCACCCCGGAACAGGCGGACGCCATCGCCGAGGCGGCCCTGGCCCGGCTCCGGTCAGTGCAGGTTGACGGGCTCATCCTCTACGACGTGGACGCCGAGGCGGACCGGTCCTCGACCCCGCGGCCGTTCCCATTCATGCCGATGATGGACCCGTCCGTCTTCCTCGACCGCCACCTGGCCGGCTGGGCTGGGCCGGTGGTCGTCTACCGCGCCGTGGGCAAGTACACCGGGGACGAGCTGGGTGAGTGGCTGTCGGAGGCGGACCGCGACCGGGTGCTGACCGTGCTGGTCGGGGCCGCGTCCCGACGCCAGGTGGTGAGGACGAGCCTTCCTGAGGCCTACCGCCGGCGCGCCGCTCTCTCGCGTCCGCCGCGCATGGGCGGCGTTGTCATCCCCGAGCGGCACGCTTACGCGGGGGGAGAGCATGAGCGCATGCTGCGCAAGCAGGATGCGGGCTGCGAGTTCTTCGTCTCCCAGGTCTCTTACGACCTGGACCACACCCGGAACCTGCTGTCCGACTATGCCTACGGCTGCCGGGACCAGGGTCTGGACCCGCGGCCGGTCGTGCTGACCCTGGCGCCTTGCGGCTCGATGAAGACCCTGGAGTTCATGTCCTGGCTCGGCATCGACGTCCCCGGCTGGCTGCGCACCGAGATCACCCGGTCCGGGGACCCGCTGACGGCGTCGTACGAGCAATGCGTGGTCAACGCGCGGGCCCTCATCCCTTTCTGCCGCCGGCTCAGCCTGCCGTTCGGGGTCAACGTTGAGAGCCTCACCAACCGCAAGATCGAGATCGACGCCTCTATCGACCTCGTTCGGGAGATCCGCAACCTGCTGGGCTGAGGAGGACGATGCCTGACCTAGCGTTAGGCATAATCGCTTTACGTTGGAACGACCGCTGCCAACCCTTCGCCTGGACCAAGACCGCCGACCAGATCCTGCCCACGCCACCGGCGGTCAACGCACCTCGATAACGCGGCACTAGATGGAACGAATCGGGGTCCGGACCAACGCGGCGTCTCCCTGCAGCCACGCGGCGATTGCGGCGTCATTCTGGCGGCGCCCGACTGCGACTCGACGCTCCGGCTGAAAGTCCAGGGGTGGCACGGCGATCGTGGTGCCCTCGATCGGCATCACGGCGATCAGTGCCGCGACCATGTCGGGATCGAACTGCCGGCCGCTCTCACGCCGCAGCTCATCGAGGATCCATTCGTAGGAGCGGGCGGGTTGATATGGCCGCCCCGTGCGCATGACGTCGAACGCGTCGACCACCGAGACGATGCGAGCGCCGAGGGGGATCCGCTCACCGCGGAGACCGTCCGGATACCCCGCGCCGTCGAAGTGCTCGTGGTGATGCCTGACGATGAGCCGGACGTCTTCCCAGGTGTCGATGTCCGCGAGAATCGCCGCGCCCACCTCGGGATGGGTTTGCATCACCTTGCGCTCCTCGGCTGTCAGCGCCTCCGGCTTGCGCAGCAGTGCTTCCGGGACCGCGACCTTGCCGATGTCGTGGAGACAGGCGCCGAACCGGATGATGCTGCGCATGCCGTCGCCGATGCCGATGTGGCGGGCGATCGCATCGGACATGCCGACGAGCCGCGTCGAGTGCTCCTGGGTCTCGTAGTCCTTGGACTCGAGGGCGTTGGCAAGGACCATCGTGAAGCGCTCGAGCATCGGAGCGAGAAATCGCAGACGCAGTGCTTCGTCGGCCAGCTCGCGGCGCTCGAGTGCGCGATCGAGCACGGTGAGCAGGTGCATCGATTTGAACGGCTTGGGGATGAACGCAACCGCACCCGCCTGCATCGCCTGCATGGCGAGGTCCAGATCGCGAAACGCGGTGACGACAATGCACGAGATCATCGGATCGACCCGCTGTGCGTGAGCGATGAGGTCGACGCCGTTGGCGTGCGGCATCGCGTAATCGGTGATCACCGCGTCGAAGCAGCCCGGGGAATCAACGGCGCTGATCGCTTCCGCGCCGTCGGAGGCACTGGTCACCTCGTGGCCGGCGAAGTCGAGCGTCTCCTCGATGAAGCGTCGCGTCAGCGCATCATCCTCAGCGACGAGTATTCGAGCCAACTCGCGATTACCTCCGCGTCGTGCCCTCTCCGAGCCCGTGATCGACTGCGACCAGACACCCATGGTCCCTGATCAGATCGATGCGGAGGTCCTCGTCACACTTCTGTGCGAGAACGCTACAACTGGGGCCGGGCCTCAGTTGTGGTCCCGAACGGCAGTCGCAGCGTGTGCCGCCAGTGGGCCCGAACGGCGCGCTGCACCTGGAGATCGGTCCACCAGATCGGCACCTCGGCGCTCTGGTCGTGGTCAACGCGAAGACGCTTGCAGAGGAGGCGGCGCTTGACCGGCATCCCGAAATCCTTCCGGCCGGTCATCACCACCTTGTAGACAAGGTAGACCACCACCCAGCAGACCAGCGCGCCGGTGGCGGCGAGGTAGACGTCACCCGGGATCGAGCTGGACTTGGAGGCGTGCGCGGCGGCAGCGAGGAGTAGGAGCATCGGAGAAAGCCTAGCCCGCCACCGCGGCGCAACAGTTCACGATCCGGTAACAGCCATGAGGCCGTCACCGGATCGTGTGCCTGTATGCGTTCGAGCCGCCCGCTTACGCGACGGGGTTGGGCTGCGGTTCCGGTTCGAGTGTCAGCGCCACCTCGGCGTCGACACCGATGTCGAGTCCTGCGTACTCCGCGTCACCACCAGCGGCGGCAGCGGCCTCCTCTTCGTAGAGGCGGAGTGCCTCGTCACGAAGCTTCTGGTAGTAGTCGAGGCCCGTCCCGGCGGGGATGAGCTTGCCGATGATGACGTTCTCCTTGAGGCCGCGCAGCCGGTCGATCTTGCCCGAGATGGCCGCTTCAGTGAGCACGCGGGTCGTCTCCTGGAACGACGCTGCGGACAGCCACGACGCGGTGTTGAGCGCCGCCTTGATCAGGCCGAGCAGCACGGTCTGCGCGATGGCAGGCTCGCCGCCCTCGCTCAACGCTTTTGCATTGGCCTCTTCCCACTCCAGCTGCGAGACGATCTCGCCGGGGAGCAGGTCGCTGTCACCGGCATTGTCGATGCGAACCTTGCGCATCATCTGCCGGACGATGACCTCGATGTGCTTGTCGTTGATATCGACGCCCTGGGTCCGGTACACGCGCTGCACCTCGCGCACGAGGTAGTTCTGCACATCGTCGCGTCCGCGAACGAGGAGCAGTTCCTGCGGGCTGATCGAACCCTCGCTGATCTTGTCGCCGGCGCTGACGTGGTCGCCGTCGCGGACCTTGATCTGCGCCGAAACGGGGATCGGATACTCGCGCGAGTCGTCGTCGGTGCTGCGCACGAGGATGTGCTTGGCGTCAACCTTCACCGAGCCGGCATACCGCGCGCGGATCGAGACCTCATTGCCGTGCTCATCGACGCCGCGGATGAGCTCGGTACCTTCTGCGACATGGCTGCCGTCCTCGACGGCAACCGCGTGTTTGGAGGGGACGGGGTATGTCGTATCGAAGACGTCGCGCGAGGTCACCTTGACCTTCTGCGACCGGTTCTCACCGCGAATGACCTCGACAACGCCGTCGATCTCGCTGATCAACGCCTTGCCTTTCGGCACCCGGGCCTCGAAGAGCTCCTCGACACGCGGGAGACCCTGCGTGATGTCGGAGCCGCCGGTTGCGACACCACCGGTATGGAACGTCCGCATGGTGAGCTGCGTGCCCGGTTCGCCGATCGACTGCGCCGCGATCACACCGACGGCCTCGCCGATCTCGACCAGGCGGCCGGTTGCGAGGTTGCGCCCGTAGCACATCCTGCAGACGCCCTCGCGGGCCTTGCAGGTCATGATGCTGCGCACCTTCACCCTGCCGACGCTGTCCTTTTCCGCCAGGATCCGGCGAGCGGTCTCGTCATCGATCTCGTCGCCGGCACGTTTCACGGTCTCGCCGCCGATCACGATGTCCTGGGCGGCGATCCGTCCCTGGTAGCGATCGATGACCCGGTCCTTGAGCTCGTCGTCGGTGAGTTCGATCCAGATCCCCGCGGTGGTCTCGCAGTCCTCGATACGGACGATCACGTCCTGCGCGACGTCCACCAGGCGACGGGTGAGGTACCCGGAGTCAGCCGTGCGAAGCGCGGTATCGGCGAGTCCCTTGCGGGCTCCGTGCGTGGAGATGAAGTACTCGAGGACGGTGAGGCCCTCGGAGAAGTTGGCCTTGATCGGCAGGTCGATGATCCTTCCTGTGGGGTCGGCCATGAGTCCGCGCATGCCGGCGAGCTGCCGGATCTGCTGCTTGCTGCCTCGTGCTCCGGACTGCGACATCATCAGCACCGAGTGGAAGCGGTCAAATGAGCTCATCGTGACCTCGGTGACCTTGTCGGTCGCATTGGTCCAGATGTCAACCGTCTTGAGGTAGCGCTCATCGTCGGTGATGAGTCCTCGACGGAACTGCAGGTCGACCTGCTCGACCTCTTCCTCCGCCTTGGCGATGATCCCCGCCTTGGCCGGCGGGGTCTTGATGTCCATGGCCGCGACGGTCACACCGGCGACGGTCGCGTAATGGAATCCGAGTCGCTTGATGTTGTTGACCAGCTGCGCAGTGGTTTCCGCGCCGTGCAGGTCGTAGCACTCTTTCACGAGGTGCGACAGCTTGCCCAGGTCGAGGAATTCGTTGCGGAAGGTCATCGACGGGAGGTCGTTGTCGGCCCCCGCGTCACCCAGTGGCAGCACCTCGTTGAAGATCACCCGGCCGATGGTCGTCGTGATGATCTCGGTGCCGGTTGGATCCTCCTGGGAGGCGCGATGCGAGTGCACGTTGCGCTTGGGCATGCGCACCCGGACGCGCTCGTGCAGGTTCACCACGTGGTGCTCGAATGCCAGCTGGGCCTCACCGGTGGACGAGAAGATGTGCAGGTCGGTCTCGGGCCGGTCGTCGTCGGCGCCGCGCTGAGTGAGGTAGTACGCACCGAGGACGATGTCCTGGTGCGGTGCGACCACCGGGCTGCCGTTGGAGGCGCTGAGGATGTTGTTCGACGACATCATCAGGTTCTTGGCCTCGGCGACGGCTCCGCTGAACAGCGGCACGTGAACGGCCATCTGGTCGCCGTCGAAGTCGGCGTTGAACGCCTTGCAGACCAGCGGATGGATCTGGATCGCCTGACCCTCGACGAGCACGGGCATGAACGCCTGGATGCCGAGACGGTGCAGGGTCGGGGCGCGGTTCAGGAGCACGGGATGCTCCTTGATCACGCCGTCCAGCACGTCCCAGACCTCGGGCCGGACGCGCTCGACCATTCGCTTGGCGCTCTTGATGTTCTGGGTGCTGTTCTGCGAGACGAGCTCACGCATCACGAATGGCTTGAACAGTTCCAGCGCCATCTTCTTGGGCAGGCCGCACTCATGCAGCTTCAGCTCCGGGCCGACCACGATGACCGACCGTCCGCTGTAGTCCACGCGCTTGCCGAGCAGGTTCTGCCGGAAACGGCCCTGCTTGCCCTTGAGCATGTCGGACAGCGACTTCAGCTTGCGGTTGCCCGTGCCGGTGATGGCACGGCCACGACGCCCGTTGTCGATGAGCGCATCGACCGCCTCCTGGAGCATCCGCTTCTCGTTGCGCACGATGATCTCGGGCGCGCCGAGCTCGAGGAGCCTCTTGAGGCGGTTGTTGCGGTTGATCACGCGCCGGTACAGGTCGTTCAGGTCGCTGGTTGCGAACCGACCGCCGTCGAGCTGGACCATCGGGCGCAGCTCCGGCGGTATCACCGGCAGCACGTCGAGGATCATCCACGCCGGTGAGGTCGACGACTTGCGGAACGCCTCGACGACGCGAAGCCGCTTGATCGCCTTCTGACGGCGCTGGCCGCTGGTGGACTTGGACTCCTCGCGAAGACGCGTTGCCTCGTCGGCGAGGTTGATCTGCTGGAGCAGCTCTCGAATGGATGCTGCGCCGATGCCGGCCTTGAACACCTTGCCGAACTTTTCGACGTACTCGCGGTACTGGGTATCGGTGAGCAAGTCGCGGACGGTGAGTGACTCGAGCTCCTCACGCTGACGCTGCACGTCGGCGCGAAGCGCGTCGAGCTCTTCCTGTGCGCTGACCTCGCGCTCGGCGCGGTTGCCCTGCAGGTCGGCCCGCAGTCCCGCGATCTCGGCGCCGGCGGCGTCCTCGGCCTCCTGGATGCGCTGGGCCATGCTGGCGCGGAGCTCATCCTCGCGCTCGGCAGCGCGACGCTGCACGTCGACCGCGAGATCCTCCTCGAGCATCACGCCCTTCTTGGCCACGACCTCGGCGATCACCGAGTCACTCAGCGTGAAGTTGGCTACCGCCTTGTGGCCCTTCGCCTCCTGGATCCGGGAGTCGAGGTCGGCCGCGGATTCGCGGAGTTTGTTGACCCGGTTCTCGAGCTCTTCCTCAAGGCGGGTCCGCTGGGCGGCCAGCTCCGCCTCACGCTCAGCGATGCGTGCCTCGATCTCTGGGCGCTCGTCCGCGCCGCCCGTGCTCATCCGCTCCTTGAGCGCGACCACGCGCTCGTCGGTATTGGGATCGAGCTTGGCGAGCAGCTCGGTGCGCGCCTTCTCATCGATCGAGGTGACGATGTAGTTGGCGAAGTACAGGACCTTCTCGAGGTTGCGCGGGCTCATGTCGAGGAGCAGTCCCATGCGCGAGGGGATGCCCTTGAAATACCAGACGTGCGACACCGGGGACGCGAGCTTGATGTGACCCATCCGCTCGCGGCGAACTTTGGCGCGGGTCACCTCGACGCCGCACTTGTCGCAGATGATTCCCTTGTACCGATATCGCTTGTACTTGCCGCAATGGCATTCCCAGTCCTTGGTCGGACCGAAAATCTTCTCGCAGAACAGACCGTCGCGTTCCGGCTTCAGGGTCCTGTAGTTGATGGTCTCCGGCTTGGTGACCTCACCGTGGGACCAGGACAGGATCATCTCCGGACTGGCGATCGACAGCTTCAGCGCATCGAAGTTTTCGAGTTTCAGCATGTGTGTCCTAACTACCGATTGCTGCTATCGAATGTCGTCCACGTCGTCGCGCTCGTCGCGCTCGAGATGGATACCGAGATCGAGTGGGATGTCGGGGATGTCCTCCTCGCCGAGGAGGATCTGGTGCTCGTCGTCGGACTGGATCTCCACCCCGAGCGCGAGGCCTTCCAGCTCCTTGACGAGCACACGGAACGATTCGGGGATGCCGGCTTCGAGCGTGTTCTCGCCTTTGACGATCGCCTCGTACGCCTTGACGCGTCCGACGATGTCGTCGCTCTTCACGGTGAGGATCTCCTGGAGGATGTGGCTCGCGCCGTAGGCCTCGAGCGCCCAGACCTCCATCTCGCCGAACCGCTGCCCGCCGAACTGCGCCTTGCCTCCCAACGGCTGCTGTGTGACCAGCGAGTAGGGACCCGTGCTGCGCGCATGGATCTTGTCCTCGACGAGGTGATGCAGCTTCAGCATGTAGATGTAGCCGACGGTCACCTCACGGTCGAAGAACTCGCCGGTGCGCCCGTCGCGCAGTTGCTCCTTGCCGCTGCTGGGGAGTCCGGCGCGTGCCAGCTCGCTCTCGATGAGCTCCTCGGACGCGCCGTCAAACACCGGCGACGCGACCTTGAGACCGAGTGCGTGCGCCGCATACCCGAGGTGGGTTTCCAACACCTGGCCGAGGTTCATGCGGCTCGGCACACCGAGCGGGTTGAGCACGATCTCGACGGGTGTGCCGTCCGGCAGGTACGGCATGTCCTCGATGGGCATGATCCGGGCGACGACACCCTTGTTGCCGTGGCGCCCCGCCATCTTGTCGCCCTGGGCGATCTTTCGCTTCTGCGCGACGTAAACGCGCACCAGCTCGTTGACCCCAGGGGGCAACTCGTGGTTGCTCTCGCGACTGAACACCTTGACGTCGACGACGATGCCGCGCTCGCCGTGCGGGACGCGCAGCGATGAGTCACGCACTTCACGAGCCTTCTCACCGAAGATGGCGCGCAGCAGGCGCTCCTCCGCGGACAGCTCGGATTCACCCTTGGGCGTGATCTTGCCCACGAGGATGTCACCGGGATGCACCTCGGCGCCGACGTAGATGATGCCGCGCTCATTGAGGTTCTTCAGTGACTCCTCGTTGATGTTGGGAAGATCGCGTGTGATCTCCTCGGCACCGAGCTTGGTGTCGCGCGCCTCGATCTCGAACTCCTCGATGTGGATCGAGGTGTACTTGTCCTCGCGGACCGCGGACTCGCTGATGAGGATCGCGTCCTCGAAGTTGTAGCCCTCCCAGGGCATGAACGCGACCAGCAGGTTCCTGCCGAGCGCGAGCTCACCGCCATCGGTCGACGGACCGTCGGCTAGCACGTCACCGGCGGCCACGTGAGTGCCACTGAAGACCGTGATTCGCTGCGACAGGCAGGTTCCCTGGTTGCTGCGTACGAATTTGTGGACGCCGTACCACTGGTCCGGGCCACCGTCATCGGGGCGCACCAGGATGCCGATGCCGCTGTCCTGTCCGCTGAGAATCTTCTCGACCGAGCGGTCGTTGTTCGCCGGCTCGGGCCAGCCGACGCCGACCACGGTTCCCGGCTTGCGTGCGAGCACCATCTCGCCCGAGTTGTATGCGGCGTGTCCCTCCATGCCCGTGCCGACGATCGGTGACTCGGCCACCAGCAACGGGACCGCCTGCTTCTGCATGTTCGAGCCCATCAGCGCGCGGTTGGCGTCGTCGTGCTCGAGGAATGGGATCAGGGATGTCGCGACGCTGACGATCTGCTTCGGCGAGACGTCCATGAAGTCCACGTCGCCGATGGGCAGGTCCTTGAAGGTGTGGCGCGTGCGACAGGCGACGTGCGCCACCGCGAAATGACCCTTGTCGTCGACGGGCGCGTTCGCCTGCGCGACGGTGTACTTGTCCTCCTCATCGGCGGACAGGAAGACGATCTCGTCGCTGACCCACGGTGTGCCCTTCTCGTCCTTGTGCACGCGCCGGAACGGCGTCTCGATGAAGCCGAACTCGTTGACGCGCGCGAAGGTCGCCAGCGATCCGATCAATCCGATGTTCGGACCTTCGGGGGTCTCGATCGGGCAGATGCGGCCGTAATGGCTCTGGTGCACGTCGCGCACGTCGAACCCCGCCCGTTCGCGTGAGAGTCCGCCTGGTCCGAGCGCCGACAGGCGGCGCTTGTGGGTGAGCTCCGCAAGCGGGTTGGTCTGGTCCATGAACTGCGAAAGCTGGCTGGAGCCGAAGAACTCCTTGATGGCGGCGACCACCGGCCGGGCGTTGATCAGGCTCGCCGACGTGATCGTCCCCGAGTCGCTGATCGTCATGCGCTCCTTGATGATCCGCTCCATGCGGATCAGACCCATGCGGAACTGGTTCTGGAGCAGCTCGCCCACGGCGCGGACACGGCGGTTGCCGAGGTGGTCGATGTCGTCCGCCTCACCGTGGCCGTTGTTGAGCTGGATGACCTTGCGGATGATCGACACGAAGTCCTGGTTGTCGAGGACGCGGCGATCCTTGTCCCAGGCACGCTCGCGCGCCTCTTCCTCACTGATGCCGAGGTTCTTGTCGAGCTTGAACCGGCCCACTTTGGAGAGGTCGAAGCGGCGTGCGTTGAAGAACAGCGAGTTGAGCAGGTTGCGAGCGTTCTCCACCGTTGGGGGATCGCCCGGGCGGATCTTGCGGTACAGCTCGACCAGCGCCTCCTCGACGCTCGTGCTGCCGTCCTTCTCGAGGGTGGCGGCGATGTACTGGTGCTCGGGGTCCTCGTCGACGTCCGCGAAGAAGGCGCGGATGTCGTCGTTGCTCGCGTAGCCGATGGCCCGCACGAGCGTGGTGACCGGGACCTTGCGCTTGCGGTCGATCTTGACGGTGAGCACGTCCTTGCTCGACGTCTCGACCTCGAGCCAGGCACCGCGGTTGGGGATCAACTTGGCCGCGTACAGCAGCCGGCCGGTGGCCCGGTCCTCGGCGGCGGTGAAGTACACACCAGGCGACCGGACGAGCTGGGACACGACCACGCGCTCCGTGCCGTTCACGATGAACGTCCCCTCGCCGGTCATCATCGCGAAGTCGCCCATGAAGACCTCGGCCTCCTTGATCTCGCCGGCGTTCTCGCCGGTCTTGATGTGCAGCCGGGTCTGGATCCGAAGTGGGGCGGAGAAGGTCATATCCCGCTGACGGCAGTCCTCTTCGTCGTATTTGGGTTCCCCAAATTCGTAGTCAAGGAAGCGCAGCTCGTAGTTCTTGCCGGTGTAGTCCGTGATCGGGTTGATCTCGTTGAACAACTCCCGGAGACCTTCTCTCTTGAACCACTCGAATGAATCAAGCTGGGTCTGGATCAGGTTTCCGACCTCGAGCTTGTCTGCAATCTGGCCGTACGACTTGCGGGCGGCAGTAGTGGAAAGAGAAAGGACCATATGCTAAAGTTCCCCCGAGAAGGAATGCGCGCGGGCACGCGCGGCGACGGGCACAATCCCGTATCGTAGCAAAAACCGGCGTAAGACGGCCTTCACCGCCCGTTCGGAGCGTCTGGCGCGCCTTTGACACGGGCTTGATCGGGAGAAAACAACTCTACCCACACGCGCCCGATTCGAAGCGTCCGGCTCGGCGCCGGAATCGCCTTGCTCGGTGCGGCTGTGGCCGCCTACTTGATCTCGACTGCGGCGCCCGCCTCTTCGAGCTTCGCCTTGGTGCTGTCGGCCTCGGCCCGTGGGACGGCTTCGCGGATGGCCTTCGGCGCCGCATCCACGAGGTCCTTGGCTTCCTTGAGGCCCAGGCCGGTGATCTCACGGACGGCCTTGATGACATTGATCTTGGCGTCGCCGGGGTGGGTGAGGATGACGGTGAACTCGGTCTGCTCCTCGGCAGGGGCGTCGGCTGCTGCGGTCGGGGCGGCTGCCGCGGCGACCGGGGCGGCGGCCTTGATACCGAGCTTGTCCTCCATGAGTTTCACGGCATTGACGACGTCCAGGACGGTCCAGGACTCGAGCGCGTCAACGAACTCCTCGGGCGTTAGTGTCTTGGTGGCCATTGGCTCTCCTTAAATAGCTTGCGAAATAACTTGCGTTGTGTGGGTGTGGCTGGGCTAGGCGGCGAGCTTGTCGCGGTATGCCTCGAGGGTCGCCGCGAGAGTGGAAAGGGGCGAATCGAGGGCGGCCGCGAGGGTGGAGAGAGGACCGAGCAGCGCTCCCGCGAGGCGGCTGAGCAGCACGTCCCGGGAAGGAAGCTCGGCGAGGGTGCGGACCTCGTCGCCGTTCAGCACCCGGCCCTCGGCGAGGCCCGCCATCAGCGGCAGCGTCCGCGTGCTCCGGTAGTGCTCGAAGAGGATCCGCGCCGGCGTCGAGAGGTCTCCATATCCGATCGCCAGGCCGACAGGGCCGCCAAGGACCTCCGCAAAGGCGGGGGTGCCGGCTTCCACGGCGGCGCGCCTGGCGAGCGTGTTCTTGACGACGATGTAATCGATTCCCTCGACCCGGAGCCGGCCGCGCAGGTCCTCGAGCTGGCGGACCGTGAGTCCCCGGTAGTCGGTGACGACGGCCGAGGTTGCCCTCGAGAGCCTTTCGGTGAGGTTGGTCACGGCCGCGACCTTGCGCGAACCTGCCCTCACCGGCGGCTTGCCGGTGCTGGTTGTTGCCATTGCTGCCTCCGTCGGAGCCGCGCC